>JBOGOU010000489.1:0-41780 GCA_050748205.1 Pyrinomonadaceae bacterium | reverse complement strand
AGCCAGCCCAGTAGAAAGGATGGCGGTAGCGCTTGTCCTTCAATGATTTGAGAACCGCCTCGCGCAGCGCTCTTGCTTTCCTGGCTTTCGGGGGACTCTCAAACTCATCGAGATCTTGATAGAAGTTCACCATCAGTTGAGACGTGCTAGCCGAGTTAACTTTCCATTGACTCACCAGCATCGAGCGCGTGCCGGCAACAAAGAAAGCCCACGACATTCCGACCACGCCTTCGCCGGGGCTGATCCTCCCATTTGCAGTTTCGCAAGCAGAGAGCACTGCGAGATCCGCCGGGCAGGTTCATGTTCATGATTTCACGTGCTTCTAGCAAGCCATCATTTTCAGGATCGCCCTCAGTCTTCGTCAGCAACAAGTGCGAATAGAGCGGCTGTCTGTTATCAATAATTCCGTGCGTCGCGAGATGAATCGTCGAGTAGGTAGGCGCCAGCGCCCGGAAAGTCTTTTCGGTTGCTTCTCGTCCGACTAAAACTTTCTTTCCTCCTGGGTTGAAAGACCTTGCTATTGAATTCACTTCAGCTTCGGCTTCAGGCAAGGGACACAGTTCCTCGTTGCGTTGCTCGTCTTTCCCAATTACCGGATTGCCGAAAGCGATTAACGACGACTCCGCCCGACTTGCAGAGCTTTTCCTGTTCATTTCACGCAGCACGCTCAAGGAAGGAGCGTAATAGAGTGCGCGCTCTTCGATAAGGAAGCGATCGTCTTTCGTCATCAGCGCCTGGAAAGGAAGATTCCACAGGAAGCTATCGGGAACTATGCAGAGGGTCGCATTGCGTAGTTGCTTTTCGGCAGGGCTGACTAACAGCGCATAAAGCTCACGCGCCAAGCTTGCGTATTCAGGATGTCGGTTAGCCAGCCGGTCATGAAACTGATTGACCTTGCTAACCAACTCGCGTGGTTCAACTCTGATCGGATAAATCGTGACATTTGCACCACTGTTAGACGCGTCTCTAGTTACGACAAACAGTGAGACCCGATCTGAAGTAACCACATATTCCAAATACGCCGTGTTATTCGCCGTTAGAGCATTAACCTCCGCAGCATTTAGTGACGCCGTGCGACCGCTGCGTATTCTCAGGTCAGGATGAGTTACGTAAACGGCGTCTTGAAAAGCCTGGTATTCAAGCCGCGCGGCGTCCAACTGTGAGTAGAGAGGAGCTGAGGAATTATCACTAGGAGTCTGTTGTGTCTTAAGGCGTTCGTTGATTTCGGAGATCCTTCGGTTCAGACGTAGCCGTTCCTCTCTCTCAGCCGGCGTCAATATCTTTGACCAATCCGCCTTACTACCACTCACCACGTCGAGTAAGACGCGAGCCTTGGCCCGTTCAGCATAGAGCAGCGCTTCGATTGGCTTGCCCTGCTGCGCCAGAATGTCAACCAGCGCATGGTAGGAAGCAAGCTTGTTTTCGAAATAGAGTTGCGATGCTGTTTCCCGACCCGCCACCTGGCTTCGGAGACTCTCCAGTTGCGAAACCGCCTTTTCCAATGTCCGCTCGGCAAGATCGAGTCTATTCTGCGCGGCGTAAACTTGGCCCAGAGTGGTGGTCCCTAGGTATTCGAGCTTAGGCAGATGAGAAGACTGGGCCAGCGAAACGGCTGTTTCGGCTCGTTCGACCGCCTGGCCATAATTCTCCATTTCATAAAGCGTCTGAGCGCTACGCCAAGATATTTCAACCTCTCGAGTCTTGCTATTCGTCTGTCTTGCGAGATTCAGACTTTCATTAAGAATCGCTAAGGCCTCAGTTAGTTTCTTTTGTGCGGTTAGAACCACACCTATGCCTTCACCGGCAGCAATCTGTACATCAGTATTTTGAGCTGCCTTAGCCGCCGTCAGGCTAAGCTTGAATTGCGCCAAAGCAGCGTCGTAATGAGCTTCTCTTTGCTCTACTACACCAAGATTCAGCAGTACTCGCGAAGCCTCAACATCGTTCTTTGCAATCTGATAAGCCTTCAAGCTTCGATTAAACTGCTCCTTGGCCTGCGTGTAATCCTCTTGTTCCAGATACAAGTAACCGATGCTGTTAAGAATATTTGCGAGCGTATCGGGATCAGACGAGGCCTTTGCGATCTCCAGCGCCTTATTCAAGTAGTAGAGGCCTTTTGCATAATCACCGATCTCTGGGTAAACCTTCCCCAAGCCCGCATATACGCCGGCCACATAGAAGGTGTAGCCCGAACCTCCTCCATTCAGTTGTTGATATAAACGCAGCGCACGTTGGAACTTCTCGATCGCTTCATCATGATTGCCGTTACGCAAATCCAGTTCAGCTAGGGTATGCAGCGATCGCGCAAGACCGAAATCATCTGGCCATGTGCCGGCGGGAATATCTGCCGACTTAACCGATTCTGCAAGCGAAACACTTAGCTCCGAATAAGACTTCGCTTTTTGGAAATCTTCTTTGTTGAAATAGATAGCTCCAAGATCGGCGAGGACGTAAATCAAATCTCGCTTGAGTCCTGCCTTCTCAAAGTAATTACGACTTTTCTCGTATGACTCAATCGCTTTATCGGGCTCGTTCATTCCAGAGAGCGTCCGAGCCAGGTTGTAGTACGTCTTAGCTAACAACTTGGTATCGGCCAGTTCAGTAGCCACTTGGATTGAAACGTCGTAGATCTTCACGGCCCGCTCTGGAGACTCCTGATAGTAGGCGGCGGCGGCTCGACGGGTAGTCTCCTCCCACAAACGGTTGTCTACGAGCTGTGGATGTGTCTTTAGGAGCGCATCTCTAGATTGCTGAGTTTGAGTCTGGCAGAGGACGACCGCCAAATCCGTCCCACTCTTGATCTCCTGCCCGAAGGCTTGACCGAGTGCGACGAGCGAAACGAGAACCACCGCGATAATGCCGAGGCGAGGCTTCATCTTGGATCACTGAGAAACGGCCAAGCTCCAGCGCAGAGCGATTCAGCCGGGCTGCCTCACCCTGCACTGGAACTTGGGAAACTGTGCAAGTCAGTAGAGCCCGAAAAGCACGGTGATGAGCCAAATAAGGAACTCCAACAAGCTCGCGTTTGATGGAGGTGGCGGCGGTGGCGGCCGGGGAGTGCCCGAGTTGGAACCTCCTTGAGGTCCACTGCCATCCGCTAACACAGTCGGCACCATTGTCAGACCAACAATGCCGACAAGCACAAGAATTGGTAAGAATCTCTTTAGTGTCTTCATCTCTCCTCTCCTTTGATTTTCGCCGCGATAAAGCTACGGCTTATTTAGAAGTCCGAATTATTTAAGCAAGAATTCTTTGATGAACAGGATCTCCGCGTACATTCGATAATCGCGGTTGGGTTGTTTAAGAAAACCGTGTCCCTCATCTTTGGCCAAAATGTACCAGACTGGAATTCGGTTCTTGGTAGCGGCCACAAGTTTCGCGGCATCTCCGGAGGGAACGCGGGGATCATTCTCACCCTGAACAATCATGAGTGGTTTTTTGATCTTCTCCGTACAATTGAGTGGGGCGGTGCGCTCCATGAACGCTCGGACCTTCGGATCTCGTTCGTCCCCGAACTCTGCGCGTTGCAGGTCGCGCCTCCAGCCCTCTGTATTCTGCACGAAACTGCCGAGGTTAGTAATTCCGCTTTCGGAGATAGTCCCTCTGATGCGATCACCGTAGGCACATGCGGTTGAGAGCGCAAGGTACCCCCCATAGCTCACGCCCTCAACCAACACGCGATCGGCATCAAGCATGGGTTCTGCTTTGATCCAATCTAATAGCGCCCCGATATCCTTCAGCGCGTCTTCTCGGAGCGATCCGTTATCGAGACTGAGGAATGACTTTCCGTAGCCCGAGGAGCCACGAACGTTGGGATAGATCTTTGCCACACCAAGCTCATTCAAGAGATAGTTGTCTTCGTAAAGGAAGCTGGGCCGATACTGTTCTTCCGGGCCACCGTGTATGTCGATAATGACGGGCCGCTTACCTGTGAACTTTTCTGATGGGCGGTAGAGAAAGCCTGACAGCGTTCGCTTATCAAAGGTCTGCCAATGAACTAGCTCCGGTTTTGAGAACTTCGAGGTATCCACCCCATTCGTGACACTCTTGGTCCACTGTTCAGCTTTGGCTGTCTTGACGTTGACCGAGTAGACGTCATTAGGTGAGCGTGGCGATTTGAGATTAAAAGCCACCTCCGTGGAATCTCTATTCCACTTAGGGTCCGACATGATCCCGACCGGAAGTTGAGCCACTTCAAGCTCCTTACCTTCGAGCAGATCGAATAGATGCAGCTTGGAGAGTCCATCTTCGTTTGTGATGAAGGCGACAGTCCTCGCATTGGGTGCAAGCTGAAATTCCTCAACATCCCATTGTTTAGGAGACGGGATATAGCCAATCTTTAGAGATACGAGATCAATGAAAGCCAATCGTCGAAAATCAGAATCATGATCCGTCACCACGTAAACTCTTTTGCCGTCGTTGCTGAATTGCGGGAAGTCATAGAGTTCCGGCTTATTCGCCTTCTCAGAAAGCAAAACCTTCTTTCCCGTGTCCACATCAATCAACCATAGGGTGCAGGCTGTGTTTGAACTGAAGTCGCAATAGACCACGCTCTTATCGTCCGGCGACCAGTCATATGCTTTAAGATAACTACCCGAAGATTTTTCTAGTAAGCGATCGGTTTTCGGATCAAAAGGATTGAGCAAACGTAGATTCACGCCTTCAGCACCGGAAGGGCTCGAACTGTAAACAATCTTATCTCCAGCGTTGGACCACACTGGCTCGGTGTTTCTCGATTTTCCATCCGAAAGCAGCGTCGTACTACGTGAACTGATCTCATAAAGATGGAGTTGAAACGCCTCGTTCCCGTTTGCATCTCTTGTGTAGGCGAGATATTTATTTTGAGGTTGGAAGTAAATGTCGTAAATGCCGCCTGATTGAATGTAGATCGAAGAGGTCTCAGGACTTGCTCCGGGACTGGTGACTCTGGATATCCACGTGACGCTTGAGAGTCCCTTTAGCCAAATCTCACGTTTGACTGGGTTCCATCCCGCTAGCGGCAATCCATAAATACTGTTGTACGGCTGAATTTCGCGGGCCAACGATGCTGGAATAGGCGGGACGCCTAACGACTCGATATTCTTGTTTGGAGCGGCGGACTGTGCTTGGACAAGTACGGCCGCTACCAGCAGGGCCAGCAGGATAGCCGACATTCTGTTGCGCCAGCCAAAGGTAGAAACCAGTCTGGGCAGCTGGGTTTTGTCCCTAAATCGCATGTTTTGTTTTGAAGAGAAGGCCTACAAAGACGGCTCTGCTTCTCTCAGCTTCAATCTGGAAATCCGCTACATTCGTTCTAGACGGGAGACTCGGCCAGAAATTCCAACCAAGATCAAAAATATTCGCAGGTCCGAAACCAAACCAATCGGCACAGGGTAAGAGTATTCTTCCCCAACTTGGAATTTCTGTCCAGTTCTCCCGTCTTGGAAGATAGACCACCCGCAAAATAGGGGTAACTCGCCTGACACTGGGGAGAAAGCATCAGTGAGTTCTCAGTTCTCGCTATTCAACGGCGGCATCATTGGCGAATCGCCGCCGGTTGATGTCCTACTCAACGAGATCGGTACGGCAGCTCGCTGTGACTTGACTGTACTTGTCCTTGGAGAGTCAGGGACAGGGAAAGAACTCGTGGCGCGAGCAATCCATGATCAGAGTGCTCGCAGAATGAACCCGTTTGTATCTGTCAATTGTGGAACCCTGACGGAAACGCTTCTTGAGTCAGAACTATTCGGCTATGAACGCGGCGCATTTACAGGAGCGAACGAGAAGCGCAAGGGACTATTCGAAGCTGCACACAGAGGAACTATCTTTCTCGATGAAATCGGCGAAATGTCGGCTGCGTGTCAAGTCAAACTATTACGCGTTCTTCAGGAAGGCACCATTAGACCAGTTGGGGCTCGTTCAGAAACGCATGTTGATGCGCGAGTGATAACCGCGACGAACCGAAACCTGGCCCTTGAGATGCAAGTTGGCCGATTCCGTGAGGACCTTTTCTATCGGATCGCCGTCTTGGCGATCAACACTCCGCCGTTGAGAAAACGCGTATCTGATATTCCATTGTTAGTCGATCACTTTTTATGCGAAGCGGAGAAGAGGTCTAAATCTATTCGCAAACGCAGAGTTGAGAAAGAGGCGGTCACAGTATTGTCTAACTTTCCATGGCCGGGAAATGTGCGTCAACTGCGGCACGTAGTGGAGAAACTCGTTGCAACGACTATGGACGGCGATCTCATAACCGCTGAGTCGGCGCGGCGAGCCCTTCCTAACGGCCATTTGGCAGTAGCGAGGGCGCAAGTCCCTCTTTTGTATCACGAGAACGATTCACTCGAAGCCTTTCTCGATCGAACACTTCTTACTCTCTATGAACAGTTGCTCGCGACGACTGGAAATCACAGTCAAGCGGCGCGATTATTGCGGATCGATCGTACTTCGTTGTACCAGCGCCTTGAGCGCGCACGTCGACGCACAGACCGTGCGTCTTCGTAAAGTCTCCCTTCACACGCCATCCTACATTGATGGCCAATAATACGAAGACACCCGTTTCTCCATGTTCTGCATAACCGTCCATATCAGGTATTATGGTGTAGATCTGATATCTAACCAGTACGTTGGGCCGCTTCGCATGCACAAAACAGTACAATGTAGGACGATGGAGGAAAACCAAAGCGCGCAACACCTAATTATTCATATACATTTTCCACAGCGGATATGCTTCTGACTCAATCCAGGATGATATATCCTCGGTGCTGTCCATGATGCTAAAACAAAAATATACCGGTGCTAGTCGCGTAACGCTTCGCATTTCGATCGCGTTAATGCTGATGGTGGGCGGCATATTATTATTCGCAGCTTGTCCTGGTCCTGCCGTAGAGGGACGAATACTTGTGCCGGTCCGGGTTTGCGTCGTAAAAGGTGCGAGACTCACACAGCAGGGCGAATTGTTTTCTGATGTAGGAAACGACAAGATTGATACATTGATGAACCAGGCGATCAAGGATCTAAATACGAAGGTATGGATCCAAGGTGCAAACATCCAATTCTACACGGCGCTATACCAGCCTCTGGGAGGCCTCGATTTTAATGCCCCTGTGATAGCAGATCCTCATCCGCAGGGCAGGCTCGGAGAAATTGACGTCGGCGACATTGGATTTCAGCACGAAACCCAAGAAATGGAAGACGCTCATCAGGCTTGTCTAAACGCCTGGTCCTTGGGAGAAAATGGCAAGAAAACAGGCACGATCGTGATTATCGCGCGCAGTACTGTAAACTTTGCAGGCAGGAATTCCTCTAATGGAGTTGCTCCCGGCCATTTTAAAAATTGCCCAACGCAACAACGGTGCTGATCTATGCGTTGTCCCCAGGCATCTCACCGTAGCCGACATGGCAAACCAGTACGTCATTATTTCAGAGCCATTGGAAATTGCCGCGCGCGGCGCAGGAGTATTCTACAGAATTCTCGCGCATGAACTTGGTCACACGCTCCTGCTTAGCCACGGTGACGGGCTTCCGAAGGGCGGCACCTTACCGCCCCAAGCCGGGCTGCGGAAATTCGATCAAGACTGTGGAGGCGGGCAGTCCACCGTACTGTCTTAAATGTCTGAAGGAGCTGACGTTGACGTTATCACAGTCCTGCAAAGAGAATTGGCGCGGGACGCCGCCATATTAGTTCCTGGTCATAACGGACCACTCTGATCCTTTTGCTGGCCGTGCTCTGTGCGCGCAAAACCAAAAAGATTGCAAACTCGAATGCTTACCTCGCAAGGGCTGCTCAACAACTATTCAACCCGACGCCTCGACAGCATGGCTTTCAAGATTCTTCCTCTGATGTAGATTGAATGCCAGCGCTCGGCAAGGAGCACGGCTTCGCTGCCGGCGGAGCGTCGATCGGTACAAGGTGAAAACCTAAGGATCTCATTCCAGCACTGCAGCGTAGCAGCACGGGCATCTTGAGCCTGCTAAAGTTCGGCTGTGAATCAAGGGGAAGCATTCCCTCACATAGGTTAAGAATTGCTCGTTGAGTTGCGGCTTGAATGATTTCACTTTCAGCAGCTAGACTTGGCCGCTGCGATAGTTGCTCAGTGGGGGCGCGCTAACACGTGCAACCAGAGGAGACCAGCTTTTCATAGTTTCTCAGGAGGTATCCATGAAACGCATTGCATTAAGACTCGAAATGATTCTGCTCGTCATCGTCGTGATCTGGCTGGGGATCTCATTGGTCGTTGCCCAACCGGATTCTGCCGCTTGCAAAAATGCGATAAAGCGAGGGGAAAACCTCCAACGAGCCATGGAGGCGGCAGAGGAACTATTGGCCGATGAGATATGCCAAGGACCGGGAAGAAGCCTTTGTGTTTCTCGAATCAGGCAACTTCAGGAGCAACTAAGGATAAACGCTGAACAGGTGCGCGTGGCTTGTTCTCCAGATCCTAGAACACCTGCTCAACCGTGCCCCGTTCGTCCGAGGGAACCCCGCTCGGCACCAGTCATTCTGGAAATCCAATCGCTCTCCGGCACTGTGGGATACAAAAACCCAGACTTCGATACCAGCAGCCATGCGTGGTCAAAAACAATCTGTGGAGCTGCAACTTGGCTCTCTGGGTATAACCCTCGGTATGAATGGACCCCTATTCTTAGCCCGACGCGCGAACTCGAAGATGCCGATGTGGCGGCGTCAGGCATAGCCATAAATGCACACCGATCAATGCACGACATTTGGTTTACTCATCCATTTGGAAAGGATCTCAATTTTGACCTGGCGCCGGACCCCATGTACATGAACTTGGCATCTCCAATTCTCAAGCCAGACCCGGACCCAGAAGGTCGAGATAATTCAATATGTAAAGCAAGAACTGAGTTTGGACTGGACATCAACAATGTGCTGCACGTCGAGATCGACTCGGGCTTTGTGCCTGCCGGTCATGAACCACAAAATGGAGATCGTGTAGCGGTACTAGGGCGGTGGATTGTGGATTGCGGACACGATGACTATGGTGCCGAGATACATCCACCCCTGCTCATGTTCATGGCACGCCCTTCAGGAGTCGATGCGACAAGCATGTCCGTTATTAGCCGACCTTTCCTGGTAAGCCAGGAATATGGAGACGGTGGTCTGTACGAGCATTTAGTTAAGCAACTATTCCGCGTCTATCCTCCTCTCCTGCCGTTTCCACTTACAGATCAAGTAGAGGCGCGGCCAGAAAGACCCTTAAAGCCGTTCTCCGGAATCAAGTTATTCAACGTCGTAATCCGGCCACCATCGCCGCGTCGTCATCCGAAGGACCAACTGCTGGTGTCCTACCAACTGAGTGCGCGCAATGGAGTCGCAGTAAAACTCTACAATGTCGGCGACGATGCGGTTGGACTCGCTGTAGTACTAAACGACATAGACTACAACGTCCCAGATTTACCCAAAAAGAGGAACCTCAAAGTCACAAAGAAGGAAATAACGGAGGAGCGAAAGGACATAGGCGATCTTATTTTTCATTTCCAAGGGGCGGGCAGTTCACTTGCTCAGCCTTTTGGCGCCATTGTGTTGGAGAAGGGTGTAGACACTGATGCCTACGACATGTTGACCGGGAGGGACCCGGCTCCTGTTAGTACTTCTGTCTCCCAGGTGGACGGTATTAGGATTCAACCTGACGACAGTCAGCCTTGGCCAATCCGGGGCCACGTGACTGTTCAATGGAAGCGAGCTGCCAGTGGTCCGGCTATTTTTGTGCTACCAGCTAGAGTGGTTGTTCCCGCAAATGTGTTGTGGGTAGACTCAGGCATCACATTGAAGCAGGGTCAGGGGTTTACCATCCGGGCATCAGGGCTCTGGTCCAACACCGGTCCTCCCGCGCTCGGTCCTAACGGGTTTAGTGGCACCTTGTTCCCAGGAACTCTGTTTCCTTCGGCCAGCTTAGGCTCCCTTATAGGAAGGGTCGGCGATCAAATGTTTGCAATTGGAGAAGCGTTGGCGGGGACGAGCCCACGCGACGGCAAGCTATTTTTAGCTATCAACGATACCCCTTCCACGTTCGCAGATAATGAAGGAGAGCTAATCGTAATGATACGGGTGCATTGAGCCCTAGCGGGACCACGTAGTTTACCTCTGACCGCGCGCCGAAAACAGGTCGTTTGACTGGAGCGCGGGAACCCTGTCTCTCAACATGACGATCTTGTACGGCGTGACTGGTACATTACCAGCGGGCGACGTGACAACTCGTTGGACCCAGCCGCGACTAGGCAGCAGCGACGATGCACAAGAGGAATTCAGAACCTTATACGCATTCCTTGTCCAACTTCTCTTGAAATCTCGCGACCAACGGCAGCAATCACTGCTGCCGCCTGGCGCAGTTTCGCGGCTTCAAATCCTGCGTTGCGGATTTGGCCGGCGGCATCAACTTGGCTTACGTAGATCTGTTTGTTAGCACCAAGCTCCAATTGATAATTTTGATCGACCCCGGTCCGCGCTTGGCTGGCACCACGTTGATAACCACCGATTGCTTGACCAGCACCTGCATTCACCCCCGCGATTTGCGCACCTGCTTGCCTATCGATCGCCTGGTTCATTTCTCCCTGATACCGTTCGGCTGAGCCGGCAATGCGGCCGGCGACCAGTTCTTGGTTCTGGACCATGTTCCTGCTGAATTCTTCGGTGGCGTAGTTGGCAGTTCGGTTGCGCTTGGTAATGGCATCGTACTTGGGGATCTCAACCAGCCCTCGCACTACTGGAACCTCAGGAGGAACCATCGAGTTGACTAGACTTACGCCTTGGTCAATTTTCGCTGCCGACGTGTTACCAGCATTCATGTAAAGATCGCGCTTTGCGCCAGCGATAATACCGCCCACCTCGCGGGATGCCCCGATGTTGGTGTCGCGAATGTTTCGTGCCACCTCAGATCCTACTTGAGTCTTCTGAAATCCGGCCGCTGCCTGAATGATCATCCGTTGCGTTGTGGCCGAACCCTGCGTCGCGGCGATCTGGCCGGTCAGGGCAGATTGAATGGATGCAAGCTGCGCTGTTCGTTGGCCTTGGGCTCGGATGTTTCCCGCTTCCTGCTGTCCGGCTGAGCGCGTGACATCGGCCTGATAGCCAGCATTGTATTGAGTAGCCTCGGCCTGACGATTGATCGAAGCAGCGGCTTCCGCGCTGTATTTCTCGATGCCGGTGCCGATCATCGCGCCCATCCAACTTGACACAACAGTCGCAACGGATTCGTAAATACGGCCTGATAGGAAATACAAAGAGATGAAGGGCGTTCCATACAAGCAAAGTGCTCCCAAACCCATTCCGAAAGCAGCGAGAGCAATTGTGTACTGCGGTTGTGCGAGCGGGTCCGTAATAGCTCGCATTGTTTCGTAATTCCAGATATAGAGAGGACTGCCATCTCCGACGGCCATGGCGACATTGCCCCACATGTAGGCCACGATCCGAATGATCTTTGATACGGACGGCCACACCAGCGTCAGAGCAACGACTCCATAGAAAAAGGGATAGGTCGTCTTGCTCGCAAGCTGTTTGTCTACGATACCAGCAAGCATGAAAGGCATAGCGAGCTTCGTTGCAAGCAGTAAGGCGGCTCCAAGGATTACCAGAATCAGATCTCCGAACTCAATTAGCGCCCGCTCGAAGTTAAGCCACGTCATCATCGTGGAAATGTTCCACTGCGAGACGTCAGCCTTGCGGTCAAAGTCCTTAAGACTACTTTCACTGTCGACAATGATACCGAGGACCGATTCACTGCCTAACGGGACCGGCTCAATCGCTGTTTCACGCCCGTCAACCTTTACGGTAAACATGTTCTGCTGAAACTTCGCGTACGAGTCGTTGAAGCTGTCGCGCTGAGCTAGATAGACTTGCTGGAGAACTGATTGCTGTCGTGTTTCATTCCCGTTGGCGATTTCGTACCCAATCGCGCTCATGCCATTGATGATCGCCAAGCTTGTTCCCGATAAGACGAAGAACAAGCCAAGTCTGCCGAACCACCAATAGAGATTTGAGCCCTCGCCATTGTCCTCGCGCACAATGCGCAACATTGCGAAGCCAGCCAAACAGTTACCGATAACCCAGGCCAGTAGTTCGAACCAACCGATCAGCTTTGAGACGATCTCATTGTCGAAATACGGCAGCATCGAAGCCGCACGTTGCGTTAGAGCGGCGATGTTTTCAGACAGCGATCTGACCGGCGAAGGGGACGGCGTTGGCGCTTGCGGCACCTGCGCCTGCGCCACAACTGGAAGCAGCAGAATTGCAGCAAGAATGCTGAACCTTAATGCTCGTTTGAGATTCATGGGTGGTTCTTCCTCATAGACTATTCCTAAGGCCGTCGCGGGGGTGGCGGCATGCCCCCTCTCTCGATCGCTGTGAAGATGCTCTCTTTAACGATGTTCAGGTTGTCCCATGCTTCGTCTGTAGCTTTGACTCGATTGGCTATCCGAACCCGTTCTTCCATTGTCAGGTTGTAAAGCTTCACTCGATCCTCGATTTGTGTGGATAGATTTGTGATTTGAGCATCCAGATCAGCGATCATTTTCTCGCACGAAGCGATCTCCAGCTTCAGATCTGAAATGCAGGTAGCACATTGCTCCGCCTGTGGTTTAGCGAGTTCCGCGTCCAGCTTGTCTTTAGCCTGCTTCATCTCAAGGGCAGCGCCTGCCTGTCGGGCCTCAGCAGTTTGCAAATCGTGATAAAGACGAGCCAGGGTCGCATCGAACATCGCAATGCGGTTCATTGTTGCGATCTTATCCTGTGAAGTCCGGCCAATAGAGTTTCGCAAATAGTCCTCGAAGTCATTTAGATCAGCCTGAGGATCAAAGATGCCATTCATTAATCGAGTCTTGATAGACCTGATCATCCTGAGACGTGTGATCACCATCGTCTCTATCGCTCGTTTCAGCGCAAAGACGTCACGCACGGTTTGGCCAATTTGTGTCATCGTCCGAGTGAGGTTGGCATTGTGGAGTACAAGCTTTTCGGCTTGACCTAAAACGCCTTTCATCGTGCTGAGTTGTTCAGCCAGCTTGTTGATCTCTTCGGAATATTGCCTGACGCGCTCCAACCACCGGTTTGCTTCTTCAATCTGGCGCTCGATCTGGAGCGAGTATTGAGCCGGGTCGAAAACCGTCCATTGTGCATGGGTGGTTGACGGCGCCAGGAATGCGCCGAGCAAGATGCCGATTAATAGGTGCTTGATGAATCTCATGGTTGATTCCTTTTCTGAGAACAACTTTTCACGCAGCAACTTCGAGAAGCGTTTGGTCGATTTCTCGTAGTCCTACCGCCGTCAGCCCGCGCGGGTAATGCTGAGCGAGCCATGCGTGAACCTGTGTCTCTGACCAGTCTGGCTGATAAGCCGAAACGATACTGCGAGCATTCCTTTCATCCGCATTGGTGGTCAGGGTCCAAAGCATTAGTGGACTAAGTTCGTGTTGCACCAATTCGACGACCTGATCCGGCCCAGTTCCAATCACCATCACGAACTGCGAAAACCTTCCCGGAGCAGTCTTGATGTGACTGATGGCTGCCGCGCCGTTCTCCGATAACTTTGCATGCGCAACAATCTTCGAGAAGTCACCGAGTTGCTTGCCGATAAATATCACGTTACCGGTCTTCGAGAGCGAAGCGACATCCTCAATGTCTTCGAACGCGTGTGTGGCTAAGACAGTTATTGAGTTCTCCTTTGGACCCTTGCGACCGGCGTGCTGAAGCACCTTGAAGATGAACGGATACTCATCCTTGATCTCCCACATCTCGTCGAAGAGGTTGGCAGTTGGAGCTCTCGTTCCGTCTGCCCGCCGCCGTCCAATAGACCGGGCGACATGTGCCGCGATGCGGTAAGCCAGCGAGAGCTTGATGTCGTTCGGAAAATCTCTTAGCGATCCGAGTTCGAACACATCGAATTGTGACTTGGTTTCGTAGTCTGGATGGGTTGGCGCATCAAGCCATGGATGACCGATGTAGTTATTCAGCGCCAGGACGAGTGTTTCACGCCGCTCACGGACTATTTCGGCATCGAACGGGTAAGTGCGCAGTTGAGCAACAAAGTGTGAGAGAACCGGTTCAAACAAAGGCCGACCAGGGCCGTTTTGCGAGACGATGTTCTCGTAGACTTGCGCAACGACCGCGCTAACGATGTCTTCTGCTGTCTTATCGTCATCTCTTACGCGAGCCAGCATCTTCAAATCGCCAACGACCAACGCTTTTTGAACGTCGTCTGGCATCTCGCCATCCTTCAATTCGGGATACGACCAGATGTTGATGGCGCGTACTTCATCGGGCCGTGGACGGATGTAACGACCACCCAGAACAGTCACTAGAGGTAGCAAGGTTTCGCCGATATCGATCGCATTGACACTCGCGTCGCTAAGACTCGCCAAAATGTCGCAGGCGAACTGAGCCATCAAGATTGATTTTCCACCGCGCGGAGCTGCAATTATTTGAACTAGCGGAGAAGGAATTTGGCTGCGGTCAAAAAGATCAATTCCGATCAGTCTTCCGGTCACTGTTGAAAGTAGAGTGTGCGGTCGTGCTGCTCCTTGCCAGGAATCCTCAGTGGGAGTCAAAACCGCAACCGAGTTCGATATTTCAGTCAACTCACGTCCCGTCAGGCTAGGACTCAATTCACCGGCAATCGCTGTGGGATATAGAGCACGCAAGGCTTCAGGTTCTTCGCGGTCTGCGTTAGCACCCGGGATCTGGCGAATGGCAGAGATCATCCTTTCGCACTGTTCATCCAAGACATCAACCGACTGCTTCAATTCAGCCAGGTTCCTCGCTCGCTCTCCGTAAAGAATGATGTAGAAACGGGTCGGCAAGAGCGACTCGCGCGCACCCGCAACTTCCTCACGCACGGCCCGCAAGCTTCTTAGCGCCGCTGCTCCTTCGGGGTTGTCTCTCCTGGTAAACGTTCGCTTGACCTGCTTGATGCGGCGATCCAGACGCTTAGTTTCTTTCCGCTGCTCAGGGAAAAGATATTCGGTCACGATGGTGTGACGGAGGTTAAAATCGCGGCGTCCAATCAAGCTTCTGAGCGCGTCGGCTGTCACAAATTCGTTTGGTGGCGTAAACATCGATACTATTGCAACGGGATAGTCGCCGTGCATGAGATAGTTCAGCTCTCCCTCGACTGTTTCGCCGCAAAGGTAATCACGTAAGTCTCTGCCGGGTCTCTCAGGTAAAGTAGGCGCGGAGTTGCTGTTCTGGCAGTGGCCGAAAAACACCGCTTCCCAGATCTCCTGACGAGTGAATCTTCGCAGTGTCATTGGAGACGAGTTCTCAAAGAGTCGCCAAACACGATTTGCTTGGTTGTAAACTTGCTGCTCAGCTTCAAGCGTACGCCTCACTACTGAATCGTCTGCTGTCCGCGAGTAAATCGAAGGTAGCCGTCGAAGCGTTGATAGAAATCCGCGTGCTCGCATTTCCTGTCGAAGCGAACGTTGGAAATCACCAACTGCGGTCATTGTTGGGTTGCCGCGCCTTTTGGGTGGAACTCGTATCCACATAGTCAACACACTTCGCCGATAAGGAAGACTCTGGGCCGCGCCTCTCAGGTAATCCAGATTTGATGATTGAAGTAATGATGCCAACGTGTGAGTCCCTGAAGGCGCGCGCGAACTAATGACGCTGGAAATCTCTTGCCCAGGATTGGGAGTTGTCGAATATCTGAATTGAACCAAAGTACCCGGAGGCTTCTCGAAGGCCAGCATTCGCGCGAGGTCGTCATAACGAATGTCGACCAGCGCATCATCAGCAAACATCGTCGCCGGTGTCTCCACCTGATAGGCAACGGTTAGAGCGCCGTCTTTGTGTCGCAGGGCATCTTTGTAGATCCCGACAATTGACGAATCGCGTCTTCTTCCGGGCGGGCGTATCAGTGCACCTGTACGAAGACGAAGTTCTCGTTCGCCCGTTAGTTCGTCATAAGCAACGACTCGTTCCATCGTTCTTCAAAAGCCTCCTGAACACGATCGTTATGGTTGAGCATTAACACTGTCGGGCTCCCGTTCTCGGGTTGGGCATCGAACTCTAGACAACGATCCGCCGGTTCAGCGTCGAGAAGCCATAAGCGCCTGAACGCGCGTATTCTTCCGTTTGGAATTGCGCGATATTGTCGATGATGCAGAAACAGCGCCTTAAGACTGTGTTGTAACCAATACGGCTTACGGCCTATGCGTATGTAGTTGAAGAACGCAATGCTTCCCGCAGTCGCGAGTAACCAGGTCCACATTTGTATCGGCACAAAGAGAACCGTAATTCCGAATGGGACCGGCGCCAGGTAGCCTGCGCACGAAATTAATAAAACAGTGAACCAGTCACTGTCGGCTACGCCGAAGCGCACCACCGGCAAGTAAATGTTGCGGCGGACAGGACGCGCCCTCATACCTCTAACCTCCGCAGGTCAACCTGCATACGAAAGAAATTTGTCAGTTAGTCGCCGACTAGAACTGGTTATCCAGCGGAACCGTATCGCCCTGACTGAATGCATAGACGGCAGCACAGATGCCCCCGAACGCGAAGCATGCAGCTCCCGTTATGAATTTCCAGGTTGAAAGTGATTCGCGCAGGCCTGACGTAACGATTCCCACGGCGACGAAGATGATTCCGGCGATGATCATTGCCGCCGCCAGAAAGAAAGTAATAGAGCGCAAGCTGTTGCCGAGCTGAGCGCTGTTGCCGTTAAAGAATGTCCCCGAAGGAGTCTGCGCGGATACTGATAGCATCCCAAGCGTAAGCATGAGAGCAGTCGCGACAGTGCCTTGCGTTGCCTTCACACCTAAGCCGAGCGCTACAAGCTTGCGTCCGATATGAGCTGCGCGTGACTGTTCCAGTCCCGGATACATTGTTATTTCGAGTAAGCTCTTCATGTCTCACACTCCTTCGACTAGACATCGATTGAAAGTTCGCTAACCGATTTCCGTTAACGAGAAGCTGGTGTTCGAGTAGCGTCCTTCTCAAACCCTGTGCCACTCATCTGGAACCCTGTTTGCACAGGCGAACTCCTGATGTTTCGGAAGACACTCTTATTACTTGCGGTGTTACTTTTCCTGACTTCGAATGCTGTGTCGCAGACGCCGAGCGACAGCGAAGCATCAGCCCGCGAACGGGCGCAACGAGTTGAGCCCTTCATTAAGGAATCATCGAGGCGTTACGGAATCGATTCTCGCCTTCTCAGAATTCTCTGCTTCATTGAATCGCGCTACCGACTCGACGCAGTGAGCCCCAAAGGTGCGCGTGGCCCAATGCAATTCATGCCTGATACGGCGAAGCGATTTGGGGTAAGGAACCCGCACGACCCGGAACAAGCGATTGACGCTGCGGCGCGATATCTGCGCGATTTGCTGAGGAAATTCGGAGGACGGCTCGACCTTGCGCTAGCTGCATATAACGCCGGAGAAGGAACGGTTGAATCGTTTCAGACTGGTAGACCGCTTGTTCTTGCGAACGGAAAGATCATAAATCGACGAGGACAGATCACAGGAGGCATTCCTCCTTATCGTGAGACCCAAGATTATGTGAGATCCGCGATCGCGTTCTTCATAACTGGCCAGGGAAACGCCGCTCTCCAAAAGAATAATGCTTCGCCATTATTGAACTCTGGATATCTCAAACCTAATCTCGCGAACAAACCGACGAGTTCATCGCTTAGCACGACCGAAAGGGAAAGCTCACTTTTCATCGAGGTTCGATGAGGGGTGTTGGATTTTACATGCACTTTGGGTGTTGTGTTTTACAACAGGGACGAGACGCCGGTACACGAGAGCTTCAACTGACTCAATAAATAGCAGATTGATAGCCTACCTCATCAAGCCGCGCAGGAACACTCTCAGCGTGTCTGGCAGTTTTCTCTTCTCGTTAGCTACTAGTTGACTCATCTGCAAACGGACGCAGCTGATTTGCTTGACAAAACCGTGCCAATCGTAGATTTAGAAAGGAAGAATTTCGTCGTTTTTTTGCGAACCTGATCGTTCTTTTGCTACGTCTTAGCCTGCAAGGATGTCGAAGGTGAATGACCATATCGGCGACTCCGCTGACGGCAGCGCGCTCAGCCCCCGTGAATTACTCAACAAGATTTACAACGAGGGAGACGAAAATGTCCGCGTCCTTTACAAGTACAGATCTTGTGCGTCGTATTACATAGACTGTCTACGTAACGACACGCTGTGGTTTTCGAATCGATCGCAGCTCAGCGATCCCTTTGATTGTTTGGTTCGACTGGCCGAACCTGACTGCAGACTCTTTGACGTCTCCGGGGTCCGGGAAAGGCTGGCGAACGCGAAACCGTACCTGTTAGAGTTTTCCGACCGTGGGAAAATTCCCGAGTATGTTGGAAACATTTCGGAGCCTGAGCCATTAGTCTTACTTGGCCTGTCTGCTGCGGGATTGGGCTTCGAGTTACTTCTAAAACATCTCCGAGAGCTTGACATAGAAAGCGACCTTTGGGTGGTAAAGCTGATTATCGGGGCGCGGGAGTTAGTTAGATTCTTGGTACAGCACGCCACCGTCTTCTGCGTGTCTGAACTCAACGATAACCGACTTATGTGGGACCACTACGCCGCCGGGCACACAGGATTCTGTATCGGATACGTTTGCCCGGTAGGAATTTCGAACCCTAGAACTATCGATAAGGTTAATTACGTTAAGAGAGTACGACCGATCACAGATTGGGAGTTAATCGATGAGCCGGGGGACGTGTGGCGCGGCCTCGTGCTCACTAAGCCGAAAGAGTATTCCTACGAGGCCGAGTGGCGCATGGTTTGGGCGGGCATCAATGGTCTGGTGGACAGTCTGCTACCTTATCGCGAGGTGATTCTCGGCGCTCGCATTGCAAGCGCGGACGAAACGATGGTTAGGGAGGCCGTGGGGAATAGCGACGTGCGCTTCTACCGTGCAGTACTAGATCACACCACGGGTAAGTTTGTTATTCGAATTGAGCCTGCCTAATCGCGTCGAGGTCGACAGATGTCATCGTTGCAGCAGAAGGCATGGGAGTAAGAGACAAATGGCAACTCTTATCCAAAAAAGGCATAAAGCAGAAGCGAAAGCAGGAGATAGACTTAAGCTTAAGGCGGGTCTACTTGTAGCCGGAAAGAAGGGTAAGTATGAGATCAAAAACAGCGCTCAGGGCACCCCTTTCTTGGGCGCTGGCGCCAACGGCTCGGTATATCAGGCGAGCAATCACAAAACTGGGGAACCTGTCGCAATAAAATTCTTGGCTCCTCGCGAGAAGCTATCCCCTAAGCAGTCAGAGAGTCTAAGGAACAATTTCAAAAATGAACTGAAGAAGCTTCAAGAGCTGGAGCATGAGAATATCGTGCGTGTGCTTGACTGGGGTGATTATGACTATCGAAGGCAGCGAATCCCTTTCATGATCCTGGAGTATCTGCCGCAAGACCTCAGGGCCATGCTCAAAAGGGATGAGGTTGGATGGTTGATGAGATTCGCGTATTGCATTCAGATGATAGATCCACTTATGTGTCTTAGTCGCCAAGGATGGGTACACCGTGACATCAAGCCGGAGAATATCATGATTTCCGATCACGACGTGGTGAAACTCAGTGACCTCGGCATTGCAAAGCTCTATGCAAACCACGAGGGTAGACAAATTGCGTTTTACCCTGAAGATAGCCGTCGCCCTGCACCAGCAGCGTACATGTCGCCCGAACAGCATCAATATTCTCTGGGCAGAGAGGTCGAGATTAGACCGGCATCCGATGCATTCCAACTCGGAAGAGTTTTCTATGAAGTTTTCACCGGTGAAAACCTTCTTGGGCAGATTAACATTGATAGGCATGAGGAAAGTCTGCCAACGCGACCAATGTTCAAAGGTCTCGCGAGGCTGTGTAGTCAACATCCGGAGGACCGTGGCGGCTGGGACCTCGTCATTGATATGCTTTCTATCGAATTTGCTCGATACCTTACGAAGTTGCCGAAGAAGCTTAACTCACTAACTCGCGAAACGAGACTCTGCTTGAAGTACGCTTTTTGCGAAAGAGAAAATGGAACAATTACCGAGTTTCTCCATAAAAGAAGGATGTCTTGGTTTTGCCTCTGGTATTGGTTTTGGAAAATGGGTATGGCACCACCATATTTGAATAAATGGGTGTTGTTGGGAGAGATACGCATACCAAGACGTGGGAAAATACGTTTTGGATCATCAAAGGGAGCAGCATCACTTGTTGATAGCATGATCAGACATGGGCTGCTCATCTCGATTTCTGAAGACTTGGATCCTTTGAAAACGATCTTGGTGTTAACAAATCTCGGAAAGGACATCCGGGATATCTTATGCGGCAGTCCAAGATTTGAGCATCTAAGGCTCATAGGCTCAGAGATGAAAAAGCGATCCATACTCAAGCTAAAAGTCCATTGGTGGGATTGGCTTCCAGAGCCCGTCTCACTGAGCAAGGATAAAATCTTAAGCTACGAATATTGCCCGTGTGGTAGCAGCAAGAGATATGAAGAATGTTGTGACGAGTCCAAGTGAAATATGCCTAGCCGAAAGCTGGCAGAGATGTGCGCATTTACATCCAATTTGGGTCCGCCACCTTCTTAACATCTCGTAGCGCCATCAATCTAGGATTGTGCATTTATCCCTGATTCCTCCACCGAATATCCTTCTGCCTTCAGCAGCCTGCGCCCAAAAAGATCAGGAACAATGATTCGACCTTCGTTGAACTTCAATGAGGGGTGTTGGATTTTACATGCACTTTGGGTGTTGTGTTTTACAACTGGGCAGCGTTGGAAGAGGTCCAGCTTGGATCTAACAAGTCAAACAGTTAACATGCCCGAGCGGATCACGAGAGGCAAAATTCGGTGACGATGACCTCTAGATCTCTTGCACCGTAAAGGCCCGTCTGTTGTCATCGACTACCGCCGGGCGTAGAATCACCCCGCCGCCATGAAAGGAAAAGCCAATGGCAAAGAAACCAACTCCGGCTCCATCTCCAACTCCGGCTCCATCTCCAACTCCAGTTCCAGCACCAAGTCCGACTCCAGGTCCATCTCCGGTTCCGCATCCAACCCCGATTCCATCTCCAACCCCACAGAAGAAGTCATAGGGCAGCCTGCAACTGTGGAACATATCGCTGGTTTCTAAGCTTGCGATTTGAGATTCCGCGAATGAAAGCTGAGGCGCAGAATGTGCGTTTTGACATCGTTGTCGCCATAGTCACCGCTTCTACCGGATCGTGTCCAGGCCGAACTGAGGCCGTTCGACAGATCCAGCGCCAACTTCCCCGCGGAACCCTTTTGCAGAGATCTGGTTTTCACACGATCATTACGACCACACTTGGAAGCTTACTTAGGAGCCGGCCGGGCGAAACGTTCAACAGCACCAGGCAGGCGCGATTGGCAATCGCTCTTTGCTATTTCATGAAGTCCGGCGTCACCCAGCTCGACCCCGTGTTCAGTAAGTCGGCTACGAGTAGCTCAAATTCACCTAACATTCTCCCGTCGGTTGGCGCTTTGCTCTGTTCTAAATGATCTTCTTGCAACATCGGTAGACAGCATCTCCATCAGAAGCCAGGCAAAAGTCGTCAGTTTTGTCTGACCGGGTTCAGTGGACCAAAGTAGCGGTCTAATACGCGTAGCGCCCGGCGTGTTGGATTTTACATGCACTTTGGGTGTTGTGTTTTACAACAGGGGTGTTGAGTGAGGCGAGTCAGTCGAAGGAGTGAACTGGAACGCGACTTGTATGCGAGCACGCCGACAAGGAATCAAGAATCGGTAAAGATATTTCGTTAAGGAGAAACCGATGAGTGCAGATATTTTAGATCTACCAATAACAAACTCAGCGGCAGACACCGAAAATTCTCTGCGTGAACTTCCGCCGGTTGGTCCAGTTATCTGTTATCGCGATCCAGCGGACGTGCGCACGATCCACCGGCAGTCGAGGTTAATGCTTCTTTCTTTTGCGATTACCGCTGTTGCGATCGTTGGAGTGGTTTACAAATCCATTCAGCGACCAGACCGCATCGTGGTGGATATGTCGTCTGGCCGCACGGTGATGATCAATGACCGTGAACTGGGCGCAACGGAAGCGGTTCGTCTTGAAAAGGACAAGCTGCAAATTGCCGACATGGATTATGTTGTCAAAGCCTACCTCGAGTATCTGTATCGAGTCGATCAGACTTCGCGTTCCAAAGATATTGAAGCCGCACTTCGATTGATGGTGCCGGGCCAAGCCAAGAAGTTCGCCCAGTATCTCACCGACCAAAAAATTCTTCAGACGCAGCGCGAACAGCAATGGAATGGGACGTGGAAGGTGGAATACCTGGAGCACGCTCCGGGGAAGCCGCTGACAGTGAAGGTCTATGGGACGCAAGAGATTGGAATGGTGGTTAAGAATGAGAGTAAACGTGTAACCAAGCACCTCTTGCTAACGGTGGATTTGTTACCAGACGCGCCTGAAGGTGGAACATTCCGCCTCGATCGCAATCTGCGCTCGGGTTTTCGAATCAACGCGCTTGATTACAAGGAACTCAGCTCCACCGAGGCGGAGACACCTGCAACTTCAACACAAGGTTGAGAGGACAAGACCATGAAGACAATCATATCTCTCGTGCTACTTCTGGCTGCCCCAATATTGGTGTGCGCTCAACAGGCGACTCCAAACCCGTCAACGCCAACTCCGCGATGCCGTGGCTGTGTGCATAGGGTCGTCAAGAAAGTACCTTCACCGCCGGTACCTGCGTCGCCGCCTGCCAAATTCTTTGTTGGTGAAGCACGCGTTGATGTCACGAAAGATGAGACGATCGTAAGACTGGCGATGGCTCAACACGGAAGTGTCCTGATTGAGTTGCCCGCCAACGACGGTCCCCGCTACATCATTCCCGGCGATCCAGAGATGGCTACGGTTGATCAAAAAGCCCTTGAGCGAAATAAGCGAGCGATAGTTGTGAGACCGGGCACGCAGTTTCTAACGCCGCTGCGGAACCTGAAGGCTCGTACTCCTTCGGCTACCGTGACTGCGCAGATGCGCAGCGGACTCGTAGTTACATTCTTGTTCTACCCGGTAGAAGACCTCGCGCAGAACGTTCATCGTTGTGTGCTCAATTACAACCGCGATGAGGTTGTGGCGCGAAGGCGCGCGGCAGGACTGCCGGTCAATCTAGACGGCCCAGGAGAAAGGGGGGAGATGACTGCGCAGTCCGCCGCGCCGATATCGATCTCTGTCGAAAACAGCCAAGAAGGAGAAAACAAAACATCTGCGGAGATTCCCGTTGCTTCAAGCTCGCCTGGACCAAATCCGAACTTGCCGCTCAAACAGACTCCGACTGTTCGTCCCCCTTCAACTGACAGAGCCGTGGATACGAAGGACGGGTCATACGCATTATCAACACGAAGTGCTTTGCAAGAGGCAATGAAGCAACCGAAACGCTTTAAGAACTGGTCGAAGCCTACGCATGGACTCTCACTCTCAATATTGCAACCGAGTGTTAACGCGGAGCGCTTTAACCTCGTCTTGCTCGCCGTCAAGAACAAGGCGTCGGACAGTCTAAAGCTATCACCTGATATTCCTGACCTCTTTATTGAAATGCTTGATGATCGAGGGAAGGCGGTGAATATTGAATCAATCAAGAAGATTCATATAGAAGCAAGCGACACCTCTGGCGTCATTCCTAAAGGCGGGATCGTCTATTACGCCGTCGCCTACACGACTCCGGTTCTAAATGTTCGTCAGCAACTTAGGGTATCTGTCGGACAAACCAGCGCTGCAGATGAACCGGCATCGATCGTTCTCGCAAGAAGCGGAAAGTAAGGAGCGAGCTCATGAACCGAAACGGAAACAATCGCGGATTAACTGGCATAGACGTGCTGGAGGTAACGACGCAAGAAGCCCAGGCTGACGCTGCGTTCTATCATCCCTCGAACCCCGTGTTTGCGCCGGCGAAGGAAATTCTTACGAGCAAGAAGAGAAATTGGAAACGAAAATTGATCGGTTGGGGTTTCGTTGCACTCCTTCTCGTAATCAGCGGCGTTGTCCTTTACGCCCTTCTCAAAATCAATCGGGTTGATGTCAAAGTCCTGGCTGACAATCGTCGCGACGGCGCACCGAAAAATGAATCGAGTACGAACAACAGTGAGAACGGACTTAGCGCTGAAGCAATCAACATCGCTCGTGAGGCCATCGGAACTGATCCGTCGACTGTGAAACCTTTGGCCTCACCGAATCCTTCACCCGACATTTCTAATGTTCCTGCCTATCGGCTGAACTACAGCGCAACCGTAAATCCCGGAATGGGACCGGCCACGGATTTTGGCACAAACAACACATCTTCAAATCAGCAATTAGTAGTAAATACACAGCCCAGCTCGAAGACCGTCGAAGAATCTGAAACGGCGACGACCTTTCAATCAAGAGCCAACCCGACGCAAAGCATCTTTGTTGATGATGCCCCAAAGCCAGCAGCCGCATTACGGAGATCTTCAAGCGCCAATCTTGCGGCAAGCCTCGCAAATAAGTCTGCACCCGACAAATCGAAGCTGCAATCAACGGTCTTGCCTCCGTTCGGGACGATGTTACCGGTACGAACTCAATCGGTCATTCTCACCGTGCGCAATAACTCCTATGCACGGCTGGAACTTACCCGCGATTTGAAGGGCGAAGGCTGGTCTCTTCCGAAAGGGACCGTCCTCATAGGTCACACGGGCGGAAGCGAAGTTGATCGGGCAGTTGTGAACATTATCGGTTACCTCGATCCTCGAGAGAATCGATTTGTGAAAATGGCGGGGAAGTTCTTGGCGCTGACGGCGGACTTGGACTCCAGGGAAAGCGTGTCGAGGTCGATCGCAATCGATTCAAGCAAACCCTGAGCAAGGTTGCGTCAAACGGGCTTCAAGTCGCCGGGATGATGGCTGGCGCCCTCACCGGACGAGGGACAGTAGTGCTCAACGGTGCTGGATATCGAGTCCTTAATCCAATAACCGGCGAAGCGGATCAGTTACTTAACGGCGGAAATAGGAAACGCACTTTCGTTAAGGTGGAAGCTGGTCAATCAGGCTTTGTCATGGTCGCTGACTTGCCCAAGGAGATACGTGCGGTTGACGCTCCGGGAGATGATGACCTGCTAAGAGCAGCAACGTCACTGACTGATCGAGAGGTGATGGAACTGATTCTTTTCGGAACACCAGAAGAAATTCGCGCCGCTCTGCCAATGATGAATGAAGAGCAGAAAGAAATGGTCGGCAAAGCTACTGAAACCAAGGCAGCAAAACCATGATTCCGATCGATCCGCATCGGCCAACAATCGATCCTCGTCAACTCGTTCGTGAACACGGCCGCGAAGCATTGGCAGAGCTGGTGGCGCGCGAATCGGGCTACATTTTCCAGCTACGTCCTCTCAAGGACCTTTGCCAGTCTCTAAAGTCTGGGATGCCTTTGTTGGCAGAAGGTGAACGCGGCGGCGGAAAGACAGAAATGGTTGACGCCCTAGCTTATTCGTGCAACCGGCCACTCTTTGAGTTGCAAGGCATGGACGATCTGAAGCTGAAAGACATTCTTTTCGAATGGGATGACCAAGGGCAAAACAATTTTGTCGTTCAAGCGGTTGCAGCAGGCGAGCTAAGTCTTCAAGACGCAAGAAGTCGACAATGGCGAAAAGAATTTCTGAATCTTGGTGAAGTCCTACAGGCTTATGACTATCTCGCGAGGACCGGTATTACTCCAATTGTAAAACTGGATGAATTCGAAAAACTGCCGCAAGTATGCCAGGCATTTTTCTATCAACTCTTCACCGATGGTCATGCCTCAGTCCCTCGCCTCGCTGAAAACAACGGGCACATCGGCGTTGGCAAGAGCGACGACAAACCAATCGTAATCCTGACCTCCAATAACCAGCATATTGTCCATCCGCCGCTTCGCTCACGATGCGTCTACACCAAAGTTAGATTGCCCACCGATCTCGAAGAGATACGAATTCTTCACTCGCGCCAGCCAATTGCGCCGGCAGATCTGATCATGCAGGTCATCAAGGTTGTTCGATACATTCGCATAATGATGCCGACCGTCAGAGACAAGCCGGGCTTGCGTGAATCGATAGCCTTGGTTCGGGCACTTTTGGCAGACAATCAATCACTCTTAACTGGACAGGTCATCGACGATTATCTCGGATTCATCGCTCGCGGTTCGGACGATCTCACCAACCTAGAACTCGGTTTATTGCGTTTGGAAAGAGCGGCGCAAACACCGGATGTGCTCATCGATCAATTGGTCGAGGAAGTGTTCTGCGAAAACGTTGTACGTTTGCGAGAGGCAGCATGAGGGAACGAGGAAATGTCTGGCCGATTATCTCTGTTGCGTTAGGGGCTTTTCTCGTGCTGTTTGTTCTCCCCTTAGTTATTCAACGGCAAAAGAGCGGCGAGATGGCAACCGTGGAGGCCCACGTGTCGATCGGCGAGACCGGAAGCGATGGACTTCCACACGCCAGATCAACTAACTATCGCTGGCCGGACAGCAAAGTACCACGCACGGCCGACCGCCTGCGCGATGTGACGGCGATAGCCATAGCCTCACTGACTTATGTTGTTGAGGGCGCCATGAGCGGCAAACCTCCACGAAGCGCAGGCGAGATTTTAGACGGTATCATCCGGCGGAATTTGATTCCTGGAGAATGGCTAACCAGTCAAGCCGGTGTTCTCCAAATGCCGAACGGAACCGTTCACCTGCGGTACTCGCCTGCCAGCTTGTCTGTGGAAGTTATTTCCGTACCTAAGGATCGCTCTGATGGACCAGCATTGTTAATTCGAATACCAGACGCTGAGAACAGTACCGTCGGACCGCGATACTTTGAATCGATGCAGCTTGACGGCATTCTCTATCCAAGTCCGTTTGCGCCGCTCCCGGCGGTGATCTCCGCCGGTTGGCAGCAACGTCATTTCAAGCAGACGCAATTGCCTGATGCTGAAAGAGCACAGCTTGAACAGTGGTCCAAGAGCTCCACCCGCAAGTAACGCAACCAGGGTCATGTGCTATGAGCTTTCGAGCGAGAGTTGAAAGGATCGATGCGGACTATTTCATTCCGCGTCCAGCTGACGAACCGGACCTTGATTCGTTTCACGCGGCTACAAGATTTCTCGCGGACCTATCACGTGGTGGAACGCTCCTGTTGAGCAGTTCAATCGCCGCCTTCCTGTTCTTTCGCTCCGGCCAAATTCTCAATCTCGATTTCAAATGGATGGCGTTCGTTCTGTTTGGCGGATTCCTTGTCACGTTGGTGGGGGCCTTTGAGTCAGTCTCCCTGGCTTATCCTTACTACAGCATCAATCAACGGTTAACTCACGGGTCTGCTCGTTGGGCAAGCATCCCTGATCTAAAGGCGCGAGGTCTCGCGCACCCATCGCGTGAACCATTGCCTATCGGCACCGTGCGCATTGGGAGACTTAGTTCCGCTCTCGCCATTCGTCAATACGATCTTGTCTTAAACTTGGACCAACTACTCGTTCACACGGGCCTGTTCGGGCCTTCAAACTCAGGTAAATCAGCCACGTTCTACATGAACATTCTGCGTGATTGGTCTCAGACCGGCTCGGCACTTGTGATGGACATCAAGGGCGAGCTTTATGCGCACACAGCCCGATACTACGACCACGTCTATCGCATCGACTTGGAGAATCCGAACCTGTCGGATCTCTGGAACCCACTTCCGCGCTGTTTGAAAAACGGCGAGCTGGCGCATTCCCTGGCCTCCATCGTCGTTGGCTACGAACCTGAGAACATGAAGGTCAACGACAGCACTCACTATTGGATATCCGGCGAGACAGCTCTGATGAAAGCTCTGTGTCTTCATTTGCCCTCCATCGCGGTGAATCCAACTCTTCCTATGATCAAGGAATACCTGTCACTTAATGACATCAAGACACTGGGCGAGAACATGCAAAGTTCAACTGATTATGAGGTAAAGCTTGAGTGGGGCAACTTCATAAAAGTAGACGCCGAGAAGACCCAAGGCGGGGTCATTACCGGACTCAACAACAAGCTGGCTCCGCTACGATCACCGAACGCGATGCGTGTTCTGAAGAGCGCAACACCAGAGGAAATCGCTCGCGGCGTACGTGAGATAAACCTGGCCGATCTTCGCAAGCCTGGCACTGCAATCTATGTCGTTATGAACGAGACTCAGGCAAGCGAGTATCACATTCTTCTTGAATTGGTTTTCGGCTTGGCGGCGATTGAAATGCAGGCTTCCACACATAAGAATGCCACGCCAGTCTTGATGGCTCTTGACGAAGCCGGGAACGTCGCACCGCCCAAGCTCCAAGACAAACTGAAAATCGGCAGATTTCGTAACACGCCTTACTTCTTGGGATTCCAAGATGTTCCGCAAATCAAGAGGAAGTTTCAGGAGAATGGCGGCAAAGCAGTGTTAGCGGGAATGAGGAATCAGATATTTCTCCCTGGAATCGATCCGGAGACTGGAGCTTACGCATCAGCCATGCTTGGCTCCACCACAGTTTTGTCCCGTACTGAGGTTGACGCGACCGGAACCAAGAATGATGCGGAGCGCGTTTCTGAAAGCCGACGCGACCTACGGCAAGCTCCTGAGCTACGTCGAATGGTTAAGTACCGGCAAGGCATCGCTATCATCGATACCGCCGATCCGATTCTGTTTCGTTTTGTAGCGCGCGGTGACACGGGTGATATCGTCGTTCCACCCGAACGAGCGCTAATGGTGCCGCCACGCCTGTCTGAAGCAATTGCAGCAATGGATAAGATAAAAGAAGTTGAGGAACTGGATACCAAAGCCATAGCGAACGGTGGAACAACAGAGACTATTGCAGATGCCGATGCTCCGGCAGTGCCTAGCGTACAACCGAACTCAATAGCTGAAAAGCGGCTGAGCGGCGCAGCGCTGCAGGTTGAGTTGATGGCGGGGTAGAGCAAATGAGGGGTGTAGAGGGAAAAACTGGCAAGCGTCGATTCGGTTTCGCTTATGGATTACTCCTAATCGCGATCGTTACATACTTGGGAGCTTGGGGTTATTCCTCTTATGCAGCGGAATGGAGAGCAAAAGCTGAGATTCCCCAAATCGATCCCATACTCAACCTCATTAAGGGTCTGAGGCAGTATCAAAAAATCAAAGCTACGTTCCCTCCCACTTTCAATGAAGTCGAAGCAACCATCTGGAAACATCCGAAACCACCTTCTTACGCTTTAGGAGGCCGTTCAGTCGTCATTCGAAACTATTACTATTTCTACACCTTCATCAGTCCCACCCGTTCTACACTGTGGGCGATCCCAGTTGGATCAAACCCGGAAGAAGCCAACTCTTATTTCTTGATTCTTACGCCGGATGATCGAGAAAAATGGAAAGGCCCCGCCTTTGACCTAAAGGAGGTTGCGGCTATCTCTGGCGCTCCCACCTATAGTCAACTCGCTCTTCTCGGGATGATCAAACAAGACCCACTTCCTCAACAGCACCAATAACTCCGATGGGAGTCTTCTTCCATATCCTCTCCACTGGCGGCGGTTCCGGTGGAAGCCGCATCACTCGCTACATTGCGGAAAGGGAGAAAGATTTGGAACGAGAAGGTCCCGGTTCTCGACGTCTATTCAGCGACGACCAGGATAATCTTTCCTACCATCGCGCCGACCGCATTCTTGATCCTGAGCAAGGGCGCCCTCAAAAGAATGATCTCATTCATTTCTCTGTAATGATCGAACCAGAAGAATTCGATAAGCTAGGCGCGGATGAAAAGGAGAAGCAGGAGCGATTCCGCGAGGCGGTCCGCGAGGCTATGAAAGGAATGGCCGCCGAACTTAACGCTGAAGAGCTTACTTGGGTTGCTGGCATACATCGCAACTCCCAGAACCCACATGCGCATATCGTGATGAGTAAAGAGGTCGTTGAGAAAGGAACGGGTTGGTTGAGAAGGATTAGCCGATTACCAAAGGCTCTTCTTCCTCACCGTGAGGTTGAAAATGGCAAAGAAGTCATCGTCAACGGACGCATCGTGGATAGGTTTCTCGCGGCATTGGTGGAACAACAGGCACTCTACACCAAATCCAAAGAGAAACAAGCTGAGCTAACGCCCGCAGAAATATGGGAACGGCTTGCACGCAAGTACCAGAAGGGGAGGGAGGAGTCAGACGAGGAAGCAAAAGTCCAGGCTTTGGAACGACAAAACGAATTGCATTCGAGTGGAGACCGAACGCGATCCAACAAGATTCGCCGGCCCGTTGCCTCAATTGAGCACGCACAAATTTCAGCTAGTTGGAATCCGAACCAACAGGTCACCGAGGACCGTTCGCTTGATTTCCGCGTGGCTTTGGGTAAACGGTTGGAGTTTGAGTTCCGACTGGCCTTTGCTGAGGTCTGGCACGACCGAGCTGTCCGCCATGGTGATACCTACAGATTTGACGTCGTCGACCAATCAACTGCTGAAGAGCGACGGATATCAGAACTTGATGTGCGCCGTCGTGCGGCGGCACGAGCAACGCGCATCAGTCAGGGCAATCACGCTGTTCGTAATGAATCTATCGAAGCGGATCTCACTAGACATTCGGACACGCTGCAACAACTCGAAGATGCAAGACAGAATAAGATCGCTGCCCTTGGAAAGGATGTCGGCTCTCTTCAGGGAAATCTAGACAAAATCGAACTAAGCATAATGAGGCAATACGAGATGCCTTCTGACAAGACGGTGGTTCCAATCATATCTCGACAAACTTTGTCCGAGCTTCAGAACCAGGCAGTTAGGTTGAATCTTCCAGAACGTGTTTTGGAACTGGAGAATCTTCGGTTGAGCCTCGCGCGCGAACACAACGCGCCAACGCGCACGGATGACGAGGCCTCACAACCCGGCGGTCAACTCAATGTCGCACGCGCGGACCTGATGACGCGTGATGCACGTTTAGAAGGTTTTGAGGCGTCGGTTCACTTGACGACTTATGAAGTTGGGAGCGATCGCTGGTCATTGGCTGCCTTAGACAAACAGATTGCCCGCCGGCGGGACGATACGAAACTAATTCCTGACCACGCGGGACGATTGAATCTACGATCGCTATCGCGCCTTAATTATTCTGCCGCCGGACGAGAGCAAGCAGCGGACGAGGTTGAGCGCTTGATGTACGTCCGAGCCGAAATCGTTAGGCAGATTCAAGAACGTCGAGCGCCGTTAATTGCGGATCGCGACCTCTCGCGAGAAATGCTCGATGTTCTAGAGAACTCTTATGCATCGGAACAACGTTTTCGATTCCAGAATGACGTGGCCATGCCTGAACCAAGATACGAGCGCTTTCAAATCAACGCGCTCGAAGCCAGCGCCGAAGCCCTCCGCGATACAAATCTGTTGCGGGAAGTGCACGAATACGAAAAGCATGCTTCCAGGAGTGATTCCGACACTGATTGGGAAGGGAGAACGGTTGCGCGAGAGATTATTTCTGGGCTTGGCTGCCCAGGAAACAAAAGAACGTCTTGAACACTTTCTAGAAAGCAGCAGAGTAGCGTCGCTTCATCTTGGCAATCACCAAACCGGAACACTAAGAGACGTAGAAGCGCGCGGCCTTACCGACTACCTCGCCCGCGCAATTATTGAGTCCCCCGAACAGCGCGATCATAGGCATAGGGTCAAATCGGCTGCACACGAACACCATGGTCGACTCGTCAAAGACTTTGACAAAGCTTCGGACTATCACGCAGCCGCACGTGAGTTGGCTTCGGAAGCGAAAGACCGTGAACCGCAGTTTACTGACAAGGAAAAAATCATTCTAGAGATCTACGCAGAGCGGCAGAACGATGCTGCGGAAAGAGAAAGGTGTCTAGGGTTGGCGCGCGGGGAGAGTCAGACGCAGGAGCGGGAGTTTTCGGCATCTCACAGCCGTTGAAGCACCTAGGAATTTGTGAGGTTAAGTTAGCGCGTCTTTAAGGCGCTTGATTCCGACCTTTCCCTAAGCATAGCAGCCCGGCACAAACCGTCAATCTGCTAAAATCGGCTTGTTTAAGCGGCTTGAGAAGGAGTTGTCCACACTGAATCGATTCATTGCCGAAAATCTCATTGAATTATTCGACAGGAAGTACCAGTTCGTCGTCAACAGCCCCGTTGGAGACTCTCATGCTCGATTTAAAAGGCCTCATGGAATTTATCAATGAAGACGAGCTGATTAGCGACTCTACAGGCAAACTTGTTCAGCAACTCAATGCGCGATGCGAGCAATATCGTGAAACGCTAAAGCGGGAAAAGGCCGTTGCCGTTGAAATAAAGAATGGAATGGTGCAAGCATTACCCAGAGATTGACGACAGTACCCGGACGGACGCCAACGCTTGAGGTTGATTCCATTCCCTATAACTTCCTACGGGTGATTCCTTGTCCGAGGTTTGTCGATTGCTCATAAGTGTTTCGCCGTTGAAATTCGGGATGACAGACCAAAATAAGAAGATCGTATTCATATCGTACTCGCACGCCGATACGAACTTTGTCAATTCGTTCGCCAGTCTGCTGCTTGATTTCGATTTGCAGGTCTGGAAGGACTCAAAGGACATACCGATCGGCGGCAATATCCTAAAGAGCGTCTACGAAGGCATAAAGAACACGTCACATTTTTGCTGCATTATTTCCTCATCGTCAATCAAATCGGCATGGGTCGAGGAAGAACTAAGCTACGCCAAGATCCGTCGCCTCCAGGACAGGAGCCTAGCCATCGTTCCGGTCTTGATCGAAGCAGTGGAAATACCGGACTTTCTTAAAGCCTACCGGTGTGCCCATCTTGAGAACAGAGACATGTCGCTGAAGAACCTTGAGTTCATTATGGTTCTCCAAGCCTTCGGGGTAAATCTTAAGGAAGATGCCCCTCGAATCATTACGGGCCCGGAAAGAAAGTTGCTTCTGAAGCGTTGCACTCATCTCAGGAACACAATCGTCCAGTTTCGAGAGTGGATTGGGAGGTTCCAGGAAAGCTATGAACGGTATCGAAAGGCCAAACGCGTAAGTCGCCACATCTGGGTAAGAGATTATGGGTCACCTCGAAGTGGTATCGGTTTCAAAGGCTCCCGGCAGTATAGAGGACGCAAGGCTATTCTTAACCCAGCCTATTCGAGTTATGAGATCAATAGCTCGCGGGCAGCGGCGACATCAGCTCTAATAAGCCTAAGAACGGCCGCGTCTGATGTGGTGGCGTCCATCAAATCATTGACTCAGGCAGGAGAAGCTGCGGGACTAAACATGTCTGGCGGCCTCGGAGGGAGACTCTCTCCCAGCGACGAGGGTCTTTGGATATCACTTCTGGATGCTCTCGATCTCGCCTCTGGGATGGCCAGGACAATCTCAGACAAGCTTGATGATGAGGTGGCCGAAGAGGGCGAAGACGATGGACATGAGGAAGAGGATGAGGCTGATGAAGACCACGAAGTTGATGAAGAGGACAGAGAGGACAAGAAAGACGCGTTGACAGAACTCTGGTGGGTGAGCGAAAAGCTCCCAAGATGGATTACGTCAATACCCAGAATGGAGGCATCGCTTGAAGGCGCTATTGCCATGCTTGCATACTGGGGTAGATTCGATCCGGAGTAGATGAAATGTTTAACCTCATCACCTGGGTTGCTAGCTGCTCCTGTGTGTGCTTCAGACGGCGAAGGATTTCAAACTCGTCCAAGAGAAGTACATCCAGATTTCGCAATCTCGCGTCGAAACTCAGAGACTCGCTCTGTTCGAATAGCTTCGATGAACCTTTCAAGCCACTGCTCACCAGTTGTGAGCTTCAAGCACTGATTCGGCATTAAGCCCAGCAGTTCATTTGCTATCGGTCTTTCATTGCCGGGCAGCGCCACGAACGAATGAAACTGGAACTCGTGGTTCGGCTGAATACTGATTAAGGTCATTGCATCGCGCCTACTCATCGATCAATTCTCCGTAACGTTTTCTTCTCGACTAAGACCCAAGGCAGCACGCACCTGAGACCGTTCATGCGGGGCGATGGCGACTGTTTCATGTGCGCGAAGTCTAAAACCAAAGCCACCAAGTCGCTAAACACTTAATCAGGAAAGAGTGACCGCTACAGATGATTGCAAGGGTTGTCCTAGTGAAGTTGATTCGCTTCGCGTTTTTTCTTTCGTCCCTTAACGACCAAACTGATTCTCTAGCGAGGCTTAAGCCTCAGACCGACAAGTTGTATGCGTGATATGAAAATGAAGAGCTCCGGCTGATCTGAGTGCGATAAAATCGCGCTCTATATAGACCGCGATGCGGTCGGGTGGTCTTGTTCAGACCTATGTCAGCCGGAGCCAAGCATGAACTTATCACGTAACGTTTCCGAGATCATCCGTAAACATGTGACCCTCGAAGTTGAGAGCATCGACCGCATGTACTTGAATGTTTATCAACCGCAACTGCAGCGAGATCTTGGGGTGGTTGGTTTCTTTCGCTACCATCGCGGTCAACCTTTCGCTTCCTCGATCTTGATGGCCACCATGACCAGGCAGTTTGTAGCCAGTATCGAGTCATTTGCCAAGGCCCAGCAGATTCCCGTGATCACCTTTCAGAAAGGGCAGCGCAAGGATGATATCGCCAACAGCTATCGGGCCAAGTACAGCAAGGAAGAAGGCGTAGTGTTCATCGGCAAAGCACAGGAGAAAGCGTCGGTCTTTCGCACTGAGAAGCGTTACCACGAACAGAGCGGCCAAACTTATCCCTGGATCGTGCGCTCGACCGCGATGGTCAACCACTATTACATCTATGCGCTGGATCGAGACTTTGGCCCTTTCTTTATCAAGTTCTGTTCTTACTTTCCTTACAACGCCAAGCTCTGCCTCAACGGTCACGAATATGCCAAGCAGCAGTTAAAGCAAAAAGGCATCGAGTTTTCTCCGCTCGACAATGGTTTTCTCAGGTGCGCTGACGGGCGCCGATTACAACGTACCTGCGACGGGCTGTCAGCTGAGAAGATTGATCGCTTGCTGCGCAAATGGTTGCGCTTGCTGCCACATCCTTTCACTAAGGCAGATCGTCAGGCCGGGTGGCTCTACGATATCTCGATCCTGCAAGCCGAGTTCTCTTTGACTCAGGTCTTGGACCGGCCGATGACCGGCCGCGCCTTCTTCGAGGAAGTAATCCACGAAAATCTCGACCTCGGCAATCCCGGACAAGTACAGTTGATCTTCAATCGCAGGGTGACGAAAAGAACTCCCGGGCGTTTTCGCACGCGGGTGATCACGGAAGGCGTGACGCCCTCGCTGCATGTTGACTACAAGCATTCAAAGATCAAGCAATATCACAAAGAAAGTCGCGCCTTGCGCACCGAAACCACCATCAACGACACCCGAGACTTCTGCATTGGCAAACGGCTCAAGAACCTACCGCTCTTGCGAGAGGTCGGCTTCGCCGCCAACCGACGTCTGCTCGACGTCCAACAACTGAGCCACGACTGCCATGTTGGAGAAGCAACTTTTCAGCAAATGCAAAAGCCGCAGGCGGTTGACGGTCAACGGGCCTCGGCCCTCCGCTTTGGCGATCAGACAGTACAAGCGTTGTTACAGGCGTTGCTCGTTTTGAGTATCCTCTCCCCGGCGTTTAAGCAGAAAGAATTGAAAGAGCGACTCGCTCTACTTCTGGGCCTTGAGCCCAGCACCATCAGCCAGGGCAGGATGACTTACGAAAAGGTTCCTAGTGGGAAAGACTGACTGGAACTGTCCTGAATTGACGAGTAGTTCAACTCGCAGGCCTCCTCCTGTTCGGGTTATCCAGCAATTAGTCCATCGCACGACTCTTCATGTGCGAAATCAGATTCTCCATGTTCGCATCAAAGCTGCCTTTCGAGAAATCAAACCACTGTATTCCCGGCAAAAGAAGCTGGAGCGCCTGAGACATTGCTCCATGCGTTAATTGTGGATCCTCGATCATTATCGGGATGATGTTAGCACCATGCGTGGCTTTACTTGCTTTGTTCAGCGAATACTCGATTTCGTACTTCACCCACTGCGATCGCACCGAACTCGGACTGAGCAGTACCAGCACAAAACCTCGTTCGACTGCTTCGTCGATTGCTCTGACAATCTCCTGTTGCCAGTTACTTCCGGGAACAAGAGCCGTCTCAATCCACACATTGTAGTCGTTGTTAATCAGAAAATTTCTTAAGCGTTCGGCAAACGGACGATCCTCACGGGAATACGACAGGAAAACTGTTGCACGCTTGCAGAGGTTATTAATCCGCTGTACTTGAGTCTCGACTGCGTCACTCAAGTCGATCGCCTCATAGACTTTCCCCTCAAGGCCTTTTATGTATGCCACTTCATTCTGTACCCATTTGGATGTGCGTGCGTTTTCGCTATCACACAGAAGAAACCAGGTACGCGCCTCAATCTCTCTTTTTATCAATCCATCGACCTCTGATTCGTCCGTTAGACATTTTAGAAAGAATAGCAGCGGCCTGTGGCCTTTCTCTTCAAGGAGATTTCGTACCTTACGAACCTCGTTCCAGTCCTTCGTCGAGTGAGACAGAAATATCCACGCACCTTCGGGATCATTCATCGGACGACCTCCCTGCATTTACCGGATAGGGAAATTCGGCCCTCCGAAGAAATTGACAAGCAGAAATGTGCCGTCCAAGAATCATGAGAGGCAAGCTTAATCAGATCGCCTGAATTGGTATCATGAAAGGGCTGGCAAGAGAAGAACAGCTTTGGGCTGCCTTTGGATTTCTTGGACAACCAAGACTGCTCAACTCTAGGGTGACTGACCTCATCTCGAAAGCGAGATTATAGCAATGACAATCGATTCACAGCACGCCAATTTGGACTTTCTACGTTCCAAGATCCCGATCATCATCGGAGTTACGGGTCATCGGGACATCCGCCAGGATGATATCCCTAAACTGCAAGAACAAGTACGGAAGATCCTTGAGGAACTTCACAGGAAGTATCCAGCCACATCTTTGCTTGTGCTGTCTCCTCTGGCGGAAGGAGCTGACCGGTTGGTGGCGCAAGTAGCTCTTGAGAACACAAGTAACAAGCAGGCGCGCGCCCGGCTATTCGTGCCCTTACCATTGCCGCGAGAGGAGTATGAAAAAGATTTTGAGACGCGTGAATCAAAAACTGAGTTTCACGATCTGCTGAAGCAGGCCTGGAAGTGCTTTGAGCTTCCATTGGTAACGGGAAATACTTCCGCGAGTATTCAACAGTACGGACCGGACCGCAACAAGCAGTATGCGCAAGTTGGCGCCTATATCGCACGCCACAGCCACATTCTTATAGCTTTATGGGATGGGAAACGCTCAGGGCTGGAGGGGGGGACAGCGCAGATCGTCGATTTCAAACTCAATGGAATTCCGGGGCCCTATGCTCCGCAGCGCCCACAATTGGATATTGTTGATAATGGCCCCGTTTATCATATTGTGACACCCAGAATTAAGAATCCAACGCCGGACGGTACTCCGTTCAATCTGCTGATTAAGTTCCCGGAAGGATGGAAGAGCTCAGACCCGCTGGAGGTCTCTTATGGTCGCATCTTCGAGCGAATGGACACGTTCAATCGTGACGCGAATAACCTCTGCCCACGGATTGGAGCGGAAATAGAGAAGAACAGGCAGTATGTGATCCCCGAGCCAAAGGCTTTGGCGCTATCTGAAGCTGAGCGCTTCATCCTTGATCGATATGCGATAGCTGACACGCTCGCCGTTTATTTTCAGAGATGGCGACGTTTGACGCTCATCACGCTATTTCTCATAGCTGTGGTGGCGGTGTTCAGTTTTGAAGTATATGCCGATCTGCTAGCTCACCCATTCATACTTGCAATATATCCTTTGTCGTTGGCGACCGCCGCCTCACTCTACTTGGTGGCCAAACGCAAAGACTTCCAGAACAAGCATCTAGACTACCGCGCTCTGGCCGAAGGTTTGAGGGTGCAGTTGTTCTGGAGCGTTTCCGGATTGTCTGACGAGGTCGCGGACCACTACCTGCGCCAGCACCGCACCGAGTTGGAATGGATCCGGAATGCGATTCGCGCTTGGAATGTGGTCGCCGAACACGGATGCGTCGCCACGGGGCCAACCTACGAAACCATTAGGCGCGATCCTTCAAAGTCGTTAGCGATTGTCCTCGAACATTGGGTAGAGGACCAGCGCAAGTTCTTTGAGAAAGCAACCAAGCGTGACCGCGACAGACTCAACCACCGCGAGCGAATCGTACTGTGGTTCTTTTTCTTTGGTCTAGGGCTCGCAGGCTTGGTGGTGCTCCTGCATCTTTTGCTGCCAGAGTTCAGGGAGCATTCGCCTTTGCGGCATCCGCTGATAGTAGTCATGGGCATCGCTCCGGCCATCGCAGCGGCGATTGGAGGTTACGCCCAGAAGATGGCCTTCTCAGCTCAGGCTAAGCGGTACGATTGGATGAGGGCGCTGTTCGACCGGGCAGCGAGGCGATTGAAGCTTCTTCTGAAGGGAAACGACTATCAAGCCGCTCAACAGTTAATTCTTGATTTGGCTATAGAGGCGCTTGAAGAGAATGGCGACTGGGTAATGATCCACCGCGAAAGAACACCTGACGTGTACAAAGGCGCGTGATTGGGGAGATTGACTGGTCTTTCGCCGACTAGCCAATTGCGCGAAGCTGCATATGGTCAAGGCATGCCACCGGCGCAACCTTTACCCGGCCTAAGGTATCTAAGACATTACTCAACAACGCAGGGATTCGAGTTGAGTTAGTTTGTACATATAGAAGTTCTTTCCACTAGGTTGATCTCCGAACCGGTTTAAACCGGTCGATTCAGACGAGCCGAAAAGCGGGAAGTGAAAGGAGCGCCAAAGGCGTCCTTCGCCTCCCTCTCTGACCCCGCCAAGCCTCCGGGCAAATGGCGTATGGCCCGCTCGAATTAATCAGCGGGCGAAAAGTAGCAACGCTCAGGCAGATGAACAGCAGTTCATTTGTCTCGGAATACTCGGCCGCGACTGAGGATCAAGACAAAACGATCTTCAGGTCCGAGCTTGAATGAAGCTGCTTGGTCAGAGGAGTGGAAAGGATGAGCGAAACTGTTCCTACCAAACGCCGTCGAGGCGGGCAACCCAGAAACACAAACGCAAGGAATAACCCAGGTAATCCAAACCCTCGCCGGAATCATGGAAACCGGGGCGGAAAGGGTGCGCCCAGAGGCAACCGGTTCGCGCGCAAGCCTAGACGTCCCGCGTCAACCATACTATTCGAGGACTACAAGAACAGTTCAGAAGCACTCGAGTGGATAGAAGACAATCGGACCGTGCTCGATTTGTTGGAAATCTCCGACGAACGGCGGATCGATCGTGCGACGCTTTACGCATGTCGTGGCCTGACTCCCGAGAAGTTAGCCGAACTGCGTCAAGAACTTCGATTCGGGTTGTGCAGTAGAGATCCGACTGATGAATTCCGTGATGAGGAGATCGCCGCGTGACTCGGACTCGTCATGAGCCAGTCTGTATTAATGGAGGCAGTAACGCGAAGGAGAACCTTAGCCCATGAATGATCAAAAACGAACACGCATTGTCGAAGCCGAGGGATTTCGAGATGGAACGCAGGGCGTTGATCCGTCGATCACCGTAAAAGAGATTGAAGCACAATTCGCTCAACGACAGGAGCACGAGAATCAGGATTCGGCGGAACGGATTAAGTCTTTGGAAGGCCAGGTCGAAACCCTTCAAAGGCAGAAAGACGACGCCAAGCGTCATTGGGGTAATCTTGAATCCAAAACGGACGGCATGCCGCCGCAGATAGCTTTGCCAATATCCGCCGTCGTCTTCGCCTCAGCCGCGGTCGCGGGTGAGGCAGTGTTTCTGTCGCCGGTGATGGACGGATTTGGCATTGCTGATCCTGCATACCAGCTTATCTTTGCTGCGGTCATTGTGATCACAACCAGCGGTCTCTTCGAAATCACAAAGCAGTTCTTCCATCGCAAATCGCGACGGAATGATATCGCTGAGGAAGAAGCCTCTCAGCTGGAGAAAACAGGCGCACACGGAAGCGTCAGCCTAATATTTTTTGCGGTGTTTACAACACTCGCGTTCGCACTTGTGTTCACTCTTGGTTGGTGGCGAGCAGAGGAGATGATCTACGCCGCAGCGGCGCAAGCAGGCACGTGGAAGGACTTTCTTACGAATAATCCAACTCTGACACGCGCGGTCGTGGTGCTCCTCACCACGTCACTCCCCATTTTTGTGGCGATGGCCTTTGAATGGGGAATCGACGGACTGCATTTGGCCTGGGAATGGCGAAAGTCACGCGCCTCATATAAGCGCAATGCGAAGCGGCTGGATGCAACACAAAAGGCTCTGGAAAAGGAGATTGAATCGAAGGCAAGTCGAAAGAAAGCGCTGGAGGAGATGGGCGAAGAATGGAAGCAGGCATATCTGCAGAATCATGAGCTTGGCCAGAAAACCGGCGCCTGGAAACTGCCGCTATGGCGTGTAGCGCTCAAGATTGGTGCCGTAGTGTTGCTGGTCCTTACGCTCTGCCTAGTGCTCGATCCGATCACGGCGCAATACATCGCTTCAGGCGGAATGCGTTGCTTGCTTTATGCATGTCTAACTTTGGGGGTTGGTGTGCTCTACGCTAGCCACGCAATCAGGGTGTGGGATCGGCCTTCGGCCGTGCAGTTATACGAGCAGAAGGCGACTATCTTCAAGTCTCCTGCTCGGGAATTAGAGCCTGCGCCTTTCGTTCTTCCGGCAGATGCTTCATCGAGTGGAAATGGCAGGAAGCTGATCGAAAGCTCGACTCAGGTAAGGAATCCGGCTTAAACAGTGACTGGAGAACATGCTCGAGAGAGCACATTTTGATTCTTGTGCAACGGGAAAGTATCAGAAGTAATTCAGATGAGGTCGAGATCGAAAATGCGGATTTTAGTTAGCACGATTCTGGTTTGCTTACTCGTGATCAGTTGCGGTCGTAAGGAGCATCAGCGATTGGCGATCGCCTATGTAATTGATTTAACCGCCAGCGTAGACAACGACGCAATATTGCAAGCCTTTGGTGGCCTCGATCCGCTACTCAACGGCAAGAGGCTGAAGCGAGGAGATTCGCTAACCGCGATTCCGATCACGGGCGACACTCTAACCGAGACCCAGGGCAAAATTCTAAGAATCCATTTGAACGAGAAGCGCGAAGTATACGACTCTGACCTGACGAACTTGGCTAAGGACGTGCAAAAGAGACTTGAAGCAATACAATCAGAAGCGACCGCACATCCATACACGCATTCGGACATACTTGGCGCTGCAGATCTCGCAGCCGAAGAGCTGGAAAGTGAAAAGGGAGACGCACGAAAAGTCCTTATTATTCTGAGTGACTTCATCCAAGATGACTCGAAATTCAACTTCAATACCTCGGCAGACCTCGCTAACGAACGTGTCGCAACCGATCTCGCCAAGAAACTGTCAGTGCAGCATGCAGCCGAATTCGCAGGAATAACCGTTTATCTCGGCATGCTTCGCAGCAAGGATCTGAAAAGGATGCCTAACGCCAGACGCGCCGCAGTGCAGACCTTCTGGCGAGAGTTTTTCCAGCGTCGAGGTGCGAAATCGGTAGCATCGGCGATCGATGGTCCAGGTAAGCTTCCCGCGATGCTTGATAAGGCGGAAACATCCACAACAAATTGAACCGGCGTTGGTGTCTCTCCACTAAACTTTCGGTTGTTGTTGCTCAAAGAAATCCTTCGTCGAACGAAGGATTGAAACTAAAGGTTGGCGGCATTGCGAGGATTGAAAGTCTAATTACGCCGCAGATTGAGCTAGCGACATTGCGCGTGTGAGCCAGTCGGTCAATTCAGTGAAATGGATTACGGTCATACCGGTCAGCTCGCTGGCGCTTGCTTTATCTTTGCCGTCGAGATCATGGACCAGGACGAGTGCAGTAT
>JBOGOU010000488.1:0-1035 GCA_050748205.1 Pyrinomonadaceae bacterium | reverse complement strand
TCTCCTTCGGTGTTTACTTGAAGTCTTGGAACAACTCAAGCTACTACTTTTGGGGCGCCCTTTCATATATAGAGTAGCGACCGGATGCTAGGCTCAACAAACTCAAAGAACTCCAAAGACGTACATTGAATGCCGGCATCAAGTACGGAACCCGGAGCGGTAGCGACCGGATGCTAGGCTCAACTAACTCAAAGAACTCTAAGACGTACATTGAATGCCGGCCTCCGGTCGCTACCGCTCACGGTTCCGTAACGTTCGTACGACAAGATCGCGTAACCTTGATCAGAATTTCAAATTAGGACACTACTCATTTGAGGCAGTAGTGTCATGCCTACTGTGTTCTTCTGATATTGAGTCTAACGTGCGAGTAGTGTTCTCGGTCACGCTGGGCGCCCCCAGAAGAACTGTTCCTACCCTTTCCGGACTCAGTTCTTGAGGGCGGAATGTTTCTAACTGGATTGAACTTCTTGCCTCTTTGGAAATCCTCGCCAAACGAGAAATCTGCCAGAGACTCAGCCCAAGATTTATGGCGAACGCCGTCGAGCTCAGAATCATGTAGGCAATTATTAGCCCTTCGCTGAGGTTGAGCACCTTCCTCAGCAAGACAATCCCACCGAGGATCATCCCAAGGCCGATAACGGTAACCCAGAATAGATCTACCGATTCCTCATACAGACGCTTTTCCGTCGGTTCGTTAAGAGCAGCCTTCTGTGCAGTGATCAATTGGCCTCCGCAGCGATTGCAAAACTTCATCGGCTGAGCCAGCGCTATCCCACAAAATGAGCAATACATAGCTGCCTCCTTTTGTGCTCTTACGTCTTTTCGAGTCGAATAGTTTTGCCTGGATTGAGTACGCATCGGCTCAACCAACAGAACCATTTACGGTAGCCAATGGATCCCCAAGCTCAACAGAATCGGGACCACTCAGCCAGAGACCGGGGCAGTAGCCCGACTGTCAAGGAGGGCTCCCCACGATCCGCAAACAACAATGCCGGACTCAACTCCTGAAGAGCCCTCCTTGACAGTCGGGCTACT
>JBOGOU010000487.1:0-1315 GCA_050748205.1 Pyrinomonadaceae bacterium | reverse complement strand
GCTCCCGGTTCCGTATTGAGTTGTGCCAACCAATGACCTCTCTTCGACCTTTGCAAATTAGGTCAGCTTCTTCCGTGGGTGGGATTTAAAACTGCAGCAGTACTCCTTGCCGGACGTTGCAACCATACGCACAATGTGATGGTATGCTTTCTCCGGGATCTCAGATCTCAGATCTCAGATTTCAGATTTCAGATCTCAGATCTCAAAAACGTTCGTGTGGGCTACAGATTTTAGTAGACGGTTGCTTTATGAAAGAACGCAAGAGTCACGTCGTACCGACTCCCCACTTGCAACCTGGCCAGTTCTACGGCGAGATTGTTAAGAAGCGCTTCTGTTCGGATTTGGTGCTCTCTGAGCTGAGGCACTCGACGGGCAGAAGATTACCTGAGCACTCTCACCAACTAGCCTACTTTTGTTTGTTAGTCGATGGCGACTACTCCGAGAGCCTGGGCAGGAAGACTGTATCGTATAAGCCGTTAACAGTGATGTTTCATCCTCCCGAGCTGACGCACCGTGACGAGGTCGGCATGGGCGGAGGACATTTCTTTAGCGTGGAGATGGAGTCGCGATGGTTGCAACGTCTTCGCGAATATTCGACGGTGCCTGACACTATCACCCCGACGCATGGCGGCGACCTCACCTGGCTCGCGATGCGGCTCTATCGTGAATTCCTGGAGCCCGACACTTGCTCGCCACTTGCGGTTGAGGGATTGGTGATGGCCATGCTAACCGACGTGACGCGAATCCGCTCAAAAGATGAAAGGCAGATGCCGCGTTGGCTGGACCAGGGACTCGATCTGATCCGTGAAGAGTTTCGCCAGAACCTGACTGTGAGCGGGATTGCCGCCGAAGTAGGCATTCACCCATTTCACTTTTCGAGGGTATTCCAACAATTCAAAAGACAAACTGTCAGTGAATTTGTGAATCATCTACGCGTACAATTCGCCTGCCACGAAATTAAGGCTACTGAAAAAGGACTTGCTGACATTGCGTCAGATGCTGGTTTCTCAGATCAGAGCCACTTCACACGAGTCTTCAAACAGGTGACAGGTATCACACCGGGCGTCTTTCGTAATCTCACGAAAACAAGATGACAACATGGAGCGCGGGCATCCTGCCCGCGATTGTGCATCGCGCTCGGTGGCGAGGAGACCCACGTCCCAGTACAAGGCCCGAAGTGCGGAACTTTGCCCCAAAAATCACGAGCCGCTGCCGTCTCGGCTTTGCCGCCGGATGTGAGGCGCGGGCTCTGCCCCGCCGGACGGTCAGCCGCAAAGCTTTGGGCTGTGCCCTTGGTGCGGACTTAGTCCTTAAG
>JBOGOU010000486.1:0-8142 GCA_050748205.1 Pyrinomonadaceae bacterium | reverse complement strand
GTTAAGGAGGGCTCACGACTGGCAAACAACTCGCTAGTTGAGGAGCCCTCCTTAACAGTCGGGCTACTGCCCCAGTGTGCTAAGTTAGAATACGAACTTCACACCCAGTTGGATGTCTCGCGGATTATTTCGCTGAGTTGTCACCAAACCAAATGCTGCGTTTGGCGCTGCCGCGGTGCCCGGATTCAGACCGACGCCAAAACCAAAGTACGGGTGATTGAAAGCATTCAACGACTCAGCGCGAATCTGCAAACGAGTTGTCTCACCGAAATTGAAGTTCTTGCTGATAGAAAGGTTGGCCACCGAATAAGGCTGGTTACGGAGGTTATCCAGCGTTGTCGGGACATTGCGCAAGCCGAAGGCGGTCAGCGAGACCAGGCCAGCCGGCGCAATAATGGCCGAGCGGTCGATGCCAAACTTCCCGCCCTGTCCGTCGCTGCTGCCGACCCGACTCTGCAACTCATTTAAGTCACCGGGGTAAAATAAAGGAGCGGCGGTCAGCAGGAATGGCTCACCGCTCTGCCACTCATAGGTCCCGTTGAACTGCCACCCCCCGACGAACGCGTCAAGAACTGGATTCATGTTCGTACCAAAGGCGCGGCCTCGACCCAACGGCAGTTGATAGGTGCCGGCAAACGTGAAGCGGTGCGGGCGGTCAAACTGCGAAATGCGATCTTCCAATTCTGTGTCAGAAGCGTTTAGATAGTTGACCTGCTCCCTCAGGTTCGAGTAAGTGTAAGTCGTGGTTAAGGTCATATTCTTAGCGAACCGTTTACTCGCCTGAAGCTGCAATGAGTTGTACCTATTCGTGCCGTTGTACTCCTGGATAAACAAATTGGTGAATTGTGGAAACCGCAGCAACGACTGCGCTCGAGTCATTGTGGTTGCAGTGTTGAAGGGGCTTCCCGTGCCCGGCAAAAGGTTCCTGAACGGATTGGTGTTGTTCCCCAATGAGGCCGAGAGGTAGGCACTGATCGTGGTGTCCGTCGCCGGCGTCGTTCCCAATGTACACGGGGAGGTCGCTCCCGCCAAACCCGGACACGGGAACTGCCGCGGTACAAAGTTCAAGTTTCGATTAACTGCGAGGTCGTAACCCCACGCGGTGATGAAGTTCGCTTCAACGGCAAATTGGCCAGGTAATTCCCGTTGGATACCGAAGACCAATCGGGCAAACTTCGCGTTCTTCCGATTCAGGGGAATGATGGGAAGATCCGATGTTGCAACGTCGGCGCCGATTCCCGTGAGTAAGCCCTGGCTCGAACCGGGGGAGACATTGAGTCCGCTTACACCGTTGGGAAACGGGTTAGTCAAAGTGGCGATGAATGTCAGACCGTTGTTATTTGACGGCACGAAAGCAGTGTTGCCGGCAAAACCGATTTGCTGTGGCGTCTCAACCTGGAAAGGTGCCATGAAAATGCCGAAGCCACTGCGCACCACAGTCTTATCGTTTAACTGGTAAGCAACCCCGAGGCGCGGCTGAATGGCGCTCTTATCGGTATTCCAGATGTTGCGATTGTTATCGTCAGCAAATGTGTAACCGCCCAGCACGCGAAACTGGTCAGGTGCGACCGGAAAGGTGTTAGCGTTAAAGACGGCTGCGTAAGCGGCGCGTGCCGCTGCATCAACGGGGCTCGCGGTGGTCAGATCGAACCCGCGCAGGATGCGGTTAAACCGTTCCGTAAGGCCTGCCTCCATGTCGTAGCGCAACCCCAGATTTAGAGTCAGCTTTGAGGTGAGTCGCCAGTCATCCTGGAAGAAAAATCCTTGATACAAAGACTGCACCGAGTAGTTGATCGAATTATCGATCAGGCTCGAGTTTCCTCCGGATCCAGTAGTCGAGATCCCCAAGAGAAATGCGGCGACGTCACGCCCGAAGACATTGCGCAGCGTTGAAGAGGAGTTCGAAGCCGGGGCGGTGAAAGTACCATCAAAGAAGAACTGGCCACCCTGGTATCCATTGCTTGTGAAGTTTTCCCGCGTGATGCGCAGGTCATACCCGTACTTCGTGCTGTGATTCCCAACGATCTGAGTCATCGATGGCTGGATGGAACCCATCATGAAGGGACGCAGGCGTCCCTGATTCCAATCGGACCGGGTGGCGCCTAGAGTAGAACGGATAGGCCTCGTCGCATCCAGATTTCTGATCATGATTCGCGGCAGATATTGATAGCCACGAAAGGCGGCTATTGATGCCGCTGCAAAGGGTAATGTCGACGGGTCAAATGCAGCTGCCGGCCGGCGCTCTTGCGCGAATCTGTTAAAGCTCGCCCTCAAATCGAACACCAGCGAACTCGACAATGCGGCCGTGTAGTCAACATTGCCGCCATCGTTCGTCCGATATTCAAAGCCCCTCGTGATGGGGAAGTCGTTAACAACTCCCGCCCAGTCCTGGCGGTCTTCGGGGTTGAAGCTGTGATAGTACTTCCCAAAGATGGACTGGTTCTGGGTGATTCGGTGATCAATGCGAGTGAGCCACGCTCTGTAGTTCTGGTGCCGGATTTGATTGGAAAAGAAATTATTCTGCGTTCCGTTGCCAACCCCAGGAGCGTTGGGCAACGGATAATACGCGATTAGCGCTGCAGCAACCGGGTTGATAAGATTCGAAGGAATGATGTTGCAATTCGCGGTTGCGGCGCCGGAGGTCGGACAACCAAAAGAAGTCCGCACCACGTTGCTGCCGCTTGTCGTCCCTGAAAAAGGGTTGAAGATCACGGTGTTCGCCGCATCCGCGATGTTATTCCGGTTGACGATCAATGCCGAAAAGTCACCCCTTCTCATGGCCTCTGTAGGTACGGTGAAGAGCTGCGGTTCGGCAACGTTGTCCTTGAGCCGCTCGTACGAGAAAAGGAAAAACGTCTTGTCGCGCCCGTTGAATATTCTGGGTATGTACACAGGGCCGCTCAGCACTGTGCCAAACCGGTGATACGTTCGCTCCGGCCTTTCTTGCCCGCTCCGGTTTGAGAAGAAATTGTTGGCTGTGCGACTCCGGTCACGATTGAAGTACCAAACTGAGCCATGAAGATTGTTAGTGCCACTCTTAACGGCGACGTTGACAGTAGCGCCGGCAGAGTAGCCTTGCTGAGCGTCGAAGGTATTGGTCTGTACCTTGAACTCCTGAACCGCATCTGACGGCGGCGAGAAGCCCACGCCTCCATCAAAGGCATAGTTAGGTGAGCCATCTAAGGTGATCTGATTTGACCCGGTGGCTCCGTTCGATCGAAATGCCGCCAGGTTGCCATTTGATGTGGGACCCGTAAACAGCGGGTTGCCGGTGTACTGGATTCCGGGTGCAAGCGTAGCCAGTTGATAAGCCGTTCCTTCCGTTAGTGGCAGTTCACTGATCTGCTGGCTCGTAATGAGCGAGCCTGTGCTGACGGATCCAGTTTCCAGTATTGGGGCGCCTGCCATGATAGAGATTGTCGCGGCCACACCAATCTCCATTTTGACGTCCAGCGTTAGTTTGTCGGCGACGCGAACCTCAATGCCGTCGCGAGTCGCGGTTGTGAAGCCCTCTTTCGTTACCGTGAGCGCATATTTTCCTGGCAAGAGGAGAGAGAAGCTGTAAGCACCGTCCTCTCCCGTTGTGGTTGTGTTTTCGCCGTTGGTGGCAACGTTCTTAATACTCACCGTAGCGCCCGGAACCAACGCACCGTCCGGATCCCTGACAGTGCCGGCCACTGAACCTCGAAATTCTTGTCCGTTTGCCAGCACAAACAGAGACAACAGCAGCATCATCGCAGTAACGCCTTGGCCAAACTTGGAGTTCTTCATCGCTCTGTCCTTTCTTTCAGTCCTTAACAGCAAACGCCTGACGGCGAGAAAAAGTGGGGGTTGTGCCGCTCTAAGTTGCAGCACTCATTTCGTGTTTCACTGCGACTCCTGGTTTCGGAAACATGACCAAACGTAAACAGCGAGGCGCCAATCGAGAACCAATTGAAACCAATATGGCTTGAAACTTATCCATTTCTAGCTGCAAATGGATCCATGAATCTTTGTACTAACGCCCTGCTGGTGTGACCACTGACCTTTGGGAAGCAACTCGCCTAGACCACAATTTGCGCCCCATTATAGTTAAAGTCGTTTTCTTGTCAAGAGGGGTGTTAACCATTTTTAAGGAAAACTTATAAGGGTCAGACCACTGGGTTGACAGGCCGGCGTATCGAATGGTGGGGAGGCTGGTCTGTTTTCGGACCAATTAGGCCAAACTATTAGCGGGGCTGGAACCATTCATGGAATTGACGATCTAACCTCGGGAAATTTGCAAGGTGGTGAAATTGCAGGTTGGGAAGGCGGGCAAAGCGAAGCCCACCTTCCCAACCTGCCAAATTTGCTTTTACAGCTTCCCTTGCTTTACTCGCTCGAGCCGAGTGTCAGGTAGCGAGGCACTTTGCTGGACACTGAAGTTCTCCACGTTTGTCAGCAGGAAGGTAGGGACGTCCGCAGCGCGCTGGGCCCGCAGACGGTAAAACTCGACGCCTTTCACATCATTTAGAACAAACGCAGGGCGCAAATCCTCTTTCATATAGCTCACCTCAACGTTGTTCATCTCCAGGCCGTTCACGTGACGAACGAAAAACCCGTAGGCCGGCATTTCTCCGAACATGACAGGCTCCGGGTAATCCTTCTCTTTCTCCGGCGGCTCGAGCGCGGCCTGTTCTTTCGTGCCGCCGCCTTTGTAGTAAATGCGAATGTTGTTCAGCTTTACATCTTCGATGTCATGACCGGGAATACCGCTGATGATCGAGCCATATTTCGGGTCAGCGTTATGTACAATCACATTGCTGATGATGATTCGTCGCAACTCTCCTACAGTAGTCGTTTCTTTGGGACCCCGAGCGCGGTTGCCTAGCCTCAGGAAGAATGGCGGATTGACGATGTCGCGCATGGTGATGTTTGTAATGGTGACGTCTTCGAGGAGCCCGCCGTCTACGCTCTCGAGCGCAAATCCCCTCGAGTAATCAAAGACGCAGTTCGAGATAGTGATGTTCTTGAAACCACCGTTTGACTCAGTGCCAAACTTGATTCGTCCAGTCGGACTATTGTGGCTGTACCTGGTGTACTCACGTTTGTATGTGCCGTCGAGAAACGTTCCTTCGTCATAACCGCTCACCTGGCAGTTTGTGATGGTCACATTCTCAGTCGCGCGCGCAAACCCGAGCGCGAAAGAACTCTTCGGGCAGATGGCGTCATCGAACGGTGAGTTGACGCTACAGTTCGATACACGGACGTTGCGGCAGGCGTCGATGTCCATCCCGTCGCGGTTGGTATCGATCTTCACATTATCAATAGTGAGGTTATCGACGCCGGTTGCGAGTATGGCAAAGTGCCCGCCGTGCAGTATGGAAATGTCGCGGATTACGACATTGCGGCAAAGCTTCAAACTGATTGCCTTGTTGCCCCACCCCGGTTCGACTGCATCGCGCGGGTTAGGATAGCCAAACGGTCGCGCCGGCTCACTGGCGCGCGCGTTGTTAAGCGCTGCGTTCTGTTCGGCTGTGCGCGACGATCCACCGCTTCGCACTAAGCCCTTCCCCCAAATGAGTCCCGGGCCGAGAATGGAAACGTTCTGGAGGTTCTCGCCCCAGATTAAGCTATTGTGCCAGTGGCTATGACCGAAATCCTGATAAGCGTCCCACGGATTTGGCTCTGGCGGATCATACTTGAAGCCTTTTGACGGTTCAGCGGCAATGATGGTGGCGCCTTGATCAAGGTAAAGCGAGATATTGCTTTTCAGGCGAATCGATACCGACAGGTAATTACCGGCGGGAAATCGCACCGTGCCACCTCCGGCCGCGGCTGCCACTTCAATTGCCTTGTTGATGGCTGGCGTATCGAGTGCGTGGCCATCGCCTTTTGCTCCAAAGGTTTTTACGTTGTAGACGCCAGCGGCATCAGCCGTTGCCGCAGCCGAACGGCTTGGCGGAATTCTTCGTCGTTGCCCCTCGGCAACCAGGAAGCTCGTCACCAGAGCTACAAGCGCAAGAGCAACAACGGAAAGCTGCTTCTTTGTTTTCATTGTCGGCTCCAATCAAGTATTGGCGGTCGTTCGCGCGCCACTCAATGGTTGAGACTTCATTGAGTAAGGACTACTGCTGACGTCTTGCGAGCGCGAACTTGGAATTGAAGACGCTATTATTCACGAACTGACTCGCATGTCGAGTGTTGCGGAGCCCGCCGGCTTTCGCTTGCTTTCCTCCTCGCTGCCCGTTTATTCAATTGCGATCCACGAAGTCACACTAACGAACACGAAACCTGGTTAGTGCTATTTCGTGATTCTTCGTGGATTGTTTTTTATGTGTGACCCTACCTCACGGAGATGCGGACGAGGAAAAGGAAGTTAGGAAGATCTCGATTATCTGATGTCGATAGTGTGAGGTTTCGCGTCATCAGAGAAGCGGATGACCAGGATGTTACCTCTCTTTGACCACATCATTCCGCTCCGGCCAGTTCGGGGGATTGGTTTGCCGTCGATTAAGACGTTCACCGGTGAGTATGCCAGCGGCACTAAGAACTCTAGAACTCGTGGCGCGGGCTTAAATGTACCTTCGGGAGCATCCACGGTCAGTTGAAGGTGTTTCTGAGCGCCGGAGAAACGTACCCGTGTGCGGCGGAAAGCTCCCTGTTTGTATGCGGGGCTCAGTCCGTCATCTTCGTAAAGCGTCGTCTCGGCTTCGCCTTTTCCGTCCGGATAGATCACGAAAGATGGCGCCAACGATTTTTCGCCAACATAATTCATGACCGGGCCCTTCGGTATGATTGCTCCGGCACGAACAAACATGGGTACGGTATCGAGGGGCGCGTCAACCTGAATCGTTGAGCCACCCGAATATTTTTTGTTGGTCCAATAGTCATACCAGGCGCCGCTGGGCAGATAGACGAGCCGCGAAGTCAATCCCGGTCTCAGGATAGGAGCTACCAGCAAGTCGTTGCCAATCATGAATTGATCATCGAGGTTGTAAGTGTTCGCGTCATCCTGGTAGTTGAGCATTAGCGGGCGAAACAGTGGGACGCCTGTGCGATACGCCTCTTCAAGTGTCGTATAGAGAAATGGCAGCAACTCGTATCTTAGCTTCAGATATTTGCGAATTACATCTTCATAATACTTTCCAAAGCGCCAGGGTTCCTGATCGTAACCATCGATCACTTTATGATTGCGGCAAAACGGAGCAAGGAAACTGACCTGATAAGAGCGAACGAGCAATTCACCGTTACCCCGACCTATAAACCCGCCGACGTCGCTGCCTACGAAGGGCTCACCCGAAAGGCCGAGCGATTGAAACATCGGAATGCTCAAGGCAAGAGACTCCCAGGTACTGTTCGTGTCTCCTGTCCACATGGTGGAGTATCGCTGGATTCCTGCGTACGCGGCACGCGTAATCACATATGGTCTTTTATCAGGCTGAAGCCGCTCGAGTCCTTCATAAGTTGCGCGCGCCATCATAAGCGCGAAGAGGTTTCGGTTCTTTGCGTGCGTTGAATTCTCGCCTTCGTCATGGCTGACAACATCCATCTGGTTCTTACCGGTCTGATCCACGAAATCAGACGGCTCATTCATGTCGTTCCAGATTCCGGCAACGCCGTTCTCGGTGTAAGCCCGATGCAAATTTCCCCACCACGCGCGCGCATCACTAAGCGTGTAGTCAACAAAAACACTTTCACCTGGCCAAACCTTCGGTATAAACAGGTCGCCATTCTTACGCCGCTGAAAATAGTTGTTTCTCAGACCCTGATTGAATACGTAATAGGAACGGTCCTGCGGTTCGAGTTCCGGCCGGGCAGACTTCCTATCAGGGTAGTCTGCTGTCGCCGGCTGGTGCTTGATTCCCGGGTCGACAATTGTGACTACCTTGACGCCCAGGTTCGCTAGTTTCCGGGTGAATTCCGCGGGAACAGGAAAGCGCTTCGTGTCCCACGTGAACACGCGATATCCCTGCATGTAATCAATATCGAGGTGAAGCACATCGAGCGGTAAGTCGCGCTGGCGATATTGCCGCACTACTTCTTCAGCCATCGTGTCGGGGTAATAGCTCCAGCGGCTCTGTTGATTTCCCAGGGCCCATAACGGGGGGAGCGGCATATGTCCGGTAAGATCGCCATAACGGCCCAGGATCTTCTTTATCGCTGGACCGTAAAAGAAATAGT
>JBOGOU010000485.1:0-14178 GCA_050748205.1 Pyrinomonadaceae bacterium | reverse complement strand
CGCGGCAACCTGATCCGATAGGCTGACGTTTTTTGGAGTTGCAGCCGCCATGACGATGTTCATACAGAACGACGCGACAGGCGCTGGCGCCGGAAGTCTCGCTCCGAACCAGGCGTTTGTGGATCTGGCGGTTATCGCCAACGGCGATACGGGACTGGGTCTCGCTGCGCAGGTCGGAAATCGGCAACAGGTAACCTACGCGCGCACTCTCGCAGGGCCACCACCGATTCGGCTCGACAACCTCGTCAACACAAACTTCCCGCCGGACTACGGCCTGGGCGCCGGACCGCAGGCCGTCACCATCATAGTTTTGCCAGTGCTGGCAAACTTTACGTTGAATAACGGGACCTCGATCCTAGTTGTTGGCGGCACCGCGCTGCCACCCTCAAACTCAGGCCTGGGAGGCGCTGGGCTCAACAACACAAATGACTGTCTCGTCATCTACGATACGACACAGAACAACGGAAACGGCTATTGTGTAGCTCGGGCCGGGACCGGCGGTACACTTGATCTCCAATCGCCAAATCCTGTCATTCTGTACCATGAGCTGTCGCACGCGCTCCGCATTGTCAACAACGCAGCTTTGGCCCTTACGCCCGGCATATGCAATCCGTCGTCACCGGAGGAGAACGCTGCCATCACCGATGAGAATGATCTCCGCACCCAGATCGCCAACGCTACCGGTGCTACGCTCGTATTGCGCGATCCTGGTATTCACTGCGCAGGAATCTGCGCCGGGGGCAGTAGCGGGGGCGGTAACGGAGGATGCTGCATCGTCGCTACGGTGGCGTCAGGTTCGACGCTCTCGGCGGAGGTGGCCGCCCTCCGATCTGTGCGAGATGGCTTGCTTCGCAAGAGCGAGGTTGGTTTCTCCTTCTTCCAGTCGCTTTATCACGATTACTATGGGTTCAGTCCGCAGGTCTGCACGCTGATGGCGAAGCACCCGGAACTACGACCGTTCGTGCTTGAGGGATTCGTGCGGCCGTTGACAACCATCCTCCGTCTGATCGAGGGTTACGTTCTCGGCAACAGCAACGTAGCGACAATAGGTAAACAGTTTGTTGCCGATCACACGGATCAAGAAGCTGCGGTCGCGCGACTCAGCATACTTCGCCGAGCGCGTGAGGTGCTTGCAGGGAGCAATACCAGGCTCACCGATGAGCAGTGGAAACTCGCTCAGCTTCTAAATCCTGCGCTGTCAAGTGAGCACGTGAGATGGGCACTCGTGGAACCGGTCGAGATCTACGAGTCTGCGCTGCAGTCCCTTTTGGACGAACGCAGTGTTGATCAGCTTGGCGAACAGCTCTGTGAGGCGATTAACGCATGGGCCGGCCGGATACCGGTCGACGATGTTTGGGCATCGCTCGCCGTCGAGGAACTCGGAAACGAGCTCAAAGCGCTGGACAACACATTCCTCCGAACAGCAAAAGCCAGAACAAGCTTCCGGGATCGGCTGAAGAGAAAGTTCGGGGATATCACAGCAGTCGTAACTGCACTCGGCTAGTCTAGATCTGGAGTAAACACATGACTGCCTCGAAAAAGGAACCACCTACCAAGGAGCCGCCCAGACCCGAAGGATCTGTCGAGTCAATGACTGAGGCTGACGACGGCGTAGAACTCACGGTCAGGTTACGCAACCCTCTCGATCGAGCGCTTCACTACATCGCGGATGTGCGAGGGATGATCTTTGACCCTGCTACACGGCGCTTGCGTGTGCAGCTGTCCGACCAGGGCCGGGAGCTACCTCCAGGAGGCGTGCTCATGCTACCGAGATTCCGAACGATTGATCCGCACAGCGAGGCGGTGATGAAGGTTCGATTGCCGAAGACTATTCTGAAGCTCGCCAGTACCCCATCGCCGACCGGGGAAGTTGTTTTCCAAGAACACGCCGTCGCCGACGCAGACGAGATTGAGCTTGACATCGGCTGGTCCGACACTCCCTTCTACCCTGACCCGCGCGACAAGTCTCGCGCCACTCCCCCCGTTGAAGCGTGGGAAAAGGAGAGTCTTCGCACTGTTTTTATTCCTCCTAAGCGGGATGAGAAGCCTTACAAGTAACGCAGCAGCGCCCTAAAATCTTCTGACTGGCATTCAACACGCTAACGCGCTGAACGCTTCAGGCCTCATCTAATTCCCAGCTTTCTTTGACCCCAACGCTTCTCTTACCGGAACATCGCTCACCTTAAACCAATCGCCGGTCCCATCATTCGTCCTTAACAAGCGAAGCAATTCGTCAAACTTGAAAGGCCTGGCACCACGGCGGCCAAAGACCGATATCTGATTGCCGCTTTCGTCGGCGGCGCGATCGCGATCCAATGGCTTGGAGACGCCTAAAGCCTCTCCTTTCGTCTTGAACGTGGCTATTAGAACCGGCCTTGGACGCGGACTGAAACCCGCGTACTCAGGTATAGTCTCCGGTGACGTCAATTGCAGAATCCGCAAACCATTTTGGCCATCAGCCACATAGGCAAAGAGACTCGCATTGGTCATCGCAATCTTCACCTGATGCACATCGTTTAGTTTCCCTTCGGCGTTGTAGACCTGGTCGAGTCGCGGCTTTTCAGGCTGCTCGACATCCACAATTGCAATTCCCTCCTTGCCATTCGCTACATAAGCATACGTTCGCGCGACGTAAACATCTCGCGCCTCCGGAAGCGCCACAAAGGCTCCGTCCACCAAACGCGCCTGTTCCGGAGTCGTTAAATCAACGACTTTCAGTCCCTCGTCATCCACCACGAAACCGTATCTAAACTGGATCGCAATTGCGCGCGGGTTCTTTAACGGACCGGTAATGCTCTGCGCAATTCTCGGCTTGAGTGGATCGTCAATGTTCAGGATAACCAAACCCCGATCGGTTGTGATATACGCGTAGTTTCCGGCAATGACAATGTTGTTCGACCCACTTAGAAGTCCGTCGGGATTGAACGCCCCATTGGGATACTTCGCTGGGTCGAGGGCCCGCTTCAGATAGTTGTTGAGCGGATCACCGTCAAGCAAAGTGGCAGCGTTAACCAGAATTAATCCTTCGTACGTATCCGCGACATAAAGATAGGCGTAGAGTGGGTGAATAGGTTGTTCCTCGTTGAGCAGTTGCTTTCGGTCCTCTGAGCTGAGCTTTGCGGCGCTTGCGGGCTCGATCATCGTCCCGTCCGCCCTTAATCGCCAGCGGGCCGGATCAACGGCTAATGTCGAGGGCGCTGCCACCGCCGTCGCATATTTCGTCTTTACCCAAAACTTCTGGCCAAAGCGCGACACGGGCGCCGTTACGATGCGCTCCGAGAAACCCTTCTGATCGATCTGCGCGATGTCATAAACACGCAGGCCGCCCTCCCCGGCAGCCACGTAGGCATACTCGCCCCGCAACTGCACCTGAAGCACACGCGGATTGCCAACGTGCTCATAGAAATCCTTCAGTTCGCGGCCACCATTAACAAACTTCTCGTAGTTGTCGGGGTAAGCAATCCTTTGCAGCGTGCTACCGAAGACTGCCTGGGGATCCTCTCGTTCCGTGGCTACAACAACTTCCAACGCTTCATTCGCGGCCACATAAACATACCGTCCCATAAAATTGACGAAGTTGGTCCCCTGCAGGAGCACCTGGGCCAGCCAGGCATTGTTATTGTTTTGGCTGGCAACGTGACAATCACTACATGCCTTCGTCTCTTCCGAGCGCACGGTGTGGGGCACGTGCGTGTTGAATGCCTGTCCGGCAAAACCCTCCGCCGACGTGGTTTGCTGCTGCGAATAGATCCACTCACGATTCTGGTTTTGTGAGCTTACAAGAACGGCTGAGGAAGACCTCACTGGAGCAATGCGATTGCCGGTGACTGTTCCATCGCGCCCCAGCATGAAGATGTCGTCGCGCAAAACCTGAAAGTTGTATTGCGTGAAGTTGCGCGAGTTACCCCCCTCGTTGTGTCGATTCGGCATCTTCCGATTAGCCTGCATCGAGAGGTGACAACCGAAACAACTAGTGACCCAGGAAGAGTGACAGGCGAAGCATGTCATTTCGCTATCGCGATGGGCGAGTTTCTGATCATCGCTCGGCACATCGCCCCATGTTTCGTTGTCTTTGCGAATTGTCTTGGCGTAGCGCGATTTCTCATTGTAGTCAGAACTTCCGGGAGTGATCGTGTCAACAGTTTGTGAGACACGCCACCAGCGACCAGGAACTACCATCGAGTTTTGCACGATGTCGCCGGCCTTCAGATCGATGTCTTTGCCGCTTTCGTCCTTCTTCTGTCGATCGCGAGTCGTCCTCTGAAAGAGCGGGATCTTTGCGCCTGTCTCATCACGCACCCGGATACGTGTGAGATCCTGACCGACGAGAGGCTGGTTCTGAGTCTTGCGACGTTCAGCGGCTTGACCTGTTGCGACTACTGCCGCAGGGCCGGAAGTAAAGAGTCTGGCCTTTTCACGAATTGTGCCGTGGCAGTCTTCGCAGGATATTTCAATCGCCGCGCGTGGCTCGTTATAGAGATTGCCATCTCCATGCGCGTCCTGGCGGAAGTGACAATCAACGCAATGCATGCCCTTCTCCAGGTGAATGTCGTTGAGATGCACAGCCTTCTTGAACTTCTCCGGGTCGTCTGGCGAAACGACACTTCCCTGCCGATCCAACAGGTTCCCTTTGCGATCGCGCTTGAAGATTTTTCGAAACATCCAGCCGTGACCGTGGGAATCACCAAACTGTGTGTTCTTCAACAACGAGTTGAATTCAGGCGTGCCGGTATTTGCAAGGAAGTTGAGATCAGACCACAGACCGCGCAGGCTCGATCCATCAGGATTGCGATCCAACTTCTCGCGTTCCTCATCCTGCGAGGGATTATGCTGCTCTTTGGGATACATCTTGTCGCCGTCACTCTCATTGTCCCACCAGGTCATGCCCAGGTATGTGGCGACCATGTTGGTCCCCGGGTGCATGTGACAGACCATGCACTGAGAGGTTGGAATCTGACTGGTGAATTGGTGCTTTATCGGATGGCCAGACTCGTCCTTACCAATATTGCCGTCGCTTGTCTTAGAACGGCCCAGGTTTCCGGCTTCATGATAAAAGGCAGAGTGGGAAGGGTCTCGATCATTTGCATAGATTACGTGACACGCCGAACACCCTGAGGAGCGAAAATCACCTGGATGATCATTTGTGCCAAGGAAATTTAGCGTGGGATCAAGCAAGCGGGTCTTTTGCAATCCCAGAAACACCGGATCAGTGCGCTGATTTGAGCCAAATCCACGCGGGCTTAAACCCTTGTCGGGCTTCCCGGGGTCTTCCTCACGATCCGGCACACCGACTTCCAGCCGGCGTTTGCCACCGCGTTCAAACACGCGCAGCACATTACCTGGCTGGGCAATTTCCCAACGCGGTATTGGGTCTAGAAACTCCAACAGGCCTTTCGTGCGACGCGCCTCAAGGGTGGGCTCCGGCGCTTGCACCAGGCGCTGCGGTGCGCCCGTGTCGCCGTAGCTCTCTCCGAAACGCGCATCCTTTAATGGGAAACTGCCGTTATTGTAAAGGGCTGCTCCCCAGAGCATAGCGCCATGAGTCATCATACTGCGGGCGACATTCCGGGATTCAACATCATGACAGCCTGAACCACCGCATGTTCTCGACGCGACTCGAATGTCTCCGGGATTAACGAAGCGTACAAACTCCCAGCTCTCGCGGGCGAGCAAGGTATTACTTCGCTCCGGGTTGGCGCCCGTGTACTTGCCATCGCGCTGCCACTCTGCCGGGAACCGCGGGCGCACATGTGCTTCATTCTTAACACGCGTAATCTCTGATGAACTCTCTCCATTCTTGCGCGGCACGGGATTGCCGCCGTGGCAAGCGGTGCACGTGAGTCCTACAGCATCTTTTCCATCTTTGAGTGTTTCCAGCGTCTCAGTGGTTCCATACTTGTGCATCGGCTCAATCTGACCGTGACAGGTGACGCACCCTTCGAGTTTCGGAGTTGGAGGCGATTGAGTAGGCGTTGAAGACCCCTCATGCAGATTGGAACGATCAGCATATTGCGGTAAGCCTTCGGTCAAACCTGAGGGTGAACAAACCACAACCAGGCACCCGCAAACAAATAGGAACACAATCAAAACGATCTGACTATGGTTCAGCCTATCGTTCATATCTTCAACGCCACGGGCAAATAGGAAACAACCAGTTCATAAAGATTTGCAGTAGCCAATGGATCCCAAAGCTCAACACAAAGGAAACCACGCAACCCAGAGCCATATGCGTCAACCGAAACTAGAGGGAGTCCGCAAATGGTTCTGTGCCTGAGTCGTACATCAAGGTTGAGCTTAGGATCCATTGGCCACCGCAAATGGTTTTGTGTTGAGTGATCCCTCATCGATTTTGTGTTCAGCCTCTGCTTCTGCAACTCAAAAAATCAACTTCAATTGCGCAAACATCGAGTAAAGCGGCTTGCTTGGATTTATCACGTCAGGCTCGCAGAAGTCTCCCACGTTTGGCGGGCAGTTGCGCGAGCGGTCCGTAAAGATGTCGCGAAAGCCACGGCCAGTTTGCAGCGTCGAAGCTCCGAAAGTTATCTGCACGTTATTTACCAGAAATGGACGATAAGCGACGCCGAGGCTGTAATCGAATCCGATGTCATGACGGATGCGGTTTTGAAAGAGAATGTACTCCAGCGACTCGGTGCGATGAAAACGCAAATAGTTGGCATTGAAGACAGCTTTGATACGCTGTGTGACTTCAACGTCGACTCCGGCGTTATAGATGAAGATTCCGGGGTTCACAAAGTTTGACTGTCCCTGGATCTTACTGCTCCTTAAGCTCGGCAAAACGCTGTTGGGTTGGACCAGGCCTACGCCGGTTTGCGTGAGACGTATGCCGTTACGGTTCCAGAACGAAAACTGGCCGCCGATAAAGTTTGGGTCGTCGAAGATCGCATCGAAGCCCGTCGCCTTCGCGTCTGTCGGATTCGTATCACCCTGGGCCCAAAAAAAAGAGCCCTTAAACCGCAGATAATCGCGATCGACGGAAGCTTCGACCGCCGCCATGTGTGACTTCACCCGCACGCTTCGCCCGGCAATCGGGTTTCGACTGTCGCGGCCGAAGGCATAGTAGTAGGAGTTTGTGAGATTCAATCGTCCCAGGTGACCGTCACCATTAACGCCGATGTAACCGACGTTGATCGAATGCGGTCGAACATCGCCGATCAAAGATGGGCGGACCAGAAAACCATTTCGGTCAAACTCGATACTGTTCCGATCGTCGTTGTAATGAAGACTGCCCTGGATCGTGTAGCCCTTGCGGATGAAATCCTGACGAAAGAGATTTGCGATGTAGACGTTCTGGTGACGCGTGTCGAAGCGGTTCAACCCGCTGTTCGTGTCTTTTTCGAGCATTGAAAAGTAAGCGGCATTGAATTGATAACGGTTGTTGTCAAATGCTCCGAAAAGGCGCGCGCCGAGATTATTATCTGAGAAAACGAATCCGCGAAAATCAGAAACAAACGGCTGAATTCCTGCCCGGATTGAAACGAAGTCGTAGTTGGCATTGATATCTGCTAGTTTCACTTCAGCAAATGCCTCTTCGAGCGAGATGTGCGTGTCCGTGCGATTCGTCCCCCGTCGTACGTCGATGTTAACCACACCGTTCTCGCGTGCGTTCAGGTAATTGGGCAAGCTGAATGTCGGCGAGATCTTGATGGCCCAGTCGCGCGGCTTGAAGGTGGTATCGCCGTGAAAGAGCTCAAAGGTGAACTGGAGCGTCTCGCTCGCGGCAAGCTGCTCCGGCTGTCCGAAGAATTCGCCGCTTATTGGCTCGTCGGTGCTTACATCCGATGATGTCGGCACCCGCCGCAACTCAATCCCGGTCGAGCTGACGGCGGAAAGAACCATGAATAGCTTGTTACCCTTGATCGGGTAGTCGCCTTTCAAGACGCTCTGATTGTAAGGATCCAACCAGTGCCCACGCGTGAATGGAATGTCTCGGCCTCGAGCACCTCGATCTCCATAGCGGTCGTATTCGGGAAACCCTATCCGCCAACGATCCCGCGCTTCACGCCGGTCGGGCTTTTTCTGCGGCTCTGAAGGTACAGTCTCTTGTCCCGCGTAGCCGGTTGGCTTGTCTGAGGGTGGCGGAGAGACAGGCTCAGGCTTCTGAACTTCCACTACAAAATCCAGGGCCGTATCTTTTCCGGCTTCGACGATCACATTTTCGAGAACGTCGCCACGGGGAATGGCAAATTCCCCATAGTCCTTGTCATTCTGAAACTTTGCCACATGCGGCGCTTCCACGCTGACACGATACGCGCCCGCAGAGACTTGAACTGAATAGCTCCCATCAGTGTTCGTTCTGACTCGTTTACCGCGCGTCGTTACCTGATTCGTCACCAGGACGACGGCTGCGGCTACCGGTCCGCCGGCGTCATTGCGCACCTTGCCGGTGATTCGCCCCCGGCTCTGAGCCAAAACACCCGCTGCTGCCGCCGTGACAACCGCGACGAGCAGCAGAGCGCGCCATAGCGCCCGAGTGTGGTTTGGTTCTAGCATCAATGGCGGCGAACGCAGTTCATCAGTCTGCAGCCGTAGCCGACGCTTCCTTGAGCGCCTCTGCGGCAATCCTGGATTGCCAGAGGTCGAAGTGCGGATTGAGTTTGATTGCCCGTCGCAGGAAATCCATCGCCGTGATTCGATCACCGGCAGCGCGCGCGATCATCCCTGCATGATAAAACAGTCGGGCGTCTTGCGTACCCAAGCGCAGAGCGTCTTTAATTGTCGCCTGCGCTTCGTCGAGTTTTCCGGCCTTTAGCGCCGCCCAAGCCAGGGCGTCCGCGCCGTAAATATCTCGTCGCGTCTCATACTCCTTCTTCGCAAGTGTATACGCCTGGTCCGTCTTTAGATCGTGATCGGCCCAAAAGATTACCAGATGGCGGTTGAAAAGGGCGGAATTCAGAGTGTTCAGTTGGCTCAACTGCTCCACCGCGGAATACTGCTGGTCCGCATTGGCTTCCTTCCCGGCGAGCCTATAAAGATCTCCCAGCGACGCCGCGTCTACTGGATCCGGACGTTTGCGAACAACGTCTTCAAGCGCTTCAATTGCTCCTTTGAGGTCGCCCCGGACCGCGCGGAGCCGCGCGAGTGAAGTTACTGCGTGTGGATAGTCCGCAAATGTGGCTAACGCGTCGCGATAATGGCCTTCCGCTCTTTCATATTCGCCGGTCGCCATGCTGACTTCACCAAGTTGCCAGTGGCACCAGGCTGTGGTCTCGGCAGATGGAAACGAGGATTTCCTGGCCAGATCGAGTGCGGCTGCGTATCGCCTTCGCGCGGATGCCAAATCACCGCGAAACAGCGCCAGGTGCGCCAGACGAGTTTCTGTGGCAATGGTGCCACCATCGAGCCGTTCCATTTGTTTATAAGCCGTCGTCGCCCCGTCGTAATCCCCAAGCTCGAGCAACGCATCGCCCAGCAACTGGAACCCGAGACTGCGACGTGGCTCATATTCAGTCAATTCCTTTGCGTGATGGCGCGCCGAGGAGAAGTGGTGCGTCTCGTATTCGGCCAGTGAAAGCGCACGCAAGCCGCCAAGATTTTGGTCGACTGGAAGTACTTGGAGCGAGCCTCGGGCCGATCGCAAAGCCAACTCCAGATAGTTCACGTCATCGGTCTCGCGATGGAGCTGAAGGTAATAACCGGAGAGCTTGTTGAGCGCAACTATGTCGTCTGGATCGTCTTTGACCCGACCCTCCAGAAAGCGCACCGCCATCATGGTGGTCTCTTTGCCGGGTCGAGGCACGGTCGCGGGCGATGCCTCCGGAGAACTAGGAACGGAAGTGGAAACGGTAAGGGCTGGCTTGCGGCCACACGCGAACGTCGAGACCAGGAGAAGCGAAAAGAGCGCAAGGGAGATCGGTTTGAGTCCGCACTGTTTCATCAGGTCAATTGAACCTAAAATCGCACCTTCGTTCCGGGCTGTCTTAATCCAACCAAATCTGGCGTCGAATACGATCCACGAAATCACACGAAATGACACTAACGGAATCTTCGTGTTGGTTTGTGTAGTTTCGTGGATCGTTTATGTCGCGCGAATTCAACTTTGAAGTGCAACATTCGCGATCAGTATGAAACATCATTTCCGGTTTGTTTTTCGACGCGTAGCGTCCGCATGAGTTTAGCCGGCATTCAACGCCGGATATTGAGTCAAAGTGACAATTCCGTCGCGTCAGCGACGGTGGAAGACGCCTAAAGAGCCGCGGATAAACGCGGTAAACGCGGAATAGAAAATCGAAAAGCGCTGTTCTCAGTGCACTCCGTGTCTCCGTGGTGAATAACGGTTTTTTTTACCACGGAGACACGGAGAACACCGAGAAGCAAACCAGTCGGCGCCTTTTCGGCCAAAAAAATACATGTTGCACTTCAAACTTGAATCTACCTCAGTCAAGGCCTTACACAAACAGCAAGAAACGTGGGCCTATTTCCAGAGCACACGAAGCACAAACAAACAAATTACCACACTACGTTCAAAGCTTGAGCGGTGGTTGAAGTACAAGGTTCAATTCCTAATTGCGCGTACTATCGTCAGTCGTGCCAGGCGGTCGGGGCTGGTGTGACGGCGCCAGGAACGGAAAAATGTTCCTGAGCGGCACGTCATTGCCGTTCGCGTTGTCTGGAAGAGGCTGCCTGTTATTGATTAAAAAGTTGAGGATGTCGACGACATCGTCCGTTAATCTTCGTCCGTTCGGAAACTGCGCTTCCGGATTGGCGCCGGTATTGGGCACAGTAAGATCCAAGCGCAAATAATCTCCCCTGTCGACAATGAGATCCTCAAAAATTGCGATACTGGTAGCGTCAGTTCGATAGAAGTTCTGCAGCGTATCAAGAATTCCAGGCCAAAAACGCCGGTTGGCGTCGTCGACAGGCGATCCGGCGTTATGGGTATTCTTCTGATTGAAAGGCACCAGTACCACGTTGACTGCCGGATTTCCCATGCGATCCACGTTGGTCCACCGTCCCGCGCCCGCCACTTCGCCTGTACGCGAGTTGTAAAACTGTGGAGTCCTGCGCTGAGTCTCTATCACCACCCCAATTTGATTAGCGTTTCCTCGAATGAGTGACATGGGCATGCTCAACGCAATAGCCATTGTGTTGTAACCTGCGAATGTGTCACGACCACGACTAAACACGCCAGGATTTGGCGCACCCGCCCTGATCGATGCGTTGAAACGACCAAACGCCGGAATGTCAAAAAAGAACGGATCGTCTGTTAAGCCTGCAAAAAGCGTTACGCTGGTTTGTGGATCCGTTGTCAGCACCGGGGTGGGCGCAACATCGGCGGTATTGCTTGAGTTGGTCGATGGGGCGGTAAAAGTTCTGCCGTTTGGGAGATTGATGGTTGCTGTCTGCGCCTGCGGAACACCACCAACTGCCACGCGCGGCGAGAAGCGCACATCGATGGCGCCGTCAGGCTTGGCATCCCCCGTATTCTCGATCTCAAACCGGTAGCGAATTGCCGGGTCGAAGATCCCGAAATTTGAGGCCTCACCGGGAACGATGAATCCATGCACCGTCATGATCAGAATCAGACGCGAGTTATCATTAGGATCACGGAACATATAGACGTCGTTTAGATCGGCCCCAAGATCGTGAGCGGTCAAAGGCGCGTCACCGTGGTCGGCAGCGTCAAGTCGGGTGATGGGGGCCAGAACGATGGCGATCATGATCAGCGATAACAAAATAGTAATAGGGAGCTTTAGTCTCACGAATCGCATCATGTAACTCCTCTGCATGGTAGGGGCATTGTATCGGTCCTATAGGTCATATAGGTCATATTAATTTCCTGGTCCAAACCTTTGCCTGTATTCAATGGAGATGATGAATGCCTTTACCATCTCGGCCTGCACAAAATTTCCATTGAACTGATTGAGCTTCGCCAGCCAGAAGTTGTAGCCATCGAAGTTAGTGTCAGGCGCATCGTTCGGATTGCGCCGCAAGTATCCGAAGTATTGCATCAGCACGAACGCTTTGTTGAATTCCTGTCTGGCCAGAACCGAGTTTTCCGCCACGCGGCGCAGCACACGCGCTCGCGCAGCGGTGTCCGCGGCCGTGGTCGCACCGCCAAACTCACTGATGACCGCCGCGCGCTCTGCGGCTGAGGGTGTAACCCCGGCATTTGCGTAGAGCGCATCAACAAATTGGGCAGGGGTCATCGTTGTCGGAAATGCAGCGGCGAAGCGAGACCGCATGACAAAGTCAGCCGCGAACGCTTTCTTATTGTTCTCTAACACTTGCTCCCAGCCTGGCTGCCCCACGACTAGACCGACCCCAATCTTCTGCGTATCAGGCAAAAACTCCCTCAGCCTGATGGGGACGGGCGCACCGGGTAGGTTTCCGAAAGCAGCTTTATGGATCCGGTATACCAAGTAGCCTGTTTCCTGAAACTCAATCGAGAGGAAGAAGGCGGCTGAGACGTTGATGCGCCGCACCTCCAGGCACGGCAGGTTACTGCCGCAGCTAGTGATTTCATTTGTCCAGAAATCCAGGCCCGCCTGATCTGGCGCGCGGTTCAGGAAATCTACGTAGTGCTGATTTACAAAGAACCGGGCGTTATCCATCGGATTCTGGGTCAATTGCGCCGTGTCGTTGTCAACGATCGTCAACGTCGTCGTGTTGAGACTGCCCAGAACAGAACCTGTAGGATTGCTGAGCGTTGTCGTAATCGTCTCATCATTTTCGATAAAGACGTCATCAGTGATCAGCACGCTGAAGCTCTTAGTTGTTTCGCCCGGATTGAAGCTCAGGCTGCCAGAGCGGTAGGCGTAGTCTGACCGGTTCGTAGCGCTGCCATTAACCGTGGCAAAGTCAACGGTCGAGATGCCGCTGGTGTCGCCGGTTCGGATGACTGACAGGGTAGCGAACGCGCCGCCCTCGCTGATATTGAAGTTAATTGAGCTGAACTGCACCGTAGCTGCGCCAGGCGCTGGCGGAGGAGGAATCACCCCATTCGGCTGCAGAGCAGGTTGAAGGTCAGCGGCGTTATTATTCGTCAACCGGACCAGGCCGCTTCCGTCAGCATTCATCAAGTAGATCTCGAGGTTATCATCACGACTAGTTGAGAACGCGATCCTGGATCCATCAGCAAGCTGGGAGGGATCGATGTCGAATTCAGTGTTGTTGGTCAAGCGAACTTGATTCTGTCCGTCGGCGGACATTGAATAAAGCTCGTCGTTCTCGTCGCGATTACTCTGAAATGCGATCTTCTGGGAGGACCACGAAGGATTGATATCGTCTCCCGCGGAGTTCGTCAGCCGGCTTACGCCCGCACCACTTGAGCTCATCGAATAAATCTCAAAGTTGCTGTCTTCGCGCGTGCTTGAAAAGGCGATCATCAATCCGTTGGGCGAGAATGAGAAAGACGCATCGTCGCCCGGGTTATTGGTGAGATTTGTTTGATTGCTGCCGTCGGCGTTCATCACGTAGATCTCATCGTTTCCATCGCGGTTTGTCACGAATCCAATTTGCGACCCGTCCCGCGACCAGGCCGGAGCCAGATCACTGGCGGTGTTGTTGGTCAACCTGGTCTGCCCTGTGCCATCGGAATTCACTACGTAGATCTCCGCATTGCCATCCCGAGTGCTGACAAAGGCCAGTCTCTGACCATCGGGCGACCAGGCGGGGCAATAGTCTTCACCCGGATTCTCCGTCAAGCTCGTCTGTCCGCCGCCGTCCGCATCCATTACGTAGATCTCAAAGTTGCCATCACGATCGCTGGCGAACGCAATCTTGCCGATTATCCTGGCGGCTTCCACGGCGGTTGAAGTTCTGGACCTAGGCCGCAAAGCCCACAGTTTTAAGTCTTGCTGGTTGATTGCCCCAGGGGCTGGTGTGATGCGCGCATTGGGCAGGCAGGTAGCAAACAGGACGACGCAACTCGTGACTTTTGCAAGCGCCGTGACAATCGAGCAGCTCATACCCGTCCTTGATCCACGCTAGACTTTATTACTCTGATCAGGGCGAAAAAACTGGTCCGGTTGCGCGAACATAGTTTAGGGCTACTGGCAGAGTCAAGATATTTCAGACATCAGAACCGAGCAGTGGTAGCGACCGGGACATTTTCCATTTAGTCATTTGCTGAACGTTCGCGAATTCAAACTGGTGTAGAGTGCCAAATGGAAATGGAAATAACGGTAATTTGCAGGTCAGGAAGGTGGGCTTGCCCCC
>JBOGOU010000484.1:0-33754 GCA_050748205.1 Pyrinomonadaceae bacterium | reverse complement strand
GCATGAGCAAAGCACAGGAGTTTGGAGCCCCTCTTTTCTACACCTCAGACTCGGCTCCAACGTTGAGCGCTAGCATTCTCGGTTCGAGGGCTTCCTGGCCTTGCTCCTGCCTCCTACCAACTGCCACCTGCTTACTGCCCCCTGCAACTGCCTCCTGCCTTCTGCCTCCTGCCGTCTTCCTCATATAAGGCTTCTCGCAGAACTGGAAGAACAACCACGCAAACGCGACGGTAGCAGGAGTGACGATTAACAGGGCATTCACAATCGAAGGCAGCGATGCGAAGACGAACTGCCATGATTGCATGATGACCAATTCATGCGTTAGGTAAAGCGAATAGGAAAAGACTCCAATCGAGGCGAGCAGCGTGATCAGCCGAGGTTTGCGCAAGGCCGGAAGCCAGGACTTCTCAGCCTGCACACAGCGATTTACCAGAATGAAGAAACCGAGTCCCCAGGCTGGATGCATCAAGAGCCAGCCAAGGTCATGCGCTAGGGTATCCTTCTGAATCAGCGGTAATCCTGCCGACGTCGCCGAAGCCAAGACGATGGCCAACCCTCCAAGCCAGATGTTCCGACACCATTTCGGTAGCTGAACCAATCCAAACGACGCCTCCACGGCTATCGCTCCCAGCGCCCACGTGAACCAGTGTGAGGCGGCGGCTTCGGGAACTGGAATGCCCGCTCCTGTCGCCAGCCAGGCAAAATGGCTAAAGAAAAACCAGAAAACACGGGCGAGTCCGCAAATTATCAACGTTGGTCCCCAACCCCAACGTGTGCGCAGGAAGAGCAGCAGGAAGTAAGCCAGATATAGCTGTTCTTCGATTGCCAGAGTCCAAAAGACCCCGTTGATGCTGTAGCAGGTTTGCGGATCGAGGTTGTGAAGCATCAGCAGATGCATCACGACGTCGTAGACAAGAAAGTGCGTGACGTTAACGCCAGCCGTTAGAGCCGTTAGTCCTAGAAAAAGCGCCAGGGCAATCAGGTAAGGCGGGTAAAGCCGCCGGATGCGGCGCTTCCAAAAACTGCCAAACTTTATCTGCTGTGATTGTCGCGCCGCGCGCTCTTTCGCCCACTGCAAGTGAATGCAGAATCCCGATATCACAAAGAAAAGAAATACCCCTATATATCCGAATGAGCTGAGAAACTGCACCAATTTGACGGGCCACTTGAAGAGATTCGCCGGTACAGCATTGTTCGTCTGTAGCAGAACGTGATAGAGCACGACACCAAGCGCGGCAATTCCACGCAGAGCATCAATGCTCGTTAAGCGTCCGCCTGGAAGATTCTCGGTCTTAATAGCCTTCATTCAGGAGAGGTAATGACGCTGATCTCCGCCATGCAAAAATAAAGTGACCACGGTGGTCACTTTTATCGTTCAAAGATTGACTTGCGCATTCAGTTAAGTTCGATGTCCTTAGGCTGAAACAAGCGAATTAAAGTCAATATTGTGCTTTCTAGTCTAGTGCGAACGTATTTAATAACAATAACCTGCAAAGGCGTCAACCTTACCGTTGACGGCTTGTGACGGATTTACCCGTCAGGAGTTGAGGCAGTTGAGGGACGAACAACAGCGAGCACGGCAGCGTGACCACAAGTGTATTCAGCGGTCCGATCCCGTAGTATTCACATACCCGAGATCTCGCAATTTGTTCTGCTCGACCGTGCCTTAATGAAGAGCCGCCGGGCCTTATCCTTTTTGGTGCCAGTCTAGCCAAGGCGGATATGGCTCAGATTGAATACGGCCCGGTAACGAAAGTTATTGAGGTTTGTGGCTAAGGACCAAGTACAAGAAACACATCCCAAGCCCGGCGCCCTAGTTGGGCGTCCTGGTTGTCTTTGACCTTCGCACGGTAGCGGAATTGATTTCCATGCTGGTCGGTTCGTCTTGATGTCTTGTAATCAAGGTGAATGGTTTTTAATCCGAGTTGCGGCAAAGTACTTAGCTCTGACGCTTCAGAGATCCCGTTGTGATTCGTATCCTGCCATAGACGTAGCGCCGAAAAGATTCCATTCGGCGATTGCCGCTTCCATCGCTTGTCTTATGGTTGGATCGGGTACTACACCTCCGGCAGCATAATTAACGCTTATGTGAATGTTTCCATCAGAATCACGCGGTTCGTTAACAAACCTAGTCATTCAATCCAATGGTTTGCATTGTTGAGCAAGTCCAGGCGTGAGCACGATAAGAAAGGCCAGCATAACAAGACCAATTGTTATGAGTTTGATTGGCCTAGTGACAATTCGATGATGCCTGATTGTTATGCTGGGAATCATGAGAATGTCTCCTTGAGAGGTCAGAATCCTAAAAGGCGCTGAGGCTTTTGCTGCCTTTAAGGGTCGTTGGTTGAGACACTTTAATTGCAACAGCCCGAAGATTTAGGCCATCGCTCAGCATACATGCGAAGCTCCCCAAGCAAGCTATCTATGCTCTTATACTCAATTTCCTTCGCGACCTGGTCAGTGGGTCGGGCATGTGGCTTGACTTTGCCGTCACTGGCGAGCTCAAACAAGCCTTGAGGGCAGCCCGTTAGCAAGAAGATCTCGCTGCCGTTTCGGTTCGCGTATAGGAACAGAATATCTCTTGCCATTCTGCATTCGTTCAAAGTCGGGGGTTTGAATCTCTGCACTTGTCCCGTCTTCAAACTCCACCCGTCCTCCAAGCAAGCTAACCTCCACGATGTTACTCGTAGCGAGATTTCCCTTAATTACATTCTCCACTTTGACCGTGTAATTCGTGGTAATCTGATCGCCTGTGGGCGAAAGCTGCGCAATACTGGTTTGAGGCACTCCTACAATGACGGCCGCACTCCTCTTTGTGAGCTCTTCGAGATTGAAGTTCGCCCAATCCCAGTTGGGATCTGCCGTACCTACGTAATGACCTTTCAATTTTGCTGCTTCGCGATACCCGCCACGTCTTATTGCCTCAACCAACTTTTTTGGTTCGCTTTTTTCGCGAGACTTTTGAGGTTGGCTTCGAGTTACGCTGATAAAGGCGTTCGTGAAAATGAGCGCGAGGACACAAAGAATTGTGAGAATTACGATTGGCGATAGTTTACTTCTAAGTCTCACTTCGATTCTCCTTAGGAAGAATGTTGAGGTTAGGGAGCCTAAATCGCAGAGGACTGGGCCTGAGCACCCGCACGATATGCCTTTCTTAGAGCTAGGTCAATCAAGTAGCCGCAAGGATCTACCAGATAGCAGTTCCGCTACTTAACAAGAATATGGGATTGGAATGCGGGCGACGGCTAAAGCAATTTGATCAGGAAGCCTGCACTAGACCACCTACGTCAATATTGTACTTTCTTATCTTGCTGTAAAGCCGCGGCCGGTAAATTCCCAGAAGATTTGCCGCCGCCTGCTTGTTTCCTCCAGTGCGCTGGAGCGTCCTCTCAATTACGAGACGCTCAATGTCCTCGAGCGTCATATTTGGCGGAACATCCCAGCCAGGGCTTTGAACGCCTCCCTCTGGAAGCGATCCATTGTCAAACGGCAAATCAATCGGTTCAATTCGGTTGGCCTTGGCTAACAACACAGCTCGTTCGATTACGTTCTGCAATTCGCGTACGTTGCCGGGCCAGCTGTGTCCAAAAAGACGCTGGTATGCCGCCTGCGAAACACCGGTGATCGGCCGCTCATACTTCTGGGCGTACATATGGAGAAAGTGCTCGGTTAAGAGCTGAATGTCTTCGCTGCGTTCACGCAGAGGCGGAACGTGAATAGTGATGGTGGAAATGCGATAGAAGAGATCGTCACGGAGCAGTCCGTCACGAATCGCGTCGGCGGGCGGCCGGTTTGTCGATGAGATAAGGCGGAAATCGACTGCATAGGTCTTCTCCGAACCGATCTTTCGATAGCTTCTCTCCTGCAACACGCGCAAGAGTTTGGGTTGCAACTCCACAGGCATTTCCGCGATCTCATCGAGCATCAACGATCCACCGGCCGCGTGCTGTACCAGCCCTTCTTTATCCGCATGGGCGCCCGTGAAAGCGCCCTTTGTATGGCCGAAGAGTTCCGATTCGATTAGCTCCTTCGGCAATGCCGCGCAGTTCACCTTGATAAAGGGTTTCTTTGAGCGAAGAGAGTTGTAGTGGATGGCGTTGGCGATCAATTCCTTACCCGTGCCTGACTCTCCCACGATGAGCACGTTGGCGTCGGATTTGGCAACCGACTCTATCGTTTCGTAGATGGTTTGCATGGGCTTTGCCGCGCCGATGATGTTGAAATACTCCGCGCGCGTAGAAAGTTGTCGCCGCATGTTCGCGGTTTCGGCAACCAACTCGCGTCGCTCCAGCGCTTTGTCGACCAGCGGTTGTATCTCTTCAAAATCGAAAGGCTTCTCGACAAAATAGAAAGCGCCGGCCTTCGTGGCTTCCACTGCACGCGCAACCGAACCATAGCCGGTAACTACGATTACTTCAGTGGTCGGTCGCGCATCCTTCATATGCCGCATGACCTCAAGACCATCCATGTCTGGGAGTTGCAAATCGCAAATAGCAAGATGGTGGCCCCCCTGATCGAAAAGCTCGATAGCTTCGGCACCTGTTGCTGCAGTGTCGACCGCGAAGCCTTCTTCCATAAGGTTCTGTTTCAACGAATCCGCCATCATGGGCTCATCGTCAACTACCAGAATCCGCACGTCTTTGTTCTCCACCTTAGTCTCCTCCTTGAACGTAGCTGTGGCTGTCATGTTCATGTTTCCCTAAATACTTCTGCGACGCGTAAAACTCCATTTAGCAGGTAAGCGGAAGACGAACGCTCAACGAACCGCTTCGCGGCTCAGCTGAACCACCGTGCGCCTCTATCACTTTGGCTGCAAGCGACATGCGAATCTCGTCGCTGCCGGCAAAAGACCGAAACGGGTCGTGATCCAGATTGTCTAGCCCGTGCCATTCGATAACCGCCACATCGGTATCGCCTGATTCTTTCCTTAGGCTGACCCGTAGTGTCCGATTTTCGTCGCCGCCCTGCATCTTCAGAGCCCCCACGGAAATTGACTTGAGGGCCTCGGCTAAAACCGCAGGATCGAATTCGCCGGTTAGGGGAAGGGAGTTGCCCTCGATGACCATTGACCCGGTCAGGTGGCCAGTCGCGCGCGGTCCTCCAGAAAGAGTAACCGCTACCCCTCGCATTATCTTCTGAATATCGATGCTCGATTGCTTCCGAAGCTCTATAGGACGACCATACTGCACGAGAGTTGAGAGATCGTTTGCCGCACGATCCAGGCCGACTATGAGTTTGTTCACAGTTTCCATCTCGTCAGCCGGCCGTTCGCCCTTCTCCAAGCGCTTGCGCAGGAATGTGGCATACAGTTTGAGACCATTTAGCTGGTTTTTGAGATCGTGAACGATCTGAACAGAGGCTCGCCCCAAGGTTTGCAGAGAGTCGCTATCCTGTGGCTTCGACAATAACGGCTTCATCCTTAGGTGCTAGTCGCTTCCAACCCACTGGCCTGATTACTGGAAGAGCTTTTTGGGGGATAGCCAGGTGTATGAATTGAACCCGGAGCATCGGGTTCGATCTGTCGTATTTCGATGCGGCATCTTAGCAAAAAGCTCCTGCGTATTCTAGTGATACAGTGAATTCAACAACTTAGAGGTAATTTAGGAACTTGATTGTGGAAACAGAACGGACCCGAACCAGAGACGCTGGGCAGGCCGGTAAAACACCGGGTCCCGCGCGCGTCTTGCTCGTTGAGGACACGGAAGATAACCGCTTCATGATGCGAAGACTCCTTGAGATGAGCGGGTACGTTGTTGCCGAAGCGATAAACGGTGTGGAAGCGGTGCGCGTGGCCGTGCGCGAGCATCCTCACATAATTCTGATGGATTTGAGTCTGCCAATCATCGACGGATTGGCCGCGACGCGGCAAATTCGTCAATTGCCGGAACTAGGCAGGATTCCAATCATTGCAGTTTCCGCTCACGACAGTGCTGATTTTCACGCCGAGGCTCTGGCCTCCGGTTGCGATGCCTACATAACCAAGCCGATAGACTACAGCGAGCTCGAAGAACTGATTACCCGCCTCGTTTCGACGAGACAATGAGTGGCGCACGGGCGTCTCGCACGTGGGATCACGCGCAAGATGCGCGTGCCACGTCAGTTTCCAGGGATTGCAAAACTAATCTTACGATTCTACAATTCAGGCCCACCAAATATGGCTGCCTCTGAAAAAGGTTCGGACGCTTCTGACGATTCGCGGCGCAAAGTAATCATCCTTGTCGCTGTGATTGCCGCTGTGGGCATTGCTGTCGTTTTCTATTTCTTGATGCGCGCCAGCGGTGGGAGCAACGCCGAACCAGTCTTGGAAGGAGCCATTCGCGCCGGCTCACCAGAGTTTGAGCAATTCCGAGCGAAGATAGTTCTCGATCCGCCAGAAGCCGACGAGGCGAAACGTGCTCTGGGCGACATCGTGATGAATCTGCAAACAACGGTGCGCAACTTCACCGGTCGAACAATCAACGGTCTGGAGATTAAGGCAGCAGTGGTTGATCATCAAGGCAAGACCGTGAAGGAGCGAACCGTGGTTGTGATTCCCACCAAACAACCTCAGCTGGAACCGAATAAAACGATGCTAGTTGCCATGCGGCTTGAGGGCATGACAGACGCTGATGACCGCGCAAAGATCCGTATGGAAGTTACTGGCTTCAAGTTCAAACAGTAAGAAGCCTACCGAGAATTCCCAAGGATAAGTTAGTAAGACAATGACGATAAATTGCCGGCACATGGTCAGGTGTTTGGTTTGACGACTACCGGAGTCCAGCTAAGGTTATTTCCGACGATAACTTCCAAGCTAATCATCCATAAAGAGTTCCTCGAGTGACTGCCGCATCGGTTGCACCGATACCAGTTTCCCTCCGGCTCGTCGCAAAGCCGTTATCACTTCATCGACATCTCTCTCGTCCGGAACCTCGATCCGCACCCCGCTCGCCGTTGAAGTTACTTCATACTGGTTAGCCTGGGGCGCATGCAGACTGAATGTTGTGGCGTCGGTGCTTGTTGCTACGACCTCTACGCGATTGCGATCGCCCGCGCGCTGGCGAAGATCGTCAAGGTTGCCGACATGTGCCAATCGGCCGCGCTTCAGGATCGCCACTCGATCGCAAAGCACTTCGATGTCCGAAAGAATGTGCGAACACATGAAGACGGTTTTGCCTTCCTGGCGCAGACCGGCGATAAGGTCTCGCACTTCGCGACGGCCAACTGGATCCAGTCCGCTCATTGGCTCATCGAGAAAAATAACTTCCGGATCGTTGACCAGGGCCTGAGCCAGCCCGACTCGTTGCAACATGCCCTTGGAGAACTTTCTTAGCTGCACGCTCCAGGATTTTTCATCGAGACTAACGCGAGTCAGCAGATCGGTAGCGCGTTTTCTACGCTCGCTTGTCTGATAGCCGAAGAGTTGACCGCAATACTCGAGGAATTCGCGCGCCGTAAGGTAGTCGTAGAAGTATGGGTTTTCGGGTAAGTAACCAATTTGACTGTGCATCGCGACGTCGGCAATGTCATGGCCTAAGATCTGAGCATGACCACTGGTGGGAAAGATCAGCCTCATCAAAAGCTTTAGAGTAGTCGTTTTCCCCGCGCCGTTCGCGCCAAGGAAACCAAAGATCTCGCCACGATTGAGCGTGAGCGAAAGACCGTCGAGCGCGCGCACTTTGCGTTTGCGCCAGAATCCGACGTCATAGTCTTTCGTCAAATTGTCTATCTCGACCACTGACATCGTTGATTCACTCATTGTGTGGTACTTCAGATTCAGGGTTAACCTTGACGTCACACTTGTCTTTGACAAGCAGGTAGGGAGTTCCCGCCGGATCGATTGGAGCACCGGAAGAATCGAGCTTCAAGCCGAAGGCGCGCAGAACACCTTCGATCTCACGCCATGAGGACGGGCATCGCCTGGTTCTGGCTTTGTGCGCAGTCATCAGCCGGCGCATCGCATCTCGTTCGTCTAGCGAAGCGATTTCCATCAAGTGCCGGCGGGCCATTTCTTTCACCTGCTTATCTTCAGCTTGCTCGTACATTCGCAGATAAATCTCGCGCGCAGTGGCCCGACTGCCTCCCTCGCCGGCCATGCGGGCCTTCATAGCCTCCATCCACGCCGGCGCTCCGGCAAGTTTAGCGCCCTCGCCATAAGCTTCCCCTGCTGCTTTAAAATTTTTCTGTTGCCAGTAGATGTAACCGAGATGGTGGTAGAGCTTCCACTTAGACGGATTTGCGGCGATGCCTTTCCTCGTGATGCGAATTGCTTCCTGCACATCGATTTCAGGGAGAACCACTGCGGCATACTGGTAAGGTTCCATGAATTGCGGATCGAGCGTCGTAGTCGCATCGAGAAGTGGCACCAGCAATTTCAGGTTGAGCTGGCCCAGGTTGTCGATCTGCACGTTCTCAGGAAGGTTGATGATCTTGCGTCCGACATACTGGAGCGAACGCATCCAGTACCAGTCGGCGGCAAGGCCGTTGAATCCCAGACTCATTCGCTTGACAGTTGGGGCATTGAGGTAGCGGTTTTCTTCCTCGAAGCTCAGATCAGCAGACGGTTGATGGGCATCGATCCAACGCAACAGACCGACTACGCTTACAAGTCCGATCAGAACGGTTAGCAACAGTAAGCCATCGCCTTTGATCCAGTTCTGCTTCATTTGAAGTTACGTCGGCTGAAGATAAGTGTGGCAGCTGCCAGAATTACGACAATGTAAATCAGGGAGTAAACCACAACAGCCAGAGCGTTCGCGGCTGGGGGCAATTGACCGTGCGCGGCCGGTGTTATGTAACTCAAGTTTGCCAGATTGGGCAGAAGATAATAGAGAACTCCAAAAAGCCAGCGCGCGCCGACACTGCCCATCGAAGTCGCCAGAGTCTTTAAATCGGCGCTGAAGTGGCCGATGATGAACACGAAGAAGGTCAGCAGAGCAGAAAGCGCGGGCGATGAGAAAGAAGAGAAGAGAAGCGCGACGCTCGTCAGAATCATCAACTCCACATAGATAAGCAGTATTGCCGGCCAGATGCTGATTGCCAGCGAGTCCCATCCGCGGCTCACGTAAATCAGCGCTGCTGAGACGCCGGCGCCCATCACCAGGACGTTGACGAGTAAAGTCAAACCGAGCCCCAGATACTTTCCGATAATAAACTCGCCGCGCGTGACGGGCTTTGCAAAAATTGCGTAGATCGTGCGCCGTTCGATCTCCTTGTATACCAGCCCAACGCCCACAAAAATCGCGATGAATACACCAAATAGCAGCATCGCACTGAGACCCAGGTCGACGATAATCTTTCTTTCCTGTCCGCCCGAAAGCTCGCCAATAAATATCGCCGCACCAGTGAGAAGCAGCACGAAAAGGACAAGGTTGTAGAGCACGCGATCGCGAACGGCTTCTCGAAAAGCGTTAAGTGCGATCGCCGAGATACGCCAGATCACTATTCTACCTCCGGCGCGGATCTCCTGAAGGCTGGGAAAAACTTTATCGAGCGAAGTGCGAGGGTCATCTTCTGGCTTTCAATAGGTCGGGCGTGTCCTTTTGCTTGGCTCAGTGGATTAGTGTTCACGACGCATTCGATTGAACGAACCAAATATAAGAAGCAAGCAAAGCAATGTCCAACAAATTGCGCTTATGACTGCAAAGACTCTGGTGCGACCGGGCTCCCGAAACTCAAGACTTACCGTTACTGCCTCCGCTGGTAATGAGACCAGGAGGGCCCCATCTGCTGCTGGACGTGTTGCCAGCGCCTGGCCGTTCCCAACTGCGACCCAATGAGGAAAATAAAGAGTACGGATCCGGGCCTCGATCTCTTCGCCCGGGTCTACCTGGAAAGTTCGCTTCAATGCTTGCCAGGAAACCACCCCCACCGATCTTTGCCCAGCCTCGACTTGTGCGCTGTTGCGGAGAGGTGGAATCTTTTCGTAGGACGGCTTCCCTTGTGACGCGGCGCTGGCCCATACCGGCAGCCATTGCACAATGCTTGGTGATTCGTTTAGCGGTCTTATGATCTGTTCAAACTCTGAACGAGATAAGTACCTTGCGGCGCGGATAACTTGAGATGCCGTGAAAGTGACAGAGATCAACACCAGACCCGCCATCGCCAGCGCGATGAATCGCTTTTGACCGCGAAACGTTTTCAGCCACAGGGGCATCGTCGCCGCCATTAGGATTGGCACAACGGTCGACATGACCGCCAACCAGCGAAACGGATGTTGGGCCATTTGCAAGTAAGGAATCGCTGCCCAAACTGGCTTGCTTAAACCAGTTGCCATCACAAGCGAGACGATCATCAACACGGCAACACTTCCCACGTCCCTTCGGCCGCTTCGCAAAAGTCTTTTGGACAGCAGAGCGACCGCAGGTAAACACATGACCAGGGTGACGATTGTAAGAATGTTCATCCACCAGATCGTCACATTCTTCTCAGGGGAAAAGGTTGAGAAAATGAAGTTTGCCCGGTAGTCGAGCAAGGGATTCGGCTGAGAGCCGTCTCCCACAATCCACTTCATTTCCGCGACGACTGTGGTCCAATAAAAAGAGGTGATAGCCAAGCCAAGGCCGCCGGCGCTGGCTAGTTTAAGGAGGGTTTCGCGCTTGCTGTTTGCTGTAATACTTAGCAGCGCGTAAGCGAGAATAGCAATCGATCCGAAGACAGCCAACGGCAAGTGAGTAAGGATTAGCATTCCATAAGATGCTGCAAGCCCCGCAACGTCGCGCCAGCGCCTGTGCTGGCAAACTCTCTTGGTGAAACCCAAAGCGAAGAGCAACGCAGCACCGGCCGCAAATTCCGCGATTTGGGCTGCCTGGTAGATCTCCGCGACATGGTAGGGCATGAATGCATAGAAGATGCCCGCCCACAGTGCGATATTCCGAGGCAGGAAAGAGGAGGCCCAGAAATAGGCGCCCAGGGAGCCCAGGATCGATAGCAACGTGAAAACCGTGAGACTGGCTGTATACCATTCGCCAGTTAAACTGCGAGTCAGGGCCAGCAGATAGTAAAGACCCGGGGGATAGAATCGAAAGAGTGGATCACCGTAACCCTGGTTCGAGGACGCGAGCCAACCTGGGTAGAAGTCCCCGCCCGCAATCGATTCATAGAATGGGAGAGCAAAGTGATAATGGTTAGGAAGGTCGTTATTGGTAGGGATACCAAAGATCACGGCGGGAAGAAGCGCGAGGGCTCCCGCGAGAACTACCAACGAGATCGGTAACCAGCGGTGGTAAGGAATAGTCGATTCCAGAGCCTCTCCTAACGGGCGCTGAGAAGACATCCAGGAAATGGGGGATAGCAACAATGCTCTCTTGCTCATAGGCGGTGCAGAAACACTGATCTAAGCGAGTGACCCTGGATCAGCCATTTTCGAATACCAGAGCCAGCCAGGATCGTGATGGCTATCCATCCCAACACAGTCAAGACCGCAGCCCAATAAACTCGCGGCGGCTCGCGGAACTCCAGGGTAATGAAAGTTTCGTTGGCGGGGACCGCGATTAGTAACGCTCCGTCTCCGTCGGGACGCACCGGCAAACTCTTGTTGCCGGCTGTTGCCGCCCAATGCGGATAATAGAAGGTGCGGACGCGCGCTTCGGCCGCGTCGCCGGCGCTCACCTGGAAGATTCGCTTCTCAGGCTCCCACGATCTAACCGATACGGATCTAGCTCCGGCATCCACCGGGACTTGCATCTCTTTCCACGGTTCGTTAACCCAGACTGGCCACCATTGCGAAACGCTCAGAGAGCCGGGAATTTCGCTGCGCGTGGTTTCGAATTGTGTGGGGTCGAGATAGCGCGCTTCGCGCACTGTGTGCGAAAGCGAAAAGGCAACTGACACGAGGATTGTACCGGCGGCAAGCAGCGCCAGTGGCCGCATCTTTCCGCGTATGATTGTTGACCAGAGCGGAATCGCCGAGGCGAGTGCGAGTGAACCTGCCAGCGAAGTAATGGCCAACCAGCGCCAGGGGAACTGAACATGTTGCAGGGGAGACAAGACAGTCCAGAGTGGACGGGTAAGAGGTGTTGTCATCAAAAGTGAAAAGAGTGCCAGCAGCGCTACAGCTCTCGCGACCGTCAGGCTGCCTGGCCTATGTGATGAGCGCCTGAAAATCATCAAGCAGGGCCAGAACAACGCGATGCTGGCGAAGACGAGGATGTTCATCCACCAAATGTTCAGATTCTCCGGCGAGAAGGTTGAGAAAATGAAATTTCGACGGAAGTCGACGGAAGGATCGGGTTTCACGCTGTCGGCTCTGATCCAGTGCAGCTCTGCCACCATGGTCATCCAGTAACAAGAACTCGCCGCCAGGCCTAACGCGAAGGCCAGAGCAAGACGCATAAGTGTTGCGGGTGTTTGGTTCTTGCTGGTGCGCAACAGCGCGTAGACAAAAAGCGCAAGCGAACTAATCACAGCCAGGGGCAAATGTGTGAGAACAAGGACGGCCAAAGACGCTGCTAGTCCAGCGACGTCACTGTTGCGCCCGCGACGGCAAACTCTTTCGGTAAATGCCAGGACAAAAGGAAGGACGGCCGCACCAGCAAACTCGGCAAGCATACAGGCCTGATAGAGTTGATTCAGGTGGTACGGTGCAACGGCGTAGAAGATACCCGCCCAAACTGCGACCTGGCTGGTAAGGAACTGTCTGGCCCAAAAGTAGGCGCCAACGACGCCAGTCACGGAAAGCAGGGCGAACACGGAGAGCGTTGCCGTGTACCAGCTTCCTGTGAACATGCGCGCTAATGCTAAGAGGTAGTAAAGCGCAGGAGGGTAGAAACGAAAGCTCGGATCTCCGAAGCCGGCGTTCGATTGGGCCAGCCAACCCGGATACCAATGACCATTTTGAATTGACTCGTAAAAGGGAAGAGCAAAACGAAAGTGATTGGAGAGATCGATATTGCTGGGAATGCCGAAGAGGATCGCGGGCAGTAGTGCGGCAATACCCACTGCCGTCAGGCAAACCACCGGTCGCCACAAGCCAGGAATGCGCTCGCGAGCTACTGGACTATTCGCTAGAGATAGTGCACGCACGCTTTTTTACTTTGCTTCGCGATCCAGTTGTATCGAGAATCGGTCCGTGGAAACGAAGGGGCAAGAGATGGGGAGAGAGACGGGGAAGGGTTAATCTAGCGAAAAGCGGGGACCGACTTCATGGCAGTCGGTCCCCGCTGTTGCTCTATTTCAAGCTAACTCTTTTGATTAGTTTCCAAGAGCAGGTGCGGCTAACACGGCAGCGCGGTTGGCATAGACAGCCAATGAACCTAGTGCGTCACCGTGCATGACGCCGTCGTCGGCAATACCGAAGCGACGCGTACCAGTCTGGGTAACACCAGAGGTAACGTTCGGAACCGCAGTCGCGTAGAACGTTGCCGGCACTGGGGGCGGGCCTACCGCCATGGGGACCTGGTTAACAGCGAAAGTGAAACCACTCTTGGTGCCGGTGCCGAGTGTGCCATCTACCAGGCTCTGGCCAACCAGCGTTGTGGAGCCGTCACCGTAAACAGCGGCGGTGCCGAGGTCTCCGAAGTTTCCACTGCCAATCGTTGCCTGATATGTGGCCTCGGCACTGTGGACGGTTCGGAGGGAAGACTGGGCCGAGCCTTCATTGGCGGCGCGGCGGGAAGCGAGAAGGTTGGGGATCGCGATGGCGGCGATGATACCGATGATCGCGACGACGATGAGAAGCTCAATTAGTGAGAAGCCCTCTTGGCGTTTGGTTTTCATTTCTTTATTCGTGCTCCTTAGAGAGATGTAAGTTGATGTTCTCGCGCCAACGGCTCTCGTCCTCGAAGTCATGCCGCGCAGAGCGCGAATTGTCTAGGCAGTCCTACAACAACGCTTGTGCCACAGATTCTGCAGAGTAGGCGTTCGCAGGTAACCCCGTGAGGCGCTTAGAGTTACCCATTGTGCGGTGGTTCCAATATGAGGGCTCCAGGAGCGTCGAAATTCGTAAGCTGACAAATTGCGTCAGTTTGGTGCTGACGGTTCCTGTCAACCAGGAGAGGTCAAGGGCCGATGTCACGCGGATTCAAGGGTGAAATGTAGGTCGAGACGGGCTTGGGGCTGGTTTAATTCTCGCCGGCCCCGGCGGCAAACTCTGCTTCGTCGTCGTCGGATCTGCGTCGAGGCTCCGGATCTGACGCGCGGCGCCGTGGGTGCGAATCCGGACCCCGACGTTCATCTCTCATCTGGGCGGTGAGTCCTCTTACGCCGTGCTTGTCCAGCAGATGGCGGAGTGATCGGACTGAGAGGCTCAGCAAGACCGCGGCACTTGTTTGATTGCCGCCGGATCTTTGCAGCGCTTCCATCAGGTAAGTCTTTTCCAGCTGTTCAAGGTGCGCCGTAAGATTCAGACCCTCTTCTGGGAAAACAAAGGAACCGGCGATTCTCTGGGGGTTGTAACTTGTGATCTTTTCAGGCAGCCTTTCCGGCTGAATCGAATCGGTAGTCTCCAATGCTACAGCTCGTTCAATCGTGTGCTCTAACTCGCGCACGTTGCCTGGCCAGGAATAGTTCTCCAATAGGCGCATGGCCTTTTCGCTGATCGTGAGGTTACGACCCGACTGTGCGCAAAACCGACTCGCGAAATGGTTCGCCAGTTCGGCTACATCCTCCAATCGCTCCCGCAATGCCGGCAGTTCAATTGGTATCACAGAAATGCGGTAATACAGATCCTCGCGAAATGTTCCTTCCTTAACCATGCTCGCCAGATCGCGATTGGTCGCGGCAATAACGCGCGTGTCGACGATTGTTTCTTCAGTGGCGCCAACAGGCCGCAGCTTACGCTCTTGCAAGACGCGCAGCAGCTTCACCTGCATAGCAGGAGACATCTCACCGATCTCATCAAGAAAGATCGTGCCGCTATTGGCAGCCTCGAAAAGGCCTTTGCGATTAGAGTTGGCGCCGGTAAAAGAGCCTTTCACATAGCCAAAGAGCTCCGACTCAAGCAAGGTCTCGGTAAATGCGCCGCAGTTAACCGAAACAAATGGCTTTTCCGCGCGGGGCCCCAGGTCGTGAATCGCTCTGGCAACCAGTTCTTTGCCTGTTCCGGATTCTCCCGTAACCAGTACCGTTGACTGGACCTGGGCCACGGTTTCAATCATTTGGTAGAGCGTCTGCATATTCGACGATCTGCCGATAATATTTCCCAGTTGGCCGCGTTTGCGTTGATCCTGGATTAGGGCCTTGTTTTGTTCGAGAAGGGCTTCCCTCTCTTTAACCAGCGAAATCTTGTCGAGTGCTCGGGTGACGATTTCCTTCAGCAGATCGTTGTCAAAGGGCTTTTGAACGAAGTCGTATGCTCCGAGCAGGAAAGCCTCCCGCGCGGTTTCTACATTGGCGAAAGCGGTCATCATCACTACTTCCACGCCAGGCAGGTGCTCCCGCGCTTGACGCAAAAGATCGATGCCACCCATGTCGGGCATCCGGACGTCGGAGACTATGAGATCGGCCGGCTCTTCGCGCAGCAGAGTCATTGCCTCACGGCCGCTTTGGGCCACTCTCACGGAATGGCCTTCGCGCTGGAACAGGTGCGTCAAGAATTGACGCATTCCTAATTCGTCATCAACGATGAGAAGGTTGGCCATAAAAGATCGTCCGTTGTCAGTTGTCTGTTGTCCGTTGTTACAGCGATGTGGTCTCTGGGTTCTCAAGAGAACCGGACTACAAAACGTAATTACTAACTACTGGCTACTGACAACTGCTTCGTTTTCGCTGGGTAACTCAATAGTAATTGTCGTTCCTTTACCCTCGCGACTTCGCACATTGATTGTACCACCATGGTCTCGAATGATTTGATAAACAATTGAGAGCCCCAGCCCCGTCCCCCCAGTAGTGGACGAGAAAGGCTCGAAAAGACGCTCTACCTGACCGGGGGACATCCCGCGACCGGTATCAGAAAATGTAATACGAAGCCGGTCTTTGGAGCTCCTGCCCACGTCAGCGCGCAGTGTGCCGCCGCCAGGCATTGCCTGGAGGGCGTTGCGCGCGAGGTTCCAGAAGACTTGCTGCAACTGCTCCGCATCGGCATCAGCCAGCAAACAGCCATCACTGACTTCTTCTTCCACACGTTGCTGATCGTTGACCTCCGGACTATACCGCAAGAGAGTGAATGTCTGGTGCAACAGTTCACCAACATCGACCCTTGAATGACTGACTGAGCGTGGTCGGGCATAGTTTAGGAAATCAGTAATGATCCTGTTCAAACGGTCCGATTCTCGCAGAATGATCTCCATCAACTCGGCTTGCGAAGCTTCACCACCTTCCATCTCATGGCGAAGCATCTGAATTGACCCGCGCATGGCAGCCAGCGGGTTTCTAATCTCATGAGCGATTGACGCGGCCATGCGCCCAAGCGCTGCCAGTTGATCCTGACGTCGTGAGGTTTCCTCAAGCGCGCGAATGTGGGTTAAATCCTGAAAGCTAATGACCATCCCGGTGGTCTCTCCGGCCTCTGAATACAAAGGGCAGATGGTGAATCCCAGTCGGAGTCGAAGCCCTTCGGCTGTCAAGCAATCGGCTTCGAAACGCGGGCTCGTCGCACGCATGTCTGAAGCGTGTAGGGAATCATTAATCTGATCTTTCATTTCGCCGAAGAAGATCGATGCATCCTGACCGCGGACGTCCTTTTCTTTGTAACCGGTAATTTCTTCGGCAGCGGACTTAAATGTGAAGATGCGCCCTTGCAGATCCGTGGTAACTACCCCCGACCGAATAGACTCGACGATCCTTTCGTGAAGCGCACGAAGATCCGCGAGAGACTGCGTCGCTACTTTTAAGCGCACGTCGGAATGGGATTGGTACTCAGCGAGGCGGGCAGAGAGTAGCCCCACCACGAAGAAAGCAATGTTGAAGAGTCCTACTGACTGGATTGCCTGGGGCAGAGCCTCTTCGGCCACCTCCTTGACCGCGTGATTACCCAAGCCAATGATGGCTGCAATCGCGCACCCGGTGTAGGCAACAGCACAGCCGACCGAGGTTACTACGGCGTCGCGCGGCCCGAGGAACAGGCTTGATGTGGCGATGATTACGATATAAAGGGCTGTGTAGGGTGAGTTGATAACGTCAGACGTCCAGACAAGCCAGGTTACGATTATGATATCTACAGTAAACTGGAGCCGTGTCTGGAATAAGAGAGTTTTTGTAAAGCGGTGGGCGACGGAATAGAGTACGGTGAGAATGATAATGACAGACAGAACGGTGAGAGTTTTACGCCAGGGCTGGTGGCCGCCGGTGGTGTAAATCCAAATCGTGCCGACGAGCAGCACGAGCAGGGAGCCAACGAGCCTGCCAAAAATCAGCCACCAGAGCTTTCGCTCAAGCGGGGAGGTTTGTTCCAGTCTCTCTTCCGAGGCCGTCATCCAATTCAAAGCCTATCACAGAGCGCTTCTGCTGCGGCAAAGATCATAGATCCTGCGGTTGCGGTGAACAGTGTCCCTTATGGACCATAAACGCGATGTCTCAAAGCAAGGACCCAAAAGGTAATCGAGAAGCTAGTGACCGAGACGCCCCGGCGGTTGATCTTGGCCCAGCGTTACAAGAAGGAGTGGACTACTATCTTGAGAACGGCTTGATGGTTTTTACGGCAGCCTTTCTTCAAAAGCGTGGTTATTGTTGTGAGCGCGGCTGCCGCCACTGTCCCTACGGATACCAGAACAGTAAGGGTTAGCCCGCTAGAGGCGCTTACAAGGCGGGTCCCTCAGCCGCCAGTCGATCGAGCGATTCTCCAGATAGCCTGTAAACGGCCCATTCATCCATCGGTTCAGCGCCGAGCTTCTTATAGAAATGAATCGCGGGCTCGTTCCAGTGCAGCACAGCCCACTCCATCCGCCAACAGCCTTTTTCCAAGGCAACGTTAGCCAGATAACGCAGCAGTTGCCGTCCGACTCCTTGACCTCGCGCTTCCGGCTTAACGAACAGATCCTCGAGATAGAGTCCGGGCAATCCCGCAAAGGTAGAATAAGCGAAATAGAAAACTGCAAACCCAACGGGCTTGTCGCCTGCGAGCGCGAGGATGACCGACGCGACCGGGTCAGCCCCGAAAAGCGTTTCTCGAATCCGCGTCTCGGTGGCTTCCACCTTGTCGAGATGTTTCTCATACTCCGCAAGTGCCTTGATGAATTCGAGAATTAAGGGAATGTCTCGCTCAGTTGCCGCCGCTATACGCACTGCTGAAGCCATCTGCTCTTCCTCCTTTGTCACACAGGCAGTCTATCTGCGGGCCCCAGTCCGGGCGTGTGGCCTTGTTGGGAGGTAGTCTAACAGTAGGTCCCTCTCTGATTGATACCCACCAGAAGCAATGACTGCGAAAACAACCAGCCATCGCCATCAACAAAGGAAAAGAGGTAGGCCACAGGAACCTACCTCTCAACTGAAATGACGGGCGAGCCCCGCTTAGGGCACCTTCTTAGTGACCCTGCGAAAGTTTCCCGATCAGTGTGAACAGCGGCAGATACATGGCAATAACGATGGAGCCAATGGACACGCCGAGGAAACCGATCAGCATAGGCTCGATCAGCGTCAGCAGGTTGGCGATTGCGGCATCGACTTCCTGCTCGTAGAAATCGGCGATCTTTCCAAGCATCGCGTCGAGAGCGCCGGTCTGTTCGCCGATTCCGATCATCTGCGCCACCATGTGTGGAAATACTTCCGTGGCCTTCAACGGTTCAACGAAACTTTCGCCGCGCTCGACTCCGTCGCGAACCTTAATGATCGCTTCTTCGATGATTACGTTGCCCGAAGTGCGCGCCGTAATGTCGAGTGATTGAAGGATTGGCACCCCCGAAGAAAGCAGTGTGGAGAGCGTTCGTGAGAATCTGGCAACTGCGACCTTGCGGAGGATATCACCCAGAATGGGAACCTTTAGCAGTAACCAATCGATGTTTCTATGGCCGTTCGGAGTCTTGTAATAGAACCTGACTGCCAGGGTGACGCCTATGATCGTTACAAGAATCACCAGTCCGCCCCATCCCGCAAGAAAACTGCTGATGCCCACCACAATTCGAGTGGGCAGAGGCAGTTGTTCGCCTGGACCAAGGAGGCCCAGGAATATCTGTTGAAACTGCGGGATGACGACAATCATGATTACGGCGATTGCCGCGATTGCCATCGCCACGACCGCAGCCGGATAAATCATTGCCGAGATAACGTCGCGCTTTAACTTGACGATCTTCTCAATGAAGGTAGATAGCCGCTGCAAGATCAAGTCCAGAATACCGCCGGTCTCGCCGGCTTCCACCATGTTTGTGTAGAGCTGGTCGAAGACCTTTGGATGTCGAGCCATGGCGGCGGCGAGAGTCGAGCCTTCCTCAACGTCCTGTCTTACCTGCAGCAAGGTTTGCTGAAAATATTTGTTGTCCTGCTGCTGGCCGAGGATTTCGAGACACTGCACCAGCGGCAAACCGGCATCAATCATCACGGAAAACTGACGCGTGAATATTGAGAGCGCCTTGGACTTCACCTTTTTGCGGCCGCCGAACTTGGGAATGCCTATCTCGCGTCCTTTTTCCTTGACTGAGGTTAGCGTGACCTGCTCCTTGCGGAGGATCTGTCGCAAGGCGTCGCGAGTATCGGCAACGCGTTCGCCGACAACTACCTCGTTAAGTCTGTTGCGGCCCTTGAAAACGTAAGTAGGCATATCTTACAGCTCCATTGTCTGAGTTCTATTTGTTGACGGTGGGACGGGCGCCGATCGGCCGAGCCTGGGCATACGGGTTGGGGTGGTTGCCATTGCCAGTGTTAATTCCTGAACCGCGATCCATCAGTTCCTTCAATTCATCGACGTTCGATGAACGTTGTAAGGCGATGTCAGCAGTGATGAGTCGCTTGTGATAGAGCGTCGCCAGAGCCTGATTGAAGGTCTGCATGCCGTACTTGTCCTGACCGGTCTGCATCATCGAATAGATCTGGTGAACCTTGTCTTCGCGAATGAGGTTTCTGATAGCGGAGTTGGGAACGAGAACTTCCAGCGCCATAACGCGACCAGCTCCCTCGGCTCGTGGCAGCAGCGACTGGCACAAGATCCCCTCAAGGACGAGCGAGAGTTGCGCCCGGATCTGTGCTTGCTGATCAGACGGAAACACGTCGATGATACGGTTAATCGTCGAGGCGGCCGAATTTGTGTGCAGCGTAGCGAGAGTAAGGTGGCCTGTTTCGGCGATCCGCAAGGCAGATTCAATTGTCTCGAGGTCGCGCATTTCGCCGACCAGCACCACGTCCGGGTCCTGTCGCAAGGCCGTGCGCAGCGCTTCCGCAAACCCGTGAGTATCGGCGTTGACTTCTCGCTGATTGACAACGCAGCTCTTGTGATTGTGCAAGAACTCGATTGGATCTTCGATCGTCAGAATATGTTCACGGCGATCCCTATTAATCTTATCTATCATCGAGGCCAGCGTGGTGGATTTGCCAGACCCGGTCGGGCCCGTAACCAGAATCAAGCCGCGTGGCTTGTCACACATTTGCTTGACGATCGGGGGCAGTCCCAACTCCTCAAAGGCCTTGATCTCGTAAGGAATGGCGCGGAAGACCGCTCCTACAGCTCCGCGCTGGTTAAAGAGGTTGGCGCGGAAACGCGAGAGTCCTTTGACTCCAAAAGAGAAGTCGAGCTCCAGGTTTTCCTCGAAGCGGTGCTTCTGAGCGTCTGTCAAAACGGAGTAGGCCAATTGCTTCGTATCCGATGAGGTCAGCGTACGATAACCGTCGAGAGGACGCAGATGGCCGTCGACTCGCACCTGGGGGGCAGACCCTGTTGTGATGTGAAGGTCGGAGCCATGAAGCTCAGCCAACTTTCTCAGAAGTTCAGAGAGTGAGATTTGCGGAACGCTCTCGGTCAGTTTCATCGAGCTGTTCTCCTCGGCGTTATGGGGTTCACGTTCTAGTTTTCATACATCCAGTTGGGCTATCGCTGGGTTGTCGCAGCAGCTGAATTCGAGCCCGCGTGCAGGGAAGCGATAAACCCTTCGGCCTCGGCGGCCATGCGGTCGGAAAACTGACGCGGAGTGTTGGTGGTAAGGCTGTAAATGCGCCCGTTAAGCTCGGTGAAGTAGAAATTCCAGGACTTCTCAGGCCCGTAGGCATCGCTCGGAGTTTGCGCGGTAACAACGAAGACGCGGCAGCCGGCGACATCACGCTGATAATCGTTTGTTACCCACCCGCCGGCAGCAATCATCTTGTCGATGACGATGCGACGGAGATCGGTGAGGGCGAATCCCGCAAGCAGGCGGCTTTGTTCCCGTGTGGTGAGATAGGCAGGAATCGGACGACTCTGCGCAACGACTGCCAGTGTTGCCTGGCCCGGGACGCTCGCAGTGTCGGCGCCAGTGATGAAATTCATCTCAGTGCTGTTCGCCTTGGTCATATTGTTCCAACCCGTGGGCAACTTCGGCGTCACGTTTGGCGAAGTGGCAACGGCCGGCTGAGGAATCTTGGCAGCCAGGAGCGCTCGACGATGGGCCAGCGCTGCCGCACGCCTTCTTCGCAGGTGCGCGCGATAACGTCGCCACCATGCTCGTGAGTGACGTCGATAGTGATTCCGTTTAGTAGACATCGAAGCCTGGCGGATGCCATGCGCTGTCGATTGGTCAAGCGGAAGCATCGCTCCGAATGAAGCCAGCATTAGCAGTGTTAGAGTGATTTTACGTAACATTGTAATCATCCTTTGCTAGGCCACCGTTTCGCGGACCACTTCTTCGATGGTGGTTACTCCATCGCGAACCTTCTGTAGTCCGGATTCGCGCAGCGAGATCATGCCGTCATCAATTGCCTTCTTCCTCAACTCGAGGGCTGAAGCCCCAATCAAAATCAGTTCACGGATCTCATCGTTGACTTCCATGACTTCATAGAGTCCGATTCTTCCCTTGTACCCTGTGTTGTTGCACGTTGAGCAACCGAGACCCTTGTACGTCTTGAGGGTTTTTGCCTCTTCAGCCGATAACCCGACCTCCATCAGCGCTTCAGGCGGCATCGTGTGGTCGCGCTTGCAGTCTTTGCAGACGCGCCGAATCAGTCGCTGAGCCTGAATCAGGTTAACGCTCGTGGCCACGAGAAAAGGTTCAATACCCATGTTCATCAGTCGTGAGATTGTGGAGGGGGCGTCGTTGGTGTGGAGGGTGGAAAGAACAAGGTGACCAGTCAAGGCGGCTTTGATTGCGATCTCTGCGGTTTCGAAATCGCGGATCTCACCAACCAGAACGATGTTCGGATCCTGACGAAGGAAAGCTCGCAGCGCGGCTGCGAAGTTCAATCCGATCTGCTCTTTCATTTGCACCTGGTTGATACCCATCAGGTTGAACTCAACCGGGTCTTCCGCGGTCATGATGTTTGTCTGCACCGTGTTCAGCGATTGCAGTGCCGAATAAAGAGTGTTGGTTTTGCCGCTTCCGGTCGGACCTGTAACAAGAACCATTCCGTAAGGCTTGCTGATATTTCGCTGGAACTTCACTAGCGACTCAGGCTCGAAACCGAGCTTGGTCATATCGAGCATCAGGTTTTCCTTGTCCAGCAGACGAAGCACTACTTTCTCGCCGAACAACGTGGGAAGAGTCGATACGCGAAAATCAAGTTCACGCGAACGAGCATCGACCTTAACCTTGATCTTGATGCGCCCGTCCTGCGGCAGTCTCTTTTCAGAGATGTCGAGCTTCGACATGATCTTGACGCGCGAGATTAGCGCGTCGCGCAACTTCAAGGGTGGATGCATCACGTCGTAAAGCACGCCATCGATTCGGAAGCGGATGCGAAGCTCTTTCTCATACGGCTCAATGTGAATGTCTGAGGCGCCGCGTCTGAGAGCATCGACCAGGAGGACGTTAACCAACCGCACGACCGGAGCGTCCTCGCTTATTCGAGAAAGCGTGGTGAGGTCTATCTCCTCGTTGTCGTCGACGACTTCAACGTCCTCTGTCCGACCTACTTCAAAGTCAATGCTGTCTAGTGAGACGAGGTCAGCGTGAGTGATCCCGCCGCCGCCGTTAACGCCCTTGCCATTGGTCGCGCGCTCGTAGCTGGATTCATCGACGGAAACCGCGGCAAGCTCGATCTCTCGTGAAGTGCCGTAATACTTGGCAATGGCCTGCTGAATGCTGACTTCGGCCACTACGACCGGCTCAACATTGAGTCCTGTCATGAACTTAATGTCGTCCATAGCGAAGACATTGGTCGGGTCGACCATGGCGAGCGTGAGGGTGGCGCCAACCCGGGAAAGCGGAATGACAGAGTATTTTTGCGAGACTTCCTGGGGAATGAGGCGGAGGACTGACTCGTCTATCTGGAAAAGATCCAGGTTCACGGAGGGGATGCCGTACTGGCGGGAAAGCACCGCGGTGATCATGTCGTCTGTCACCAGACCCAGCTTGACGAGGTTATACCCGAGCCGACCCCCATGCTCGCGCTGATAGTCGAGTGCTTCACGCAGGTGTTGAGCACTTATCAAGTTTTCACGTACGAGGATTTCGCCTAGTTTGGCTGACATTGCTTCCTGGTTAAGACGGTTAAGAGACGATCCACAGGGGTGGGTTGAAGCTTGCTGAGAATTAAGCTAAATACTTGCCGCTAGGACGGATGCAAACCGGCTGCTAAACACCGTTGCGCAAGCATAGTACAGGTTGAACACTACCACTGTCAAGCTTCATTTTTGCTTGCATTTAGACCAAAAGCGCTGGAGTTGACGGGTCGCATTAGGGGAGTCTGGCTGCGGACCGGGCGAACGGCCTAAAGTGGGTTTTCTGAAGCCTGGTGTCTGAATTCCGACTCGGCCGGCGAGGGACTTCGGCATAATAAAAGACCGCACCGAAATAGAACTCGGTGCGGTCTGATGGCTTGGAGAAATCCCGGCAGGGGTCAGGGCCGTCGGCGGGGGGGACGTCCACTCGTTGGCGTCTTCTCAGGCTTAACGTTTTCCTGGTCCTTCAGTGCTTCGAGAATCGCTTTGGCGTCGGCCTTGAGCGCGTTTGTATCGGGAGCCTTCTCAACGAATCGTGCCAGGAAGTTCGCTGCTTCCTGATACTTGGCTTTATCGCTGTTTATCGCTCCAATGTTAAAAAGCGCCTGCCCAGACCTTAATAAGGCCTCAAGGTCGTCTGGATTGGCTGTGAGAATCTTCTGATACTCTGCCAGAGCCTTATCAAAGTCATTAGCGTCAAAAAGCATTTGGGCGAGATCGTGCTCTGCCTTCCCCTTCTTGATCGCATCACTTTCCGCGGGAATGTATTCCTGAAATGCCGCTATACCCTGATCAACCTGCGCCGGGTCGACCTTTGGCACATAGAACTTCATGGCATCGGCCCGTGCGGCCAGGGCGTAATATAAATTAGACTTCTGCCCGGGCTGCAGCGGGTCCGGGTTCGACTGTGCTTTGAGCAGGTTAACCGCTTTAGTGGCGGATTCAGCAGACTCTTGCCAATCCTTCTTGGCTGAGTCCATACCGGCTTTTTTGGCGGCATCGTCCGACGCTTTGATCGCGGTGTTGTAGCGGTCGATACCGCGGGCTTTAAGGGCGACAGCCTTGTTAGTCAACAAGGACGGGACACCGGGATGGTCCGGATCGGCATTGAGGCCTTCATTATACTGGGCGATCGCTTCGTCATATTTGTTTGCGCTGAGGAAGTCATTGCCAGCTTTGAATGTCCTGGTTACTAAAGAATTCGACTCTTCAACCTTCTTGTTACGGGATTCAATTTCCGTGTTTTTTCGAATCAACTCTTCGCGCTTGGCCTTGTCTGAGGCGCTCTCTGCAGTTGTTGCTCCGGAAGCTGTGCCGCCTCCGCCGCCACCGATTTTCTCCCCCGCTTTGATCTCATCCAGAGTTAAACGTTTTCCATCTCCGGGAGACAGTTTCACTTCGTAATCAACCCCTCGCCCAACTTTGACGTTGGGCACCCACGTCGGCTGGGCTGTCGGATGGCTGGCGGCAATTACGTAAGTACCGACGAAAGGCAGACCGGCGAACACAAACTCGCCTTTCTTATTGGCCTTGGTGGTGTACTTACCCGGGAGGTCAGTGCGGTAAACGTCTATCCCTGCCTCGCTCGCGGGAATAGTCTTTCCGTCTGCCTGCGTAAAAAGCACATGCCCGCGAAGCTCTCCTGTCTGGGCAGACGTGGCCGCCACCGCAGAGAAGACGAGGGCCAACGTGGCAAAGATCGTAAAAATTGATTTACTAGACATCGAAGATTCCTCCACGCGCACTTGGTCAGTCGAATTTTGACTACGGGAGAGACCCGTAAGATGCGCATCTACTGCAATCAGTTGTAACTTATGTGACTGAGAATCGCCCTAACGTTAATAAGCAAAGCGCTTACTGTCAAGCACGTAATCGATTGGATCAGGCACTCCCGCTTCACGAAATGCCCTAAGCCGGAGTGCACAAGAGTCGCACTCGCCGCAGGCCTGATCTGATTCCTGATAGCACGACCAGGTCAGATTGAGTGGGGCACCAAGAGCCAGGCCACGAAGTATTATTTCCCGCTTCTTCATTGCTATCAGTGGAGTCTTAATCTCTATCGAGGTTTCGGGTCTGGTTCCGAGGGTAATCACCCGCTGAAAAGCGTCGTAATACTCTGGCCGGCAATCGGGATAACCGGAAGAATCTTCGGCGACCGCTCCTATATAGATTCTGCCAGCCTGAATCACCTCAGCCCAACTGGTGGCGATCGAAAGCAAGTGCGCGTTGCGAAACGGCACGTAACTCATCGGTATCACGTCGGTATCGAGCTTCGCATGCATAACCGGGATGCTGTGATCCGTTAACGATGAACCACCAATCCTGCTTAGATGGTCGAGGGAAACCGCGAGACATCGTTGGATGTGGTAGTAACGGGCCAGCTCCTCGAACGCCCGCCGCTCGCGCTGTTCGGTGCGCTGACCGTAGGAAACATGTAGGAATGCAAGTTCGACATTTTCCTCGCGCGCAATCGCCGCCGTAACGCAAGAGTCCATGCCTCCCGAAACCAGACAGATCGCCAAACCTGGATCAGAAGTAACTTCTGCCTCTGACAGGTCTGGTGCGTAAGAGGTGTCGTCGTGCCCACCCATCAAACTCCGCGAGCCTCCGCTCCCCAGATGTACTTGTGCATTTGCAACTGCAGGCGGACGTTTAGCCCGCTACCGGTTATCCAGCCTGCAATCTCTTTCAAGTCGATCTTGCCCCAGACGGGGGAGATCAGAACTGCCTTCGCTCGTCTTTCCAATTCGAAGCGCTCGATGATGTCACGAGTGAAATCCCAGTCACCCTTATCGGCAATAACAAACTTGACTTCGTCTTTGTCTGCACGGAGCCGGTCAAGATTGGGCCAGTGGTTGCGCGAATCTTCGCCCGACGCTGGGCACTTCACATCTAGAATGATTTTGGCGCGCTGGTCCAGGCCCTCAGTTGATACGTAACCTCCCGTTTCAACGAGAACTTCATACCCTTCATTACAAAGCTCATTGATCAGGGCAAAGCCTTGCTTCTGCGCGAGCGGCTCGCCACCAGTGACTTCAACCAAATTACAACTGAAGGCGCGCACTTGATTTAGTACCTCGTCTACTGAGATATGTTCTCCACCGGCGAAGGTATATTCACTGTCACACCAGACACAGCGCATGGGACAGCCGGTTAGACGTACAAACGTGCACACCCTGCCTGCATGGGTGGATTCGCCCTGAATGGAATTGAAGATCTCTGTTACTCGGAGCATCGGTGGAGACCTGGATCCCGGCTTGTCTGAGCATGAGCCTGGAATTCATGCTTACAAATATGCATTCCGGGACTGTACAATCGAATCTAGCTTAGGCGTGTATATGTGTCAAAGTCAGCGATAACGCCACTCGGGCACGGCCAACGTCATAGCCGGGAACTCATCAAATGAAGAGTAAGTCTGGACGCCGGCGACTTTGGAAAGTGGTAGCTTAAAGCCGGCCGAAACCAAGCGAGTATTTCCCCCGTGAGCCTAAGAAGCGAGCAAATCACAAATGAGATAAGCGCGGGTGCGAAACGATTGCGCGCGCGCGCGACTGAGGCCCGCTCGTTGGATTTAGAGTCGTTGATACCGCGAATCAAGGCGGCGGTAGAGAAGTACTTGCTGAAGGACGATGAGAACGCCTCAAACGAGTCGATCGCCGGTTTCATCGACGGTCTTCAGGCTGACGATTTGTGCTTGATAGTAGCTTGCGAGCAGGGAAACGAAACCGCCTGGAACGATCTCGTGGAGCGTTTCACCGCAACGGTTCGCTCGGCGGCCCGGTCGGCGAGCTCAAATGAAGAAGGCGCGGAGGATCTGGCGCAGTCGATCTGGGCTGAGCTTTATGGGTTGCGCAGACGGCCTGATGGGAAGCCTGCTAGCAAGCTTGCATATTATTCAGGCCGCGGTTCGCTGGCCGGATGGCTGCGGGCGGTTGTTGCTCAGCTGGCGATAGACCAACATCGGAAGCAGTCACGCACGGTCCAGACAGAAGAGGACGCGGACTTTGACAGGCTGGCTCGCGATGGCGACGACGGAAGAGAACGGTTCCTGACACCTGGTTCGGTCAATCCCGAACATGCGTTTTCCGAAAAGCTTGCGGGAGCCGAGATGCAAAAGGCACTCGCCCGCTCGATTGGCGAGCTTCCAGACGAAGACCGGCTACTCGTAAAGCTTTATTACTTTGATGGTCTTCGACTGCGGGAGGCTGGCGCAGTGCTCGGCGTACACGAAGCGACTGCCAGCCGGCGGTTAACCAGGATTCACAGCGAATTGCGTAATCAGGTTGAAACGATTTTGATTAAGGATCGAGGTTGGACGAAGGCGGAAACAGAGCGCTCGTTTTCGGAAGTAGCCCTCCATCTCGAGGGTGACCTTGAGACTTTGTTAGCGAATCCTGGGGCTTTGAACGATGCAGAACCAGCTCTCGAAAAGTGAATTGAGCAATGATTTGTTAAGAAAAACGCGAGCTCCGCAAGCAATTCGCGCTGTTTGCGTTCTTAGAATGGCCAAGGATTAGGCACTGGCATGAAGCAGACTGAGAATAACGAGATGGATCTCTTGTTGCGCAACCTGGCAAGGCGCGAGGGGTCTCGGTCTGTCTTGGGAGAAAGCTCGATCGAAGATCACCTTGCACACCTGAATGCTGACGAGTTGAACGCTTACGCTGAACGAGCGCTACCTGCGGCGGCACGCGCGCGCTACACGAAGCATCTGGCAGACTGCACGAGATGCCGAAAGATTGTCTCTGAGTTAACTGCATCAGCGGCCGTAAGTGTTGGCGAGAGTCGGGTGGAAAGAGAAGCGCCGACAAGTTTCTGGCAGAAGTTGAGTGCTTTCTTCTCTCCAGCAGTTTTGCGTTACGCGATTCCCGCAGTCTTGCTGTTTGCTGTGGTGGGAGTCACGTTTGTCGCTTTCAGACAACAACGGCAGTCTCGATTCGTCGCTCAGAATGAACCGGCTGCGGCGCGCTCGGCAGTAGCCGAAGACAAGCGGATTGAGACTCCGAGCGCGGACCGCGCATCTGAGAATTCTGCTCGCAAAAAGCCGTCTGATGAAAACCAGGGAGCCACGGGCTTGTATCTCGGCAAGGATTCGAAGCCAGAGGAAAAGGCAGAGACCGCGAAAGCCAGGATTGGCGAGACTGCGCCAGTAACTTCCGAGAAAGACGCTGGCGCCGGAAAAGGTGCTGGAACAGTGACCCAACCAGCATATTCTCCGGAGCCTGCCGCCCCTCCACCGGCAAAACCGGGGGTTTGGACTGCCGAGGCTAAAACAGAACAGGAGGCTCGCAAGGAACAGCCTACGAATAGAGATGCAATCGCGCGCCAGCAGGAGGACGAAAGAACTCGTAACAAAGTTGCGGACAAAGAGGAACAGCTGGCTGCTTCAAAGACAACTGTCGCAAGTGCTGGCGGCCGGAACATGCAAGGACTTCGGCGTGATGAACCCAAGCGCTCGGAGAGCGCCGGGTCTAAGAAATCTGATGATGACGCTGAAATTCGTAGCGTTGGCGGCCGGCGCTTTCGCCGTCAGGGTAGTCTATGGGTTGATACTGCTTATCAGGCCTCTGCTGCGACTACCGTTGTTGCGCGCGGCTCCGAACAATATCGGGCCCTTGTTGCCGATGAACCTGGGATCGGCACCATCGCTGACCAGCTTCAAGGTGAAGTTATTATAGTTTGGAAGGGAAGAGCCTACCGGATTCGCTGATCTTTCGTCTTTGCCTCAAAAGTCACGAGCCGCTGCCGTCTCGGCTTTGCCGCCGGATGCGAGGCGCGGGCTCTGCCCCGCCGGACGGTCAGCCGCAAAGCTTTGGGCTGTGCCCCTGGTGCGGACTTAGTGCTTAAAAGTATTGGGGCAAAGCCCGCACCGAGGGCCGAGCCCAAACTAATTAAAGCCTGCTTAGGGCGGGGCAGAGCCCACGCCTCACATCCGGCGGCAAAGCCGAGACGGCAGCGGCTCGTGACTTTTGAGGCAAAGCACAGCTTTGCAGCTTTGCAGCTTTGCAGCTTTGCAGCTTTGGAAAAGCGGGGCTTTGCCCAATGAGTCGCGATTCGGGGTGACTATTTGGGCATGCGGGGTGTGTTTTTGGGCAAGAGGTCAGAAGCGGAACTTACAGCACCTCGTACTCAACTATAACGCTAGGCGAATGAAATGAATGCTTAGATCAATCATAATGTTCTTCATATGCTAAAAAACAGCAAAGCGCAGGTTTGTGGCTTGCTGATAACGCCTCTCAGCCAGCCCCTTTGCCGGGTTCAATTCTCAAAACGAGATGACTGCCCGGACCGTATTTATTTGAGCGCAAAACGCCCGACGGCACTCTCGCCGATGCTGCCGAAATACAGGAATCCTCCATGCTCGACTGCGTTGGCGATCTCGGCGTAACACTCCTTCGAACCATCCTGGAGGTTGTCGGTAACCTTCCCGTTCGCATCCAAACCGAGTACGAAGGAGTAACGCTTGGGCGCGGGTTGCATAAATGCCGGTAAGCGAAACACAATTTTTCTAAGAAAGGGATACGGCATTATTTTATCCAACATCGCGTCCCGGGGAGCTACCAACGCCAGCCAGAACTTATCTCTGCCGTTTGAGGAAATACCGTCGGGAAAGGCAGGCAGGTTGTCGACGAATACATCCGACTGTCCCTGCTTCGGACCGGTCAGCCAGACGCGATTCACACGGTAGGATCCCGTTTCGACCACCAAAAGAAACGACCGATCAGGACTCACCGCCACACCGTTTGCGAAGTGAAGGTTTCCTAACACTACGCGGGTTGCTTTTGTGGAAGGATCATAGGCCAGGAGTCGCCCATTGGGTTGATGCTCGAGAATATCTGCTTTGAAAGAAGTGAGAGGAAACTTGCTCGATGCGTCCGTGAAATAGATTGTCCCATCGGCGCCAATATCCAGATCGTTAGTGCAACGGAACGCAACTCCATCAGCCTGTGTGCTCAAGACGCTGATTGCACCATCTCTACCAATCGAAAGCAGCCCTTTGATGGCGTCAGCGACAATAAGATTACCGTGTGAGTCGAACTTCAGTCCCAACGGACGTCCGTGAGTGTCGGCAAACAGTTTGGCACGCCTCGCGTCAGGTTCGAGACGCATGATGTGGCCGTCGTCCAGGCCGGCATAGATTCTGCCCTCCGCATCAAGCGCTACATCTTCCGGCGCAAAGCCAGTTCCGAGGCTTAATCGCTCCACACCAGACAGCCGCGAGTTGGCTTCGTAGTCGCCGGATAACGGCGGTGTCGGTGGCGGCGTCCAAGCCGCGGGCGAGATCGGCATGGGCCAAAGCAGAAGATAAAGAACAACTGCTGCGACGAGAAGAAGTACAAATGAGAGCAGCCGCCTGATCATTAATGCTCCAGTTTCAGCTAAGCAGGTAAGTGTGAAGAGTCAGGCTGCCGGTCACCTTTCACCGCGCTCGTTTTCAACCTCGGTTTCCAGTTCCACCACAAGTTCGCGTATCCCGGGCTGATCCATCGGCTCAATTAACCGCAACGCCTCATCGAGAATGCGTCGCTGATGTTCGGGCCAGTTGGGTCGTCCGGCAACACTTCCGACGACTCCATCATAGAAAGCGGCTCGAGGAGGGCGAACACTTTCTACAATGTCCTTGGCTACGGCCAGCGTCATTGTGGGAAGGCTGGCCTGTTCCAAGGCCCGGGCGACAAGCGAGACTGATTGGTGACACAGACGCGACGCGGGAATCAGCAGTGCAGCTTGAACCTCATAACGCTTCACCCGCTCTACCAACTCTGGAAGCATCTCATCAACCAGTCGAGCAGCGTTTGGAATGAAACCGCAAAAACTCCAGAACACCGGATTTAGTTGGCCGATAATGCCATTTGCTTCAAATTCCTCCAGGCGTTCGAGTGGTAGTTGAGCGTTGATGTCCTGCTGAGCGGCCGCCGGATCGTAACCTCGGGCCGCTATGCACAGGTCTGCGGCGGTCACTTCAGATGGTATCTCACGAAAGGTAAGATCGCCTTCGGCTGCGTGAACGTCGAAAGGGTTGGTGCCGTCGATGTAAATGCCGGCCGAAGAAATCAGGGCGAGATTGAGCATCGGAAGGGCGCGGCGCGCCGGCGTGAAGGGTGCTCGGCGGTTTTTCACAAAGGGATACGACTCACCTACTTCACCATTGGTACACGCGCCACGCTGTTCTCTCTGCCAATCGGCATACTGCTTACGCCATTGATCAATCTGCTCTATGATTTCCACGTCGGCGATCCTTCCTGAAAGACTCGATATTTAATCAATTGGTTCTCACCCGCATGCGATATGCGACGACAGCGAACGCCACCAGGGCCGCAATCATAGCAATACCCAGGGCGGTGACGGAATAACCGTGCAGCCGGTTGAAAACCATGCGGCGTGGATCATCGATCGGCACCTGATCGATCGGAATGACCATCGCCGCGCGTAGTGCACGCATCCTGGCGGCAATCACCCAGTGTCCGACAGCGGTTGTGGTCGCCAGTACCAGCGCTGAGATCAGCTCCAGCACAAAGGAGCGGCGCCCTACACGTTGTGCAAAAGCTAGAGCCGTGGCCCAAAGAAGCACGCCGATAACAAAACCGCTGACATTTACAACCGACAGTGTGCGCGTAACAAGCGTGCCCGCGATCTCACCCGTATTATCCAACTGAAACGCTCTCATTACTGAAAACGCGCTGGGAGCAACGACGGCGCTGAAAAATAGTGCTGCACCGAACCACATTGCAATCAGAAAGAGTTTAAGGTGAGTAAGAAGTGTCAAAGTCTCAGTCAAACTCATTGATGCCGGGTAGCAACCTGATCCGGGGCGGCTTGACCTCGGGCGGAGTTAACTCGCGCGGGTCGGCCGCATCCCAAAGCCAGGAAAGCGCGCGTTCGAGTTGCTCTTGATAGTCGTCTAAATCCAGAGACATGAACACCTGCTTGCCTAAGCGCGCGAACTTCTCTTTAGCCATCTGGTGCATTCTGCGTGCAGCACCGGGCCGGCCGATCTCCAAATGATGAAAAGCGACTGCCGACTGAATCATCGCCTGCAAAAAAAGTTTTTCCTGGGGCCCGACCTCGCCCATCCAGCGTTCCTCCCAGGCGTCGTGCGCAGCGTGAAATTCGCCGGCGTTGTATAGATCTATGCCTGCGATGTACTCAACGGGATAAGCTGCTATGTGCGCATCCGTGTAGCCACGTTCGGCTAATAGGTTATCGGTCAATTGTGTTTCAGACATGCGCTGTGGCATTCAACCTGGCAGCGATTACTTTAGCCGCTGTCGCACCATCGCCAGTGGCGCCGCTGATAGTCGGTGCCAGCGGATTAGAAATGTCGCCGATGGCGAACACATTTGGCACCGTCGTTTCCTGCTGACTAGTTACCACAATGTACCCTTGCTCATCCAACTGCAACTGGTCTCGGAATAGATCCGTATTTGGTTCCACCCCAATCCGTATCAGCACCGCGCGCACGGCCATCTGAAAAGGCTTCAGTGCTTCTCTGCGACGGATTTCTACAGCCTCCACCTCATCCTTACCGAGAATGCCGGTGACGACTGATTCGGTAAACAACGTGACCCGGTGATTCGTCTGCAATTGTTCAACGAATTCTCGCCTCGCACTCAGAGCCTTGCCCCGGTGCACGAGAGTCACCGTCGGACAAACGTCCGCCAACAAAAGTGCGTTTTCAGCAGCTGCGTCGCCGCCACCGATAACACAAACGTCCTTACCGGCAAACAAATGGTGGTCGCGCGCGGCGGATTCCATGATTCCGCGGCCGTCAAATTCATTCTCACCCGGAATCCCAAGCCGTTTCCGTCTGACTCCGGTCGCAATGACGATGCTGATCGAATGCAGCTGTTCACCGCTACGCAACTGAACGCGTTTGGCTCCCAGATCGACGCTCTCGATTTGAGCCTGTGTCCAAAGGTCAAAGCCTTTGTCATCTATGCCCTCGGAGAATCGGCTAAGCAACTCTGGGCCGTCTCGCGCGCGTAGGCCCGGATAGTTCTCAATGGGACCATAGATCAAATGGAGCTGACCGCCGATAGTCGCTTCCTGTTCGAGGACGAGCGTATCTAGTCCGAGTTGATCGCACCAAATTGCCGATGCTATACCTGCCGGTCCGGCGCCGATGATTAAGACGTCATACATGGTTCAAGGTTGAAGGACTTTCCATTTTCCATTTGTCATTTGACATTGGTGGATTCAAGTTTGAAGTGCAACATGTATTTGTGGCCGAAACGGCGCCGACTTGTTTGCTTCTCAAGTCTCTGATCCACGTTTACCTTCTTCCGCAGCTCTTTAGGGGTCTTCCACCGTCGCTGACGCGACGGAATTGTTACGGCGACTCAATCCCGG
>JBOGOU010000483.1:0-2280 GCA_050748205.1 Pyrinomonadaceae bacterium | reverse complement strand
GACAGAGTTGGAACAGCCTTCAGGATTACAGGAAACTATTCAAGTCGAAAATCTCACAGGTTGGGAAGGTGGGCTCGCCCCCGCCTCAAATTGCAATAGCCTTCAGGGTCAAAGAAATCACTCAAGCCTGAGACTGAAAACTTGAATAGTTTTCCCATGACCCCGAAGGCTGTCCCAGCTTGAGGCGGGGGCAAGCCCACCTTCCTGACCTTTGAGACTCTTAGACTTGAGTGATTTCTTTGACACTATAGGCTATTGGAATTTGAGGCGGGGACAGGGTCCGCCTTCCTGACCTGCAAACTACCGGAGGTCCTTTTTGGGTTTTCAAACACAACCATCCGATCTAAACCGACTTCTTCTGACGGAAGCGATGGACTTTTGCCAGATTGCCGCAGTCTTTCATGTCACACCAGGTTCGGTTGCCACTCCGGCTCGTGTCCAGGAAAACCCAGCCACAATTGACACCGCCACATTGTTTGACTCGCAACAATTTTTCGGAAGTTAAGATATCCGCCGTCGACAGCGCCAGCCTCCAGAGCATTTTGTCGAGTGAATCAGCTTCAGCTTGCCAGTCCAAACGAAATCCATTCTTATCGTGAACGAGCTTTTCATGCTTTCTCGCCAGTATCAATTCTTCGTTTAGTTTATTCATGTCAGCCACGTCAGGCGGCCAACCCTCGATTGCCGCCTTGAAAAGGCGGTAGGTGATTTCTCTCAACTTGATAGCTCTTTTCAGCACTGACTCCGCGGCTTTGGGCTCGGCTTCGGCCTTTTGGCCAAGAGTTCTCGCTTCATTCTGGCTCAACAAGCCGCTCTTCCTGCTCCAGGCCAACAGGTCCGAGTAGTCCTCAAGTCTTTCACTGCGAATTTCAGCCTGATAGTCTCGCTCTTTGTTCTTCCTCTCGCTCGATCCCCGTCCGCCGACGGTGTTGACGAAATCCAGGCTCGCCAGACCGCCGACCAATTTGAACTTGTGCTCACGTGATTTAAACGTCATAAGCTTCCCGACCGTAAGTATAGGTTTTCTTTGTGTAACCTTCAATCCATGGTTGACAGGTTACAATTCCAATTGTTAATCTGTAACCAGCGTGAGTGTTAATGATGGTTACGGAGCAAAGTTCGATGGGCGAGTAGTAGCGTTCAAAAACAGTGTTTCGGCGCGGCTTATAGGAGGAGACATTGATCGCAAGAATTTGGCACGGCAGGACCGAGGCGTCTAAGGCCGGTGATTATCTGAACTTTTTGAAGCAAACGGCCCTTCCCGCTTATCGCAACACGAAGGGGAACCTGCGTGCGTATGTTCTGCGGCGCATCGAAAATGACGAGGCGCATTTCCTGACACTCTCCTTTTGGGAATCACTAGAGGCTATCAAGGGATTCGCCGGCGAAGACTATGAACGGGCACGCTACTACAGCCAGGACAAAGACTTCCTACTTGAGTTTGAACCGACAGTTCAGCATTACGAACTTTTTGACTAGGAGACAGTCATGAGTGAAAAGCAACAGCTACTCGATGAATTGCAGAAGATCTACGAAGGCGACGCCTGGCACGGGAATAGTCTGGGAGAAATCCTCTCGGGTATTACCGCCGCAAAAGCGGTTGCCAGACCGATTGCCGGGGCCCACAGTATTTGGGAGATAGCCCTCCATATTGCTGCCTGGAACGAGACGTTTACCGAGAGATTATCCGGTGGGGTACGGCCTGAACCGATCGACGGCGACTTCCCGTTTATTCCCGACACGAGCGACGAAGCATGGCGAAGAACCTTGCAACGGGTGAAGGCATCGCAGGAAAAGCTGATTGAAGTGGTTGGAAACCTGGACGAAGAAAGTTTCTCAAAGCAGTTTGCGAACAGAGACTACTCACTGAGTTTTTTCTTACACGGAATTGTGCGCCATGTTGTTTACCACTCAGGACAAATTGCTATGTTGAAGAAGGCCTAGAGTTTTTGACAGGGCGGGATCATTTTCCATTTGTCATTTTCCATTTTTCGTCATTTTGTTGGCTATGAGTTTTGGCGATCAGCGGCCATGGACACAAATGGTCATTGGTGGATTCAAGTTTGAAGTGCAAGGATTATTTTTGGCCGACACGGCGCCGAATCGTTTGCTTCTCAGTGTTCTCCGTGTCTCCGTGGTAAAAATAACCGTTATTCACCACGGAGGCACGGATTGCTCTGAGATCAGCGCGTGGAGACAAATGATACTGATCATATGAAATGTGGAAACTGACCCGATCTAGCGGCGTTTTCTTTTCTTGGTCGCTCCATTGGCGGGTGT
>JBOGOU010000482.1:0-10001 GCA_050748205.1 Pyrinomonadaceae bacterium | reverse complement strand
GAAGCCCTCTCCAACCATCTCGCACATTCCAGCGGCGCTTTGCCGTTCCGGACCAAATCATTCCCGTTCGAGAAGAACACAAACGTTGGTCTGTCAGGAAGACCAAGTTTTCTCAAAAGCACTTCGCGCGCGCTGCCGTCTTTGGAAGATCGCATCGCATCGTGACGCGGACTCCCTAACGCCTCAAACCTGTCAGCTGGCGCCCTCAGGCGTTTGAGTGTTTCGTTCGATGATTCTCCCCACGTCAGCATGTAATCCACGGTCAAGGGTGTGTAGAAAACCTGAAGTATTCCGTGCTGTAGCAACACAGTTGAAATTCCTCGAGCTTGAGCCGCAGTGACCATCGACGCGCCTCCCGGAAGCTGCGTAGAAGCAATCAACACGGCCTTAGGATTGAGCCCTGCAAGCACACTTTCACATTCATCTAGCATCCCCTGAACACATGCAGCCGAAATATTGAATGACCTCATCAGTGAGTTGTCTCGTAGCTCAGCTTCAGATCGACAGAGCGCTTGCCAAGCACCCCTTGACCACTCCGGGGCGGCGACGTGAACTCTGAATCGGAAAGGAATGGGCGAGCAGGAGAGTTCAGGAGACCCTCCGATCGATAACACCTTCACGTTGATGCCCCGCGCACTCAGCTCTCGATGTACTGGCAGGAGCGCATCAGCGATTACTTCACGCTGGCTTTCCAGCACGATCAGGACGTCCGTCTGTTCCGGCAAGAACTCGGTCCGGCCTCTGCGAACGAAGGGGCGCAGCCAATGTTTCACTTGGTCCGCTCGCCTTGCCTTCTCACCTTTCACCAGTAGTTCTTTGAAAATGAAGTGCCGCAAAGGTTCGAGTTGTGGGTAAGTCTCAAAAACCCGCGAGGTTCGGGCAGTGAACTCGAGATACCTTTGATCCAGGCTTGCGACGCTGTCTTTGTCTAAACTGAGCATGGCACGTTCCTTAGAGCCACTAGCTCAATCGCCCGGGCAATTCGGGCGCCGGCTTGACCATCCAGTGGCCCACACTCCCCGGCTCGAGCGCGCGCTCGTCCCGCGGCATCGACAGTTGGGTCGTCGAGATACCGGTTGATCAGTCGAATGCATTCGTCCGGATCGTGCGCCAGTCGCGACACTCCATACGACATCATTTGCCTGATGTCGGTTCTCCGATAACTGCGACGCACCGACAGACCCGCCGGAATATCGGGCAACAGGTCGTAATAGATGTTGACTGTAGGTTTGTCGAATATCGCCGAATCGATTGTCATGGTGCCGCTGACATTTACTTGCACATCCTGATGAGCCAGCGTGGCCAGATGGACCGGTTCGTCTTCGAGTATTAGCCGGACCAATTCTTCCTCATGTTCTCTGCCGCGATAAGATGGTGGCGACGGTGGCGGATAGGCGCGCGCCTCCTTGTACTCCTGACGCAGGAGTCTTACATCCGAGCCAAACATACGCGGGTGACCGCGTACCAGCAGCTGTGCGCTGCGCGCAAATCTTCCGCTGTGTGCAGCGTCGGCCAGATGCTGAGCTATGTCGATCTCGTGATCGTTAACCCCAGGCGTAGACATCGTCATGACTACCAATGGTCGCGCCGGATCCAGGCCCACCTTGGCAAAGAAGGTCTCGCGATCGAGTCGATAGGCAGGATCAAGGTGATGATCAAACTGGGGCGATCCCGTGACATGGACTCTCTCCGGCGGAATCTCGGGATACATGCGCAACATGAATTCCCGCGTAACGTCAGACCAAACCAGGTATGCATCGGCTTCTGGTAGGTGCTGGATCTTGGATGCCAGATTGTCTCTGGAGCGGATCATCACCACGGTCGGTATTCGTAATTCGTTGGCTGCCTCTACAAGGGCCATCTCTCGCAAGCCCTCAGGTGACATACCAACCACCACCCCAGCATCCCAATTGCTAAGGAGACGCCTGTACTCAGTAGAGATCCGATGTTGACGAAGCGCCTGCATGACCCTTCGTCGCCTGGGTTGCGCGAAGCCCAGCCAACCGCTTACCCAGTTCGATGCCAAGCGGTAGCGAGCCATGGCCAAACTGGCTATCCGACGTAGCCCCACCTTGTTTCGATAACTGGAAGCTCGGAACTTGATCCAGATACTCTCCGGGTCGTAATAGCATTTGCGAGTGTAGTAAGACCTCTGAACCAATCGACTCAACTCCGGGTCGGCGTGAGCATCAAACTCCAACAGGCGATCCAGTTCCACACCCGGTGGGCAGACTGTCTGCGAACCTTTGTACTGGTTAGGATCGACGAGTATTTTGACACGCTCGTTGCCGAGCCGGCGTCCCAAATCGCCGTTGCGCACATTGCGCAACGACAGAAAACTGTCACACCCGATCACGACGCTCATGAAATTGCTTCTGCCTCCTTCATGAGTTCTCGCTCAACCATCTCACATACCGAGTGCCACGACAGAATGTGCAGCTCCTGGATCCGAGGAGTTAAATCGGCGGGCGCTAGGAAGCATTCGTCGGCGTACTGACTCATTGCCGTGCCCTTCGCCCCGGTGAAGGCTATCGTTGTCGCCCCGCGCGCGCGTGCGGCTTCCAACCCGCGCAGCACATTTGGCGACCGGCCACTTGTGCTGATGCCCACTACCACGTCACCCGGTCTTGCCAGTGCTCGCACCTGTCGCGAGAAGACATCGGCGAATTCCCAGTCGTTGCCCACTGCCGTGAGAATTGAACTGTCCGTGGTCAGCGCGATCGCCGGCCAGGGCTCGCTCTCACGATAAAAGCGGCCCACAAGCTCCCCGGCTACGTGTTGAGCGTCTGCCGCGCTGCCACCGTTGCCGAACAACAGAATCTTGTGGCCCGATCGAATAGCGCGGATGAAGATTCGCGCAACTCTGGCAAGAACCGGGAGCGATTCATTCAGCAACCGCTGGTGCGCGGCTATGCTGTCGTTGACGACCTTCGCCATCTCCGATTCAAGCTCGATGGTCAGATGTTTGTCTTCCTTCAGTTGCAGTACCAACTCGACTGCCTCCGCTACCGCGCCCGCGCCACCGCTCCTCGATAGACCGTGGTGCGCCGCGCTCTTTGCCGCCGTCGTGGCGTTTGACGGCGCAAGACCCAACCCAACTCGCGACAGAGCCGGCGCGTCACGATCCCCATCGCCGACATAACAAAACGCGCCCAGCGGCGCTCCCAGTTGAGACGACAGATTCGCAATCGCCGACAGCTTGTCCTTTGCCCCCGCGACTACCTGCTCGACGCCAAACCGGCGGGCAATCGTATTTACCGCCGGTGTGTTTTCTCCGGTGACCAGAACAACCGTCAGCCCCGAACGTTTTGCCAGCGTGACCGCATCCAGATCTTGAAGACAAACGCGTTTCTCCTCGTCTCCAGATTCGCTAACAGACGTAGTTCCGTCGGTCAACACGCCATCTATGTCCAGCGCCAATATCTTGATATCGGTTACCACGCCGTCCGGCCTCCGTCGATACTGAGATTGGCGCCCGTCATATACGAGGAGGCATCCGACACAAGGAAGACAACCGCCGCCTTGTATTCGTCGATGCGCGCCATGCGCCCGAGCGGAATCAGATTAGTAAGCTTCTCGACGAAAGCGTCCTCCTGGCCGTTGTAGACGCCACCGGGTGAGAGCGCGTTCACCCGAACGCCGCGGTCGGCCCAGTAGGTCGCAAGGTAGCGAGTCAGTCCGATCAGACCGTGCTTAACCACTGAATAAGTGACTGGTTTCGCCGGCTGACGTTCATCCGGCAGGTCCGGTTGTCGATATATGCGCTGGTCCGGCGCGATCAGGCCCAGATCCGACGCGATGTTGAGGATCACGCCTCTTCCTGCGCGGGCCATCTCGCCGCCGATGATCTTGCTGCACAGAAAGGCGCCCGTCAGACCCACTGCGATGTCTCGATCCCAGTTGTCGAGCGGAAAATGCTCGAGCCGGGACCAGTGTCCTCCATCGGCGCTACTGGCTCCGACCTTTGCGTCGGAGGCAGCATTGTTCACCAGGATATCCACGCGACCCAACTCCTCGAGTATCTGGGTCAGAACTTTCGACACCGCTTCCGGCCTCGTTATGTCAGCCGCCTTGCCTATAGCTCGAACTTGATAGGCTCCTGCAACCTTCTCCGCTTGTGTGCGTGCCCCGTTACCATCAATGTCCACAAGAACTGGGATGCCACCCATTTCGGCAATGGCTTCTGCGTGGCGCACACCGAGGAGGCCCGCACCGCCGGTGATCACTGCCACTCGGCCGGTCAGGTCGAAAGAGGCTCGAACGCTTGCGATATCTGGATCAGCGGAAACAATCATAGCTGCTGTTGCTCGCCTTCGTGTGGCATCATCGTCGGGTTTTATCAGTCATTACCCAACGCGACGCAGCTTTTGCATTACTGGTACTTCGCTCTCGTAGAGACGCTTCACGCCGTCGCCAATCGCAAGTTCCAGCGCACGAACGTCCTTCACCAATCTCCAGAAACCCTGCCACTCAACCGAGGCGGCCTGATCGCTGCCCCACATGGCGCGGTCTAGTGTTATGTGACGCTCCAGCATGCACGCCCCCAGCGCGGCTGCTCCAACCGAAGGTGCTAGCCCGACTTCGTGACCTGAGTAACCGACCGGAACACCGTAACGCTCATGCAGCGTGCGAATCGCGTTCAGGTTCAGCTCTTCGACTTTTGAAGGGTAGGTGCTTGTGCAATGCAGGATTATTAGATCCTTCACGCCGAGCACTTTCACCGCATGATCGATTTGTTCCTGAGTGCTCATGCCTGTGGAAATGATGATCGGACGGCCATAGCGACGGTGATGTCGCAACAACGCATCGTCAGTCAACGATGCGGAGGCGATTTTGTAACACGTGGGGTTGAATTGCTCGATGAAGTCTACTGCTGCTTCGTCCCAGCACGATGCAAACCAGAGAATTCCCTTCTCCTTGCAGTAACGGTCAATTTCCTTATATTCGTTCTTACCAAACTCAAGGCCGCGCTTGAGGTCCCCATTTGTTGGTCCAAACGGATTCTCACGAGGTTTGGCGAGCTCTTCCGCGGTGTATACGACATCAACCGTGCGCTTCTGAAACTTCACCGCGTCGCATCCCGCGAGCGCGGCTGCGTCGATGAGCTTCTTCGCAAGTGCTACGCTGCCATTGTGGTTGATGCCAATTTCGGCCACGATGAAACATGTATGGCCGTCACCAACCAGATGTTTGCCGATTTGTACTGTGGTACCCATTTGATTTACCTCCTAAGTGTTTACTTCACACTGCCCGGCAAGGCTTTGACTGTTGTTTGCACATGAGCCTCTGGTCTATCCGTTGTGGAAAAGAAGATCCGGATTGACCGCGAGGCGGCGTTAGCGAGTCGTGGTTTTGCTGCACATTGAGAGTCTGCTCTTCTCAACTAAACTGGATGGCGTTCCAGAGTTCCAACAAGCGCCGGCTCCTCGCCCTGCAATCGAAGCAATTCGGCTTCAATCTCTGGAATGTTCTCGGGGTAATCGAGCTCCAACAGGTGCTCATTGACAATGAAGGGCAGTGCCCGCTCTCCCCACATCGAATTCTTATCCAGAATGGCTCGAGGTCTGATGACATCCACATAACCGTTCTGCCAATAGACCAGGGGCAGTTGTTGTCGAGGTAGGGATTGACAATCAGGGATTCCTTCTATGCCAAGCACAGGCTCGAGATAACTTTCGTTCCCGACGCGCCACATCTTGTACGGCGTTTGGAGCGCAACGCTCACTGAACGTACTGCATCGGCCTCGGGATGCGCGGCTAAGAGCTCAATTGCCTGATCGATTAGTTCGGCGCGCCGGGCCGGGCCGGGAGGTCGTAGATGCACGATCAAATCCGGCTCATAGCCTTCGTTATCGCGCAACCATTCGAGCGCGTGTCGAAATACGTCGATGTCTGGCGAAAGGTCCTGCGCATACTCGCGCGGTCTGCTGAAGGGGACTTCCGCGCCCCACGCCTTCGCCACGTGCGCGATTTCCTCATCGTCCGTGGACACGATGACTCGATTGATCCACTTAGAAGCCAAGGCTTGCAGAATGGAATAAGCAATGAGAGGCTTGCCCGCAATGATCATGACGTTCTTTCGCGGTATTCCCTTCGAACCACCGCGCGCCGGGATAAGAGCCAGAACCTGCTCAGACATGCGACATCTCCATTGACCGTCCGGTTCGAAGCGACTCGTGTGCCGCAAGCGACACTCGTACGCTTTGCACTCCATCGCGCAACCCAACAACCGGTTTCGCTTCTCCCCGCATGCATGCCAGGAAATGGTTCAGCTCATCCACGAACATCTGGTTGCGATCGAATCCGTCAAAAGTTTTGCTCTCCACGGTGTTCGTCGCTGTGTCACTAAACTCAACGTGGTTCGCGTAGTAGTCGTATCTGGCCTTACCGCCATCGCCTATTACCTCGCATGTCCGCTGTGGCGGACGCTGAACGTAGTCGAGATGAACGTGCACCGGCAGCGGACGTCCTTCCCAACCGCATTCGAGAAGGACGCTCACTGAGTCGTCCACATCCACTTCCAGACGGCTGAGGTGTCCGCCAACGGCAAACAATCGTTTGGGCATTCCGAACAACCACAAAGCGTAATCAAGTTCGTGAGTCTGAATGTTCAGACAGCCGCCACCCATCTCGCGGCGGGCAGGATGTGTTTCGCGATAGTCTTCGTACGGATGCCAGCCCGGAAGGTATTCACCGTTTACGACGTGCGCCGCCACGATGCGACCCAGCTTTCCGCTCTCGATCAGGTCCTTCAGCAGAAGCAATCCTGGATGAAAACGAAACTGGAATGCTACAAGGGCGACCAGTCCGTTCCTTTCAACCAGATCAATAAGCTCATCCAACCCTTCCGTTGAATGAGACACGGGCTTCTCGATGAAGAGATGACAGCCAGCACGGGCCGCAGCCATGGCCACGGGCAAGTGAGTCGAATTCGGTCCAGTGACAAACACAGCATCGGGACGCTGTACGAGAGCCTGGTTGAGATCGTCAAAGGAGCGAACGCCGTAGGTCGTCTCGAGATCGGCCCCTGCGCTTACTGTCAGATCAGGGTTGAGTACCGGACTGTGGCCTTTGCTTCGATAGGCCAGAACCTCGACACTATCGCCCATAAGGGTTCGCAGATTCCTGAGATGTCGTTGGCCGATCGAGCCCAGGCCGCAAAAAAGCACCTTCACAATGCCTACAGTTTCAAATGCACTCGAGGAGAGGTATCAACTTGCCATAGCTAAGAATGAGGAAAACCGACAGATTCGAGGGCCGAAAAGGATGAGCTCGCAAATGAATGTGGATCGCCTCGCGCTTTCCTCCCTGCTGACCGGAAAGGCGCCGGTGATAGCCGTAGGTGTTGGCAATCACCACCGTGTTCTTTGGACAGGTAACAGTCGTTTCCTTCAGACCAACCTGTTCAAGTTCCTCGGGTGATATTCGGCGCGATCCCATATTCTGTTTTCGGCTCTCGTCATATATGTAACGGAGCTGGGTCAAACTCAGTCGATGGGATCGTTTAACGTACACAAACGGTCCGTCTTTGTTCTCGATGTCAGTCAGATATAACCAGAGTTTATGTGTATTGAAGAAAACATCGCTGTGAAGATTCGTTTCGACGTCCACCTCGTCGCTGATATTGCCCTGGATCAAGCGGTTAACTTCGGGGCGGCCCGAGGCGAAGTGCGAGTCAAAAGAGCGTTTCTCTGCCGCCCTCAGGATCGCGTGTATCTCGGGGTTGGCTAGAAATTCGTAAACATTAGGAAGTTCACTCTCGCTGACAGAAAGGATCTTTGACCTTTCTAACACGTTCAATCCGAACCTCTTGTCCGGAAGCTTGTCAGGTTTTTCGTCGAGAAGTCTTCTGCATTCCTGCTCTACGCGCTCGAAAAGATCACGCGGTAGGAAGTCGTGCAGCACCAATATTCCCTCGCTGCGAAGTTCGTCAACTTTGTCCTTTACGAACTCGGCTTCGTCGGCGGAGCGGAAGGTGTGGGCCAGCCGCGCAGCTAGTGTGCGCACGACCTGCATGCCGAAGAGGTTCAGCCGCTTACTGTCGACAACTTTATTGTCCGAAAACATACCCTTTAGTGTTCGAATCCCGAATGACATACTCTTCCTCCGGAGTAGTGGTAAGTGGTAAGTACTGCATGCTTCTAAACAACACATCTTGGGGTTTCAATGGTTCAGTTCAGTTTGTCTTTCTATCAACCATGCGGCAAGCTCAAGGTCGAACGGGTCGTCAATATCTATCGACTCCATGTCACCCATCAAGTAGGCAGTTACGCGCGAACCATAAAAGCTCTTGTACTCTCTGATCACTTCGGCGCGCGCTGCCAAAATCGCCGGACCATTCCGCGCATAGAGGCGAGGTACTTCCTGGCGACGATACCGATCAAACGGTACAGGCTGTTCCCAAAAGTCGTGCAGCCAGCCTTTATCGAGTTTCATAATGCTATAGGGGCTGAACCTGTGAGGTACGTTGATGACACTTACCACCGTCTCAGCTTCAACCGCTTCCAAGTGTGCAAGCGCTTCGTCGATGTGATGTGCCCGTCGCAACGGCGAAGTCGGCTGTAGCAAGACAACGATGTCCGGCTCGAACGCGTTGTTCTCGGCCAGCCATCGCAAGCAGTGTTCGACCACCGCAATGCTGGGCGTGTCGTCCTGAGACAGATCTTTGGGCCGTAGGAACGGTACTTCGACGCCGCAGTTCTTTCCGACATTCGCAATATCGCCGTCATCCGTCGAAAGCACGACACGCGTCACTCGCTTCGACGCCAGCGCCGCTTCGCACGTGTAAGCGAGTAGCGGACGTCCCGCCAGCAGAGCGATGTTCTTTTTTGGAATGCTCTTCGAACCACCTCGTGCCGGAATGAGTCCCAGTACTCCACCCATCAGTAAGTTATTTGTTTTTGCACCCGCCAGGTGCAGTCCGAAAGCACATGGGCGATCCGCTTACCAGCATGTCCGTCACCGTAGATCGGTTCAGAGTCGTAAGCACCGTGTTTCACCTGATGCGTGATGGCATCGGCTATCGCTTCGCTGTGGTGATCAACATCTACAACATTGCTGCCCCGCTGGCGCATGGCCTGACGGGAACCAATGTTTACTGCGGGAGTGCCGATAAAAGCGCCCTCGCGAATCGAGCTGCTCGAATTCCCGACCAAGCATGCCGTCCTTCGCATTAATGCGATGTACACGTCTGTCGGGAGATTCTTAAAGAAGTGAATCTTCGAGTCGTCACAATGCTCGCGGAACTTGCGCATTCCTCTGGAGACGTCTTCGGAGCCAGCGTCGGCGTTTGGCCAGAGGGCTATTGTCGGCATGCCCAGGTGATGGATGGCCAGGAGGGTTTCGGAAATCTGGCGCTCGCCTTCCCCGTATTCCGTGGTGACCGAATGTTGCGACAAGAGGAGGAACGGTTTCTGGAGATCGAAAACGCCGCCGACCCCCTCGCTGAAAAGATCTGGACCTAGTCCGTTGCGGTCGCGCTCCAGTACCTCGGCAACGAGGTCGATCCTGGGGCAACCCACCAGGTAAACGGAATCGGGCGGTTCACCAAGTTTCACGATTCGGTCGCGGGCCTCCGAGCATGCGGGAAAGTGAATCTGAGCGAACTTCGTTACCGCATGACGAATGCTCTCGTCGATCGTTCCTGAGACCTCGCCGCCCATGGTGTGCGCCAGAGGAATGTTCATGTAGGTGGCGGCGAGCGTGGTCGCCATCGTTTCAAACCGGTCGCCGACCGTTAGGACTACATCTGGTTCCAACTGCTCAAATATGGTCGGGAGCTCGAGCAGACCCAGTCCGGTTGACTTGGCCATTGTCGCCGGTGTCTCACCCTCGACGAGCATGTAGACCCGGGCCGAGGGTTTGAATCCGTCTCGTTCTATGAGACGCACGACTTGACCGTAGCGGTCGAGTATGGCAGAGGCTGCGGTAACCAGTTGCAGCTCCAGGTCTGGGTGGGCCTGGATTGCTTTCATGGCAGACTTGATACTGCTGTAGTTGGG
>JBOGOU010000481.1:0-17722 GCA_050748205.1 Pyrinomonadaceae bacterium | reverse complement strand
GCCCAATTCAGTCATCGCAGTCAGCCTTAACGGAAGCCGCCGCTTGTCGTCACTGATCCACGCGCGTAGCTGGAACTTGTCGCTCTGCGGATCGTCGGTCGTGAGGGAGAGCTGGATTGCTGGAATGTTCTCCGAGCCCAGTTGAATAGTTTCTCGCTTCACCGAAGTAATAAATAACGTCTTGGGTTTGTTGTTCACCAGGATAGAGACGCCATTGCGCTTACCCGGAGCAAGGTTGAATGTTCGGGCCAGATAAAAGACTGAGATGTAGTCGTGCGTGCCCACGGGGACCTCGATTCGCAGCCCTTTGTCACTAGTGGCAGCACCGTAATCCTGGTTGATAGTAAGAATTTGGTTAAGGCGCCGGTTGCCTTCAATCAAATTCATTTCAGTGCGATAGGGAAGCATCGTTTTGGGATCAACGTAAGAGCTTATTTGATCATTCGCAAAAAACATCCGCTGCGCGGCATTTGTTGTTTGCGCTCGAACAGCAAAGTGTAAGCCGTCGCGATCAAAAAAGCGTGACCGCGCTCGCACATGAAACGTCGCGGTGCCCGCAGGTTGCGGAATGTTTGCCAGGAAGACTTGATAAGTTAGTTGCTCGCCTACTTTGAACGGCAAGTGGTCGAGGCTACTATCACCGGTTTCACCGGCAGGCGTAGGAGCGACGACGGGAGCCGGCGCAGCAGGTACGGCGGGCGTGTTTGATGCAGTGGGAGGCGCCGTCGGGCCCGCTGGCTTAACGAACTCTGAGCCGGCCAGCTCGGCGCGGATCTCGCCGGCTGAAAGGCGAGCGGTAGCCAGAACGGGTACATGCCTTTCGTCGTCGCTAAAGTAGATCCGCAGGCGATAGTTGTTTGCGCGGGAGTTGTTAGTAACGTGGACTTGTGTGGCAATGGCATTGAATGATCCTACGTTTGTCTTGACAGTTTGCCGGCCTGTTACTTTTAGTTCCGCCTGGTAGTCTTCGTTGTCACTCTTGATAGAAAAGTAGTAGGTCGCTCCCTCGTTGAGCGGCGAAGCCCGAACCCGATAGATGGCCGAAAGGAAGTCGTAAGTGGCAGAACTCAATCCTGTTCTTGATGGCGGCAGAGACGCCTCTCCCCCGCGTTGATTGAAATCTCTTGCCGTGTCGGATGTGCGGGAAGACTCGCGTACAACCTGCTGCGCATGGAAGGGCAAACCCGTCGCTGGATCGACATAGGTGACGTAGTCGTTATTGATCGCAAACAGTGCCGCATTGATTACACCAGTGGTTTCGACGTGAGCGCGAAGTTGGACTCCCTCGCGTCCGAGGAATGACCCACGCGCAGCCACTTGAAGCTCCACATGCGCCGCACTGATAAAGTTTGAGAACGATACGTTATAGGTCAGCCGCTCGCCTACACGGTAAGGAGCGGTCGAAAAAGGAAGGGAAGTTATGTCACCTTTGCTCTGAGCTGATGCCGGGCCCATGAGCGCGAGGACCATGAATAAAGAACTACAAACAGCTGCCAGCTTCAAGCTTTGCTTCACCCTTGCATCATAATTTCAAATCCGGGCCAGAGCAACTCAAAGCCCCCGGCTAATTGTACACGCATCAGGGGCCTCGCAGTTCCTTTCTCCTGAGCAAAGATCAAGTAAGCACCGTTTGCATCTCTGCAACAATCTGGCTGGCTGACTGCACCGGATCTCTTGAGGCAGTTATCGGGCGCCCGACGACTACGTAGTCTGCGCCAGCTTCGATCGCCTGGGCGGGTGTCATGAGCCTCTTTTGATCGTCCGCCGCTGCTCCTGCAGGCCTGACTCCAGGGGTGACGACAAGAAAGCCCGGTGTTTGTACCGAGCGGCGAATGCTCGTGATTTCATGAGGAGAGGCGACGACCCCATCCAGGCCACTGGCTGTGGCTAGCAAAGCGAGGCGAACGACCTGTTCGTCCGGTAAACAGCCAATGCCAATTTCCCGCAGGGTCGTTGCGTCGGCGCTTGTCAGAACGGTGACGGCAATCACGGAAGGGTGTGTGAGTCCCTCTTTCGCCACGACTTCAGATACTACGTCGGCAGTGTGCCGCATCATCTCCCCGCCACCCAGAGCGTGCACATTGAATATTGAAACGCCCAGTCGTGCGGCTTCGACAGCAGCCGACGCCACAGTATTGGGAATGTCATGAAATTTGAGATCAAGAAAAACCTTACTGCCCAAACTCACGATTTCGCGCACGATCTCCGGGCCTGCTGCCGTAAAGAGTTGAGATCCGATCTTGAACATTCCTGCGAAGTCGTGTAACAGACTCAGGAGCTGGCGAGCTTTTTGAGCCGTGTCTACATCGAGCGCGACGATTAGCTTATCTTTGGCGTTGTTCATGATTGAGATAGATCAATCTGCAAGTTCTTTTGCCCGGCGCCCAATGGCCTCATCAAGGGAGCGCAATCCCTCTCTGGTCACAATCTCTTTCAGGCCTTCGTTGATCTCTTTTACGATTCCCGGACCCTCGTAGATGAATCCCGTGTAGAGTTGAATGAGGCTTGCCCCAGCGCAGATCTTTTCCCACGCGTCTCCCGCGGTAAAGACCCCACCCACGCCGATGATGGGTATTGAGCCGCCCGTGAGACTGTAAAGCGCGGCGATCATTTTCGTGGACGGTTGCCGGAGCGGAAGCCCACTCAAACCGCCCTCTCCGCAAGCGACGACTTCGCGGTGTGACGTTCGCAAACCATCGCGCGCGATGGTGGTATTCGTGGCGATTATCCCGGCTACTTTGGTTCGCCGAGCGACACTCACTATCTGCTCCAGTTCTTCCTGTCGCAGCTCCGGTGAAATTTTTATCAACACAGGTGTTGGCCGTGAGCGTGAGTTTTGGCAAGCAAGGTCCACATTTTTTTCCTGTAGGGCGTGGAGCAACCCCTCAAGCTGATCCGGTCTTTGCAAGTCCCGCAAGCCGGGTGTGTTAGGAGAACTGACGTTTACTGCAATATAGTCTGCCAACGGATAAACGCTTTCGAAGCTGCGAAGATAGTCTTCAACCGCGTGTTCAAGCTCAACGACCTTACTCTTGCCGATACTCACGCCGAGAACGCATTCAGGTCTGTGCTGCGAGACGCGCCGGGCAAATGCTGAAGCTCCCTCGTTGTTGAATCCTGCCCGATTGATAAGCGCCTTGTCTTCCGGCAGGCGAAACAGACGCGGTCGTTGATTACCAGGTTGCGGATGGTGAGTGACTGTCCCTGCCTCGATGAAGCCGAACCCCAGCGCGGCGAGTGAGCGTAAGGCGACCCCATCTTTGTCAAAACCCGCCGCGAGGCCGATCGGATTTGAGAAGGTCAAGCCGAAGCGTTTGAGTTCGCCGAACGGGCTTCGCTCAAATCGAGGGGCAAATAAGCTTGTGAGACCGGAAGCTAACGATAGTGACTGCAACGCCAGTTCATGGGCGGTTTCTGGTGGCAGGCGAAAGAGTATCGGACGCAACAGTGAGCGATACAGCATTGAAAGCGTTTATCGCGATTTGATCTTCAGGAGTGCAGACTAACAGAGCGGTGGGATCAGTGACAAGTGTCTCTTCACTTGATGGGGAATAACGCTCGCATAGGCCGTTCCGAGTCAGATCTCAAATTCCAACTCACGCTTCTACGACACCGACACTAACTACCATGCGCCACCATCTGCCTGGCAGATTGAGGCGCCAACTCTGCCATGACTGTTCCGACTGCATTGGTAAGCGTAAGAATAGAGTTGTTTCCCATGAAACCTTCTTCGGCAGGAAGAGCTACTTCCACACCCCCAGGCTGCTCTGTACCGCAGTAGAGCGCCAGGGTAGTCTTCTTTCGCCATACAAAATCTGACTTGAAAAGATAGGGGCTAACACTACCTTGTGCTGAAAACTTCCAACCGGCCATTGGAATGTCATACTCCATTTGATTCTCAAGCACCACAAATGTGGAAGGTTTTACGCTCTCCACTGCAATGGGTAGATGCACCCTGAGTCCTTGCGTAAATCTCCAAAGATATTCGAAGTGCGCTTTAAAGAACTCATACGGGTTTTGACTTCCGAGTTCGCGTCGATTTCTGATTTTCATCATTGGAACGTGGCCGCCTATGCAACCCTCCAGTCCATCCGGCCGGCCAAAGTGATAAGGCTCAACAAACGCAAAGTTGTCCGTAATAATCAGCGACAGCATGGGCGGTAAGCTGTAAAGATGGACTCTAAATCGTTTATTCTTCAGTTGGTGGTTTCTTAGCCACTCAATTGTCGTTTCGATGTCCGTAATCGTTCGTCTGCCGAGTGGCATTTCAATGTCGGCCCGACGCTTGGCTTCTTCAGAATCCGGCTTGAGAAGTAAAACCCTCACATCGCTTTTCTGGCTATGCTCAAGGACAGCCTTCCGGATTAGCTCATTCTCTATCAATCCCGGTAGCGCAACGCCACAGAGATCGAGCGTACCTCTCGCTCTTTGGATCTCATTGGTAATATCAGAGATTCTTGCTGGATTCGATCTGAGAGAGAGACTTACCACCCCTGCTTCATCAGCAGAGCGCAAGAGTTCCATATTCGAAAGCCTGCTGAGTTGCTTGGTTTGCACAGCAATATCGTTGAGGGTGCCAAAGCGTCCCAGGCTTTCTGAGATTGCCAGGCCTGCCACAATTCCGAGTATCATCTGCAATGCTACTTCCTGCGAAACATGGAAGACGGTGAGAGACAAAGCAATGATGCTGGCGGCCAGGGGTACTAATAGGTACAAACTAATTTCCAGCCAGTGTAGTATCGTCTTTATGACAAGTCGATTCATCTCAAATCACCTTTCAATGCTTGGAGGTTGTCAAAAAGCATTGTTCTTCAACCAAGAGCAGGCCACTGTTGGCAAGGCGAGGCCAGCCTTAGATGTGAATTGCCACGCCGCCCATGGCTCTGCGGTTAGAACAAAACAGTCTTTACGCTGGCGCAGGAAGATGCGATAGGCTCTTGAGGACCAGCTTTGTCGCGCGAGGTGATTGGCACAATAGTCAAATCCGATGCTTGAGTCAATGACAATTGATGGACGTTCAGGCAAGGTCAAGCCATTTCCCATCAGTGACTTTCCAAAGTTTCTTAAGAGCGGGATCATCGGGCAGCCATTTAAAGCATCCGACGTCAACCAGAACCTAAATCACTCAGAAAAGCGGAACGCCCTCCTGGTCTATATTTACCAAGCTTGTCTCCTATCAGGCTTCTTGTTAGTATCCGGTGAAATGGATTTTGTCGAGAAAGCGCGCATTATGGATGGGCCGCGAATCAATCGCGCGCTCGCTCGTTTGGCATCGGAGATTGTCGAAGAGAATCACGGTGCGGGTGACCTTTATCTCGTTGGGATCCGTCGCCGAGGCGTGCCGCTCGCCGAACGAATGGCTGACAAGATAGCGGACCTTGAAGGCGCACGACCTCCGGTTGGTGTTCTCGATATCACGCTCTATCGTGATGATCTGTCGACTGTAGGAGCCAAACCAGTTGTTAATCGAACAGAGCTTCCCGGCGATATCGAGAGTCGGAATATCGTTCTAATCGACGACGTGCTCTATACAGGCCGTACAATTCGCGCGGCGCTTGATCAGTTGATCGACTTTGGCCGGCCCAGGCGCGTGCAGTTGGCCGTGTTAGTGGATCGCGGTAAAGAACATCGCGAGCTGCCCATTCAAGCGGACTACATCGGCAAACTCGTACCGACGAAAAAGAGTGAGATTATTAAGGTAATGCTGCGGGAGTTTGACGAGGAAGAAGGCGTGGCCATAGTCGAGCGACCGGCAGCGGAAACGGGTTAGCAAAGCGGCCTTGATGGCCGCTTTTTTTATCGGGAAATGGCCTTTGGACTTGGGTCTTTGGTCTTTGAGCTTTGTACTTCGATCTTAGTAGTTGAAAATCCAAGTCCAAGTTTCAAAGACCAAAGACCAAAGACCAAAGAGCAGTAGATCACCTATGCAGACTAGCTTCAATCGTAAACATCTTTTAGGCATCCGCGACCTTTCGGCGGGTGAGATCACACATCTGCTCGATACTGCCGAAACTTTTCGAGACGTCTCGCTCCGCGAAATTAAGAAAGTGCCGGCGCTTCGTGGGCGCACCGTAATAAACCTTTTCTTCGAACCTTCCACGCGCACGAGAACTTCCTTTGAAATCGCTGCGAAGCGTCTTTCCGCCGATGCCATAAATATCAGTGTCTCGAACTCCAGCGTTTCGAAAGGTGAAACGCTGCTTGATACCGCGCGCAATCTCGAGGCCATGGCCCCTGACTGCATTGTCATTCGGCATTCCATGGCAGGGGCTCCACATCATTTGGCAAAAATGTGCAACGCTCCAATCGTCAACGCCGGTGACGGTGCGCACGAACATCCGACCCAGGCACTCCTCGATGCTCTGACCATACGTGAGTACAAGGGACGCATCGAGGGTTTGAGTGTCGCGATTATCGGCGACATCCTGCACTCGCGTGTAGCACGCTCAAACACATTCCTTCTATCAAAGCTCGGCGCAACCGTTAGAGTCGCCGGACCAGGCACTCTCGTCCCTGGTGAGTTCGCGGAACTGGTAGAGCATGGCTTGCGTGTCGAGCAGCGCATAGAAGATGCGATTGCCGGGGCAGACGTCGTGATGATTCTAAGGGTTCAGCGTGAGCGCCAGGATGCGGCGTTTTTTCCATCGATGCGCGAGTATGCCGTTCATTACGGTCTTCAGGCGAAACATCTCGATCTCGCCGCGCCCGAAGCGATAGTGATGCATCCCGGCCCGATTAATCGTGGCATAGAAATCTCCTCAGAAATCGCCGATGGCAGTCGTTCGCTGATCCTGGACCAGGTGACGAACGGAGTCGCTGTGCGGATGGCCGTGCTCTACCTGCTTGCTCGAGGAAACCATGCCGCTCAGGAGGAAGGGGAGAGGAATCGGCGTCAGGTGCTGGAGGTGCAACCGGTGAAGAACGGGAAGAGAGGACGCAAGGCCAAGGCATGAAGCTGCTGATTGTTAATGGCTACGTGATAGATCCGTCGCAGGACTTGAACTCAGGCAAAGACTTGTTGATTGAAGATGGGCGGATCGCCGGAGTTCTTGAAAAGGGCGAGCCTGCTCCCAGGGATGCAGAGGTGTTTGACGCGACGGGGCTAATGGTGGCGCCGGGTTTTATTGATTTGCACGTGCACCTGCGCGAGCCAGGCCAGGAATACAAAGAGACGATTGCCACCGGGGCCGCAGCGGCTGTGGCCGGGGGCTGGACCAGCATCTGCGCGATGCCGAACACCGATCCAGTCAACGACAGTCCGGCGGTCACGCGCTTCATAATTGAGCAGGGTCAGCGGGCCCGGTTGGCTAATGTCTTTCCCATCGGAGCGCTGACGAAAGGTAGCGCCGGCAAAGAGCTTGCGGAAATGGGCGAGCTCAAGACCGCGGGCATCGTGGCCGTTTCTGATGACGGCAGGCCAGTTGCCAGTGCGGGAATGATGCGGCGCGCGATGGAATACGCGCGTGGCTTTGATTTGACAGTTGTCGACCACTGTCAGGATCTCTCGCTGAGTTCCGGCGGTGTGATGCACGAAGGACGCTGGTCGCTAATCCTGGGTCTCCGTGGAATCCCGGCCGCGTCCGAAGAGGTAGACGCGCTTCGTGATTGCGTACTGGCAAAACTTACCGGCGCACGAGTCCACCTCGCGCACGTTTCTACAAGGGGTGCTTTGGAAGCAGTACGCCGCGCTAAGGAACTTGGCCTGCGAGTCACGTGCGAAATCTCTCCTCATCATTGGACGTTAACTGACGAAACGCTTTTTGAGTATGACACGAACAGAAAGATGAATCCGCCCCTGCGAAGTGGCGATCATGTCGGCGCTTTGCTCGAAGGTCTGAGAGATGGAACCATCGACGCTATCGCTACCGATCACGCGCCGCATCATTCAGACGAGAAGGCTCTGGAGTTTGATCAAGCACCCTTTGGCATCGTCGGACTCGAAACCGCTGTGGGCCTCGCCTTTGACCTTGTTCATCAGGGCGTCATCACTCTGGAACGGCTTGTGGAACTCTGCTCAACCAATCCTGCTCGCATCTTCAGCCTCGAAGACCGGGGTAGTCTCCGGCAGAATGCCTGGGGTGATGTAACGATCATCGATCCTGAATTTCAGTGGACGTTTGATGTTAATCGCTCAAAATCGAAGAGTCGGAACACACCTTTCGATGGCCGAGTTTTCAAAGGAGCCGCTGTGGCAACGATCGTGGCCGGCCGTGTGGTTTATCTGCATCCCGACTTCGCGCGCATAACCGCTTTAAAACAATCTCAGTTTGCTGCAGGGCGCTAGCCCGGGTCATTTTTCATTTGTCATTTCTGAGATTTCTTGAAGGCTTCAGCCTCACCCACACTGATCTCAGAGGAGAATCTGATCTCAGAGGAACGAGGCTCTGAAAAATGACTAATGAAAAATGACAAATGACAAATGGAAAATGTTTTGGTGCCCGCTGCTCCCGGTTCCGCGGTACCTCGCGCAGCGATCTAGACCTCAAAAGAGAAAACCCGCCGCGCTCTCCCCTTCGCGACGGGTCTCTCTAGTAGGTCGCCTGCTTACGTTATGACTGGGGCGACCGTATCCCTGGATTCTTTGGAAGCCCGCCCGCGCTCTCCCCTTCGCTTGCGGGCTTCCATCGCATCGGACAACCGCGAGGTCGCCGATTCCTTGAAAAACTAACGAGCGTTTGCTGCGGGCAGCGAGAGGCTCTGATTCAGGATTACGCCAAACTCCGTGCCCGATTTGACTACCGCTTCGTGACCCTTCGACAAGAAAGCTCCAGCAACACCGAGTCCGGCTCCAATACCAGCCCCGATCCCCGCACCCTTGCCACCACCGGCGATGGCTCCGATGAGCGCGCCAGTCGCCGCCCCGCCTCCAATGAAAACCACATTGCGTTTCGTCGCAGATTTGCCGGAGACCTCGCCTTCGTTGTCGGCATTTACGTTAGCGCTGGCGGTGTCAGTCAAGTCGCCGTTGATCGCTCGCGCAATCCCGTTCGGTAGTGTCAACGAGGTAAAGTGAACTCCCATGGTGCCTGCTTTGCTCTTGCGCGAGGCGCGGCTCACAGTCGTTACTCGACCTGAGATCTTGCTGCCTACTGGAATTACTTCAACGCCCGATTCACCATAGACAGGCTCGGTGACAGTAGTCGAAAACTGATCGCCCACACGAGCGGTTTCGGAGGTGATGGTTTCATTCATGCGCACGCGAATCACCGTGTCAGCGGTGACTGTGTAATAACGAACCGGCGGCGTCTTCACAGCGGAGCGCGCGGCCCGGCGGATGCGCGGCGCCCTGCGCCTCTGGGCCAGCGCCGGCGTCACTGTCGACGCCAGCAATGCCACTAGTACTAATAAACCAAGGGTGAAACGTGATAACTGATTGTTGAAATTTACTTTCATCTCGACCTCCGTCTTCTGCTCTCAATCAGAATGTGTTATTGCGAGCCGTAGAGTGTTTGGCAATGGGCGTGCCACATTCACACGCGACGAATTGATTCTGAGAACTCCAATTATATATTGACTTAGCGGTTCGAGGCGCGACGGTCAAGTTGACATTGAGAAACGCGCGCGCGGAGGCAATCGTGAGGTTCTGCACGATATGGGATAGTTGGCCTTTGGTCTTGAGGCTTTGGACTCTGAATCTGAACTTTGAGCTGTGAACTTTGAACTTTGAGCTGTGACCTTGGTCTAAACATCAAAGTACAAAGCTCAAAGATCGAAATTCAAAGACCAAATCCAAAGACCTAAGTCCAAAAACAAAACATTGCGCGTTTGCTCTGAAGATGGCAAACTGCGCCCCACTACTCCAGTGGCACAGACTTTAGTCTGTGATTCAGGCCGACGACATCACAGACTGAAGTCTGTGCCACTCATCAGTTGCAGTTGGCAGACCCGAACACCGTTATGAAGAAGGTCCCGCTCGCACTTGCTGTTCTCGCACTCTACGTGTTGCACCAGGATTTCTGGTTTTGGCGCACCGCTCATCCGCTCGTTTTCGGCTTTGTTCCCATAGGACTTTTCTATCAAGCTTGCTTTTCAGTGGCGGCGTCGTTGTTGATGTGGCTACTGGTGAAATTTGCCTGGCCCGCTCATCTGGAGCGGGAAATCGAACAACGCCAAACCGAGGAGGAACCAGCGTCTTGATTCCCGCCATCGTCGTCTTTCTCTATCTCGCGACAGTTCTCTACATCGGCATCTTTGCGTTTCGGCGCGCTAGAGGAAAAGAGAAGGCCGAAGATTATTTTCTTGCGAGCCGTTCGCTCGGACCCTTCGTGTTCCTTTTCTCGCTTTTCGGCACGAACATGACGGCCTTCGCAATCCTCGGCTCCTCAGGCCACGCGTTTTCTAACGGCATCGTCACGTATGGATTGATGGCATCGTCGTCAGGATTGGTTATTCCCCTGACCATCTTCTTCATCGGGACGCGCGTCTGGGCGCTGGGCAAAAAATACGGTTTCATGACACCGGTACAGATGTTTCGAGACCGCTGGGAGTGTGGGCACATCGGCACAGTCATCTTTGCAGTGCAGGCTGTGCTACTCGTTCCTTACATCATCATCGGTATCATGGGCGGAGGCACAACTCTGAACGCGATCAGCGGCGGAACCGTTCCCTACTGGTTTGGTGGGGCCATCGTAGCCATGGTTGTCATGAGCTACGTGTTCTTCGGAGGAATGCGCGGTACTGCCTGGGTCAACACTTTCCAGACAGTTCTTTTCCTGCTTTTCGGAGCCATCGCGCTGATTGTGATCGGCGTAGGAATGGGAGGATTTCGCAACGCCGTGCAAGCGATGCAATCTTCACCGGCGCTTGCTCCACTCCTGACGCGCGAGCGCATCTCGCCGCTCTATTTCTTCAGCTATACATTCATTCCGCTCTCCGCAATCGCGTTTCCGCACATACTCATCTTTTGCCTGACAGCGCGCAAGATGGGCCAGTTCAAAAAGACTGTGATTTTTTATCCGTTGTGCATCCTCGCAATATGGCTGCCTTGTGTTTTTCTCGGTGTCATGGCCAATCGAGTTACAGACGTCCCGCAGATTCGCGCGAAGCAGGAAGCGCGGCGAGTGTTGGCGACGCAAGGTCGAACCCTGGCGCCGGAAGCGCGCGACGACTTGCGGGAGAAAGCTGCCGGCGATGACGTCATTCTGCTTTTACTTCAGCGTTACGCGCCTCTCTGGCTCGCCGGCCTGCTCGGCGCCGGGATCATGGCGGCAGTGATGGCCAGCGACTCCCAGATTCTCGCACTCTCCACGATGTTTACGGAGGACGTCTTCGCTTACTACGGGGGCAAAATGCGCTTCGGTGAAGGGGTGCAGGTGCTGACGGGTCGCATGTTTATCGTCATCATTACCTTGTTTGCTTACGGCGTAGCTTTGCGTGCACCGGAGACAATCTTCGAGCTTGCGATCCAGTATGCCTTTTCAGGCTTCGCGGCACTCTCACCTCTTTTGATCGCCGCGTTGTTTTGGAAAGGAAGCACCAAGTGGGGTGCGCTGGCGTCAACGGTATGGACCGCGGCAGCGGTCGGGGCAGTTGCTATTTTTCAGCAGGTTGTGCCGGCGCCTGCGCCGGGGCCGCCCACGGTTATCTGGTCGCTCGGAAGCACTGAGGCTCTTACTCGCACGCCCGGTGGCACGGCAGTTTTCGGTTTTATGCCGGTTGTGCCGATGGTGATTGTTTCGGCGCTGTTGATGATCTTGGTCTCCAAAATCACTCTCAAGCCAAAAGAGACTACCCTGGCAAAGTATTTCTAATTGATGCCCTAACGCCCGCAATGAAAAAACTCGTCTCAACTCTCGTTGTGCTTGCTTGTTTCTCGATTCCTGTTAGCAGCCAAACGCCACCCGTAAAAGGCAGCGGTACTAAGCGAAAAGCAGCGTCACCTCGCCGGGTCATCAAAACTGACAAAGCGCCGCAGACCATTGGCCCTTACTCGCAGGCCATCGTTGCGGGTGATCTGGTCTTTACAGCGGGACAGATCGGTGTTGACCCGAAGACAGGAGAGTTCTTGGGGAACGGGATTGAAGAGCAGACTGAGCAGGTCTTGCGTAATCTTTCAGCGGTGCTGGAAGCCGCCGGAAGCGGCCTCAGCTTAGTGGTGAAGACCACAGTATTTCTTGCCGACATATCAGACTTCAACGCAATGAATGAAGTTTATCGCCGTCACTTCAAAGAAGATCCTCCGGCACGCTCAACCGTGCAGGTCGCGCGCCTGCCACGCAATGCGCGGATTGAAATTGAGGCGATTGCGCTCGTGAAGAGAGATTGAATTTCAGGTTCTCATTCCTCCTTAGGGCGTAGCTCCTTGCATCGTCCGGTCACGCTTGGCTTTGAACTCCGTACCCGGCTTCCATTCAGGATACTTCTCGCCCTGGGCCACACTGTAACCGATGGTGGTAAGCAGTTGCGCATCGTCGACGGCGCCAGCCAGATCCCAGTCAGGCTTTATCTCGTCTGAGACCTTGTGATAGTCCTTCTCCGTGTACTCGTCGCGCTTCTGCTTGCTGTAGGTCGCGTCCTTGCCGACATAATCTATGCCGGAATCCGTGTAGAGCGCGGGCACGCCCACCTTGGCAAACTCGAAGTGATCAGAGCGGTAGTAGAAACCCTTTTCCGGTTCCGGATCGGGATTTACAACTCGACCCTGCGCACGTGCGATCTCGCGCAGTAGATCAATGAGCGTCGAGTTGTCGTCACCCACCATCGTGATGTCTTTGGTGCGGCCCCATTGATTCACGCCATCCATGTTGATGTTGGCGAGCGTCTTGTTCAGCGGGTAAAGCGGATTGTTGGCGTAGTATTTCGCTCCCAGCAGCCCTTTTTCTTCAGCCGTTACAGCGAGAAAAAGAACCGACCGTTTGGGCGGGGTTGCTAGTTTAGTGAAAGCTTCGGCAATCTCCAGCAGTGTTGCGACGCCGGAAGCATTGTCGAGAGCCCCATTGAAAATTTGATCACCCTGGAGTTTGGGATCGCGACCAAGATGGTCCCAATGTGCTGAGTAGATAACATACTCGCCTTTCAGTTTCGGATCGGATCCGTCTACTTTTGCGACGACGTTGGCGGAGTTGATCTCCCGCAGCGTGTTTTTGATATCGAAGTCCGCCTTGGCTTTAAGGGTAACGGGTTTGAAGTCTTTCGTGATTGCGGCCTTCTTCAACGCATCGAAATCCTGACCGCCTGCGGTAAACAGTTCTTTGGCGCGATCCGTGGTTATCCAACCCTCAACCGCCGGACGACTCATGTTCTTGTCAGGTTTCTGAATGTCAAAGTTCTCGCGTGACCAGCTGCCGGAAACGACCTCGTACGGGTAACCAGCCGGACCGGTCTCATGAATGATGATGGCCGCCGCGGCGCCTTTCTCCGAAGCAATCTCGTACTTGTAGGTCCAGCGACCGTAGTAAGTCATCGCTTTGCCCTTGAACATCTTCTCGTCGGGCTTGGAAGGATCACTCGCATCGGGCACGGCAGGATCGTTGATTAACATAACGATGGTCTTGCCGCGCACATCGACGCCCTTGTAATCGTCCCACCCATATTCCGGGGCGACTACGCCGTAGCCCACAAACACGACGTCGGAGTTTTCCACCTTCGACTCAGGCACAAAGCGCCTCGAGACAGCCACGTAATCCTGCGGAAACTTCAGCTCAATCTTCTTGTCGCCGGCAGTAAAAGATGCTGTGGGTTGCGCAGTGAAACCTACGAGCGGAACTTTCTGCACGTAGGTTCCGTCCGGGTTCCCCGGCTTAAGGCCGAGCTTCTGAAACTGCTCGGTCAAGTATTTGACGACAGTTCTTCGCCCTTCGTGCCCGGGCCGCGCCCTTCATACTCGTCGGATGAGAGCACCTTCGTGCGTTGCAGGATCGCGTCGCTCGTGATGCTGTCCAGGCCGGGTTTGAGTTCGGCAGGCAGCGCGGCGTTGGTGGTTGTTGCGTTTGTGGTTTCCGTCTGACTAGTTGTGGGAGCCTGCATGCAGGCAATCGCCGGCACTAGCAGAGCAGTGAGCAGACCGGAAGAGAGAATGCGCTTCTTCATAGTTTGACTTGCCTCGTTCTAAATTTAATTTGAACAGAATATTTCTAAGCTGAAACACGCTGGCAAGTCAAACGCCGAGTGGTCGTCTTGGGAAGATTCAGCCACAGATGAACACGGATGACCCACAGGAAAAATTATTCAAGTCTGAAAGTCTCACAGGTCAGGAAGGTGGGCTTGCCCCTGCCTCAACTCTGAACGCTCTTCACTTCACTAGAAATCACTCGAGCCTGAAGGTCTGTCATGTCGGGAAGGTGAGCTGAGTCCTTCGCTCCGTAGGAGCGAGATGTTTATAGACGGGAGCGCGTCGATAAGATTGACTCCGTTCGGAGGAGCAGACGTTTTCTTGAGGGGCTAAGTCTAGTTGCGTTCCGCTCCTCCGAACGGAGCTGGACGGTGGTTCTGGACCTCGTGCTATAGACATCTCCCTCCTACGGAGTGAAAACAAGCACTTTGTTCACAAATGATGTGTCGCCTTGAGACTTTCAGACTTCAACGGGTTGCTCTGATTTGAATGGCGTTCACAGTTGAGGCGGGGGCAAGCCCACCTTCCCAACCTGTGAGGCTCTCAGGCTTAAGTGATTCCTTCGGATGTGACCGCCCGGAACACTTCTTGACCTTACCCGAAGCAGTAGAGCCGGCCATCCTGCGCGCCGATGACGATGCGGCCGCGGCCAATTGCCGGAGAAGCGGAAAGAGGAGCGCCGGCATTAAACTCCCAGAGCTTGGCTCCGCTGTTGACACTCAGGACGTAAAACCGACCGTCGTTTGAGCCGACAAATACTCGCCCGCCGGCAATGGCCGGTGACGACTCGACGCGGGCCCGCGTGGTAAAAGTCCAAACACCCTTTCCCGCCGAGTTGAGACCATGGACCATCTTGTCGCGGCCGCCCACCACGATTCGATCCTGGTAAACCGCTGCAGAAGAATAGAAGGGAAACTTGCGCTGTGGGTGTTGATATCGCCAACCAACGCTTTTGTCCCTCAGGTTCACCATCAACACTTCATTGTTGAAGGTTCCGTAATAGGCGGCCGTCCCTTTGAGTGCTGGAGATGCGCCTGTGTAGGCACCAGAAGAGATATTGAACATCTCTCTGCCGTCTGAGATGCGTATTGCGCGAAAGATCTCATCGCAGCCCGCAATAAAAGCATTTCCGCCAGCGATGCTGGGAGTGGAATGCACCGGACCGTTAGTCCCAACTTTCCACAGCACCGAGCCGTTGCGAGTTGAAAGGCAATAGAGATGTTGGTCGTAGGAACCAATTAGAACCCGGTCGCCAACGACAACGGGAGACGACTTGATCTCATTGCCCGCCTTGAAGGTCCAAAGCCTTTTGCCATCCGGTGCGTTTACGGCGTGCAGGACCCCGGCGAGATCGCCAATGTAAACCACGCCGCCGGCATACGCCGGGGACGATTCGCCGATTTGCGAGCCCGTTTCATACTTCCAGTAAACTGCCCCGTTATCGAGACTGAGCGCGACCAGCTCACCTTTTTGCGAACCGACAAAAACGGTGCCGCCCACAATGGCTGCCGAAGACTCAATCGAATCGCCCGCCTCATAAGTCCACAACTGCTTCAAGTTGCGCGGTACCTCAGATAGCGAGACCCCTGTTAGACGGTGGTTTCCGCGAAACTGAGACCAGTTGTCGGCGGGCGTGTCCTGTCCCAACAGCGTGGAAGGCAAGAGGCAAAAATACAAAGTTACTAATAAGAAAAGAGACAGACGATTGCCGATCGCCAATTGCCAATGGCCGATTGGCAACTTATGGGGACGCCTAGAAAATTTTCTCTTGCGTGTCATCCAATTCAAGCTGGATTTGAAAACCAATTCAGGTAGATTGAAGGCCAATTGGCAATCGGCAATTGGCAACCGGCAATCATGAATATGCCTGCTCGTAAACCTCCAAGGCGCCTGCTTGATCAAACTTGCGCGGGTTAAAATTCCCGGTCCATTGCTCAGCCGCCTCACCTGCCAGCGTGGGCAAATCTGAATGTGGAACACCTGCGGCATTCAAGCAAATGCGCAGCCCGCCAAAAGCTGCGAGCTGTTCCAGTCGTCGAGCCAGTCTTTCAGCCGCATCATTGTCGTCGATCTCGGCTTGTAAAGTTGATAGTCGGAGAAGCTCAGCATATCGCTCAGCAACAACTGGTCCGTTCCAACGCACGACCGCAGGAAGCATCATAGCGATGGCTGCTCCGTGCGCTGTCCCGTAATGTGCCGCCAACGGATTAGCGCAGGCATGAGTTGCACCGAGCATCGAGTTTTCAATAGCTACTCCGGCATAGAAAGCGCCGAGTTGCATTCCGCCACGGGCCTGCAAATCGTCAGGCTTGGCAAGGACGATCTCGTAGTTGGCTTCTAACAACCGCCAGGCTTCGCGCGAGAAAAACTCTGACAAGGGGCTTCGTTTTGTTGTCACGTAGGTTTCTACAGCATGAGCGATGGCATCGAATCCGGATGTCGCTGTGACGTTGCGGGGCTGTGAGACAGTGAGCACAGGATCGAGCAGAGCTATGCGAAATGCTGACTTTGGATCGCCACAGGCCATTTTGACGTGTGAGTATGCGTCAGAGATCAAGGCATAGGTTTGTGCTTCGCTTCCGGTTCCGGCGGTCGTAGGAATGCCGATCATCGGCAACAGCGGTAGCTTCGCCTTGCCATACCCGGCGTAGTCTCCCATTGCTCCGCCATTGGTGAGAAGAAAGTTGATACCTTTGGCACAGTCCAAGGAGCTGCCGCCGCCGAGGCCAATGATGGAATCGATCTGCAATGGGGCTGCAAAGTTACGGCCCGTTTCCACCATCCGGGCGTCAGGGTTCGCTTCGAAATCGTGAAAACAGGCGACTTCAATTCCCGCCTGGCGGAGGGGCGCCAAAGCTTCGTCGACGTGACCCGATGCGAGCAAGCCACGATCGGCGACGAGTAACGTCCGTCGAAAGCCTAGTTCGCGGGCCAGCTCACCCAGTCGTCCAAGGGAACCAGCTCCGAAGATCACGCGAGTATGAGGTTGAAAGTCGAAGGAATCCATTTTGTAAGTCGCTGGGGAACCAATGGTTGCGTCAAACGATCCATGAAATTACACGAATTAACAGTAACAGTATTTTATGTTGGTCCGTGTGGCTTCGTGGATCGTTTATTTGCGTTCTAATTCGGACACTTCCCCATGGGAGGGATGTTGGCGTGCGCCACACTTCCACCTTCATTTCGGAGTATTAACGGGCGTGGCCGCGCTTGCGCCCTCCTTAAGCGCATAGAGCTGGTTGCGATTTGAGATGTACATCACGCCGTTTGCGGGAACCGGTGTCGAGTAGACTGAGCTGCCCATATTGATTTCAGAGATAACTTTCTTGGTCTTACCCTCCTGCATGATCACCACATCGCCGTCTTCATCCCCAAGGTAGATCTTGCCGTCGATGAGCATGGGCGATCCCCAAACAGCGGCGAAGACGTCATGTGTCCAATAAACCTGTCCGGTTTTGGCATCGAGTGCATGCAGGAAGCCGCTGAAATCCGGCTCGTAAACGATCCCATCTCTGATGGCAGGAGTAGAAATGGACCGTCGAATCTTGTCGTAGTGCCAGACCATCCCGGTCTTTGTAATATCGCCGCGCTTGGTCGCGTCGATGCAATACATGTGGCCCACGCCCTCACCATGTTCCGGATCCTGCCCGTTGGCGATGTACACCCTGTCCT
>JBOGOU010000480.1:0-2811 GCA_050748205.1 Pyrinomonadaceae bacterium | reverse complement strand
GATTTCTACTCAAAAACTCTCTTAAGTGTGGATTTGAATACGCGCTTTGCCCAATAGCAATTGCCGCAAGCACATTCGGGTCTTTACCTTTCAATTTCTGGAGGCGGGATCTCTCTACGGCGAGGCTTTCGCGACCCACCACTCGAACCTCAAACCGGGAGTCCTCAAGCTCAGGCAGCAAAAACACTTCGATGATTCGTGTATCCCAAGCGGCCTCCAAGCGGCCCCCCGTGCGCTTGTTCTCGTCGTTTTGCTTTGCTGTTTGCCAGTCAGCCGCTCCAATTTTGTCCATCAAATACGGCTCGTAAACCGCTCCCAACGCGACCATCTCACGAATAATCTCCATCGCAATCGAATCGCCGCTAAGTCTGCCCAAGCTCTGGATTAACCTGGTATCAGTCGAGTACACGACATAGAAAGTTTGTACCGTTACATCTGTGACCGGCGTCTGGTCCGTTTGATCCGAGAATGAACTTGCGCGAACCGGAAAACAGTTGTTGTGAATCAGGGACCAAATCGCTCTCTTAATTTCTTGATTTGGATCCTGCGCAACACGCGAGGAGTCCAAAGTCATTGTTCGTGTCTCGTAAGGATTGGATTTGTTCTTGTTGCCCCAAAACTTCATTGTCACACTCCGAGTTTTTCTAATTTGTCTCTTTGCAGTCTAGTTCTTTCGTATGAGGTCGAACGTGCCTGTCCAATGAAGCACCTTCCTGTACGCCTTTCCCTTGCGCGTAAGTCGATAACGACTTGATCCGAATACAAACTCCTCGCGTTCAACTACGTTGAAGCCTTCCAGGATAACAGTGCTCTGCTGGAGCGAGCGCCAGCTATCGTTTGTATGGACAAACAATTGGCCACCGCCGACTTTGTTTACAACACTGACTTCAATTCTTCCTCGTCCATTCGAGTGAAAAACAATGCTTCCCCGGCGACTAATCAATTCGTCTTCGGTGTAGTTAACAAGCAATGACAACAACTCGGAATGAATGCCTCTAGCGACTATCCCCGTGGCTTCCTGGTCAGGAGGAAAACTCGTAAGTCGAGCTTCAGCACTGTGTGCGTCATCATCTTCAAAAAATAATGATCCGTAGAAAATGCCGCTAACGTCTGGTTCCCAACGATACTTCCGTTCATTGACTTTGAAGATCATGCCGGCATCACCAACCTCCATGATCGTGCGTTGAGCATTTAGCAAAACAAACACGCAGTCCTCAGAATCCACTGCCAGAGTGCTCTTCCCATCAAGACGAATCGAGACCTTTACCTCGCGAGATACCTGAGAACTTAACTCGCACCAGTCCAGGCCGTAACCGTTGGGACCATCGCCCTTTCGGCGGGGCAAGACCCTGGCAACGACTTCAAGATGCACATTTTCTGTTGCTTCGCGTTCGTTGAGCACCTGACCAAGATCTCGCCCTGCACCGAGGTCACTGGAGGTTGAGTATGCAAGGTGGAAATCACTTCCGCGACATTCTTTCTCGTTAACCTGATTCAACACACGAGAATGTTGATCCAAAGTCAGCTTATTGTTTTTAGCGGTGAGAACCAGAACTTTGTCAATTGAGGGAGCATATAAATCGCACCCAACATGCGGACCCAAGGAGAATGATGTCTCTGGTTGAGTCAGGTAGAGAACTCTTCTCCCGCCTCGAGCGCCCCTTTGACTGACGTCAACGTGTGGAGATATCGCAATGTTTCCGTCGCACTCGATCCCGCCATAGATCATCTCCTGGTCTCTGACAATGGGAAGGATTTGAACCAGCGCGGTCAAGCGTCCCTTCGCTGTTATGAAAGATTGATCCTCCGCAACATACATATCCAGATCCACTGAACCTGGATTAAGACTTGCACTGCTGTCATAACCCTTTAGCCGGCATTGGATCGGAGATTCTGAGGAAGGCAGCGCTAGTGTATAGCCCAAGGTCTCTAGAGCCTGTCGATCAGTACTACGGCCATCCCCAAGGTCAGACAATGTCTGCACCTCGTTAACATGATGCTCAACCAAACATTTCTTTAACTCTCGGCGAATCTCCCAGCTTCCGAAAGCCCTGCTGTCCGTTTGCGAATAGAGAAGATAGAGTGTGATGGACCAGTTTGCCTGAGGAGCCAGCGAACGAAAGAGATTCTCAACTAATTCAAGAAGGTCCTCAATGAGCGATTGGTCTACGGTACTTCGATGATAAACACTATAACTGGCAAAATCCGAATGCTTCACGTCCCGGATTTGCGCTCGTCGTTGTGCTCGCCCGGTATTTGTCAACCTGCTCCGAAAGCCCATAGCGAAATATACTGATTACGATGCGCTCCATTTAAAACGCTGATCAAGAATCTCAATGATTCTAGCAGCGAGTTGCGTCGCTCTTCCCGAGTTGCCTTTGAGATTTCCTTTTTCTATATAAATCGAAACCACTAACCCGTTCGTAAGAGTTCGGGTGTTATCGTTCCACATTCCAGCCGCAAAAATGATGTTGGAATCGTTTCGGCCGCTGCTAAACTGTCCTTCCAAAGTGCCCGTCTTGGCGAAGATCGTAAATCTTCGTCCCGCAGACGGCTGAGAGTTGGAATTTATGCGCGAGATTAATGGGCCGAGGTCGCTCGCGGTCCCCAATCGGGGAACATCCTTCAACGCATCCAGTAATGGCGGGCGAACCACTAAGAAATTTCCGTTTATTGATGGGAAATTGGGTTGTTGATCCAACTTAACAAAGCCTGCAACAACCTGCCTACCGGTTACCAAACGCGCGAACGCTTCGGCTGATTTGACGTTGTTCCACCTATTCGTATTTCCCCCCAGGCAGACACCCACGA
>JBOGOU010000479.1:0-4677 GCA_050748205.1 Pyrinomonadaceae bacterium | reverse complement strand
CTCCTACAGAGTTGCGACGAACCGACGGTGTGCGACCTATTCCCGGGGTTTCAAAGCAAACCCCGGGCTGGAATTTGCGAACGCCTTCGGCGTAGGTTCCGAAGGCGAGTGGATCACCAGACCGCGTTGTGTCAGTACCGTCTGCGTCAGCGAGTGGATCACCAGACCGCGTTCTGTCAGTACCGCCCGCGGTAGCCGGTGGGTTGGATCCTGCAACCTTTGTCGGTTCTTACCCGTTAGCCATCCGATTAATCTGGTCTGGCGCGCTGCTACAAGGCCATCGGACCGGCGAAGTATTTCCGTCTGGCGTATCTCGCGCTCTTATCGTTTGGATCGAAGTAATCTTTCATCCAGCTGTCCTTGTTTATAAGGTATTGCGGTTTCCAATCTTCAGGCTCGCCGAGTGCTTCTTTTTCCATCGCCCACTTCACCGCTTCGCGAAACGCGTAGTGGCTGTAGAGACGAATGTATTCGCCGAAATAGATATCGGCGATTCGCTTATCGCCGCGGATGACCAGCATGTTTTCGTCGTTGGTGTCGGTACTCGCCTTACTGAAGTTTGCGCTGCCGCTAATCACGATCGGACTTGCGCCCAGCGGGTCAACCAGCATGTACTTTGTGTGAATCCAGCGAACATGCACCTCCTTTTTTAGCTGGGCCATTTCCCAGAGCCAGTGGTCAAATGCGTTGGTCGCGATGCGATTGCCAATTGCTACCACCACATTGGGCCGGTTCCGAAGTTTCTGAACGTCTTTCCGGTCCTGCTCTGCCGTTTGGGGACTACTAACTGCCGTCTCAAGCAGGGCCATCCGCAGAACGTCATCATCCTGCATGTAGACAGTCTTGAAGCTCTTGTGCATGCCGAAGGCGAAGGTCATGAAGAGGCCTTTCTTAGCTTTGCTCGCGACGTCGGCGTACCACTCAAGCGAATCGAGTTTTGTTCCGCGCGGGGAAAAGACTACTGAAGTCTCGGCTTCCCAGGGGTCAGGGGGTGCCGGCGTGGCTTCCATGTTCGCGTCACGATAGTCTGCCCCAACTTCCGGATCGTCATTTAATCGATTCCAGTAGTCCAGGTAAGCCTGGGCTACATCCCGATCCTCGACGATGTGCCCTAAATTTGAGTGTCCAAAGATTCCGTTCTCTGACAGGTTCGTCGACCCGGTCCATACAGAGACTGGCTTGCCATTCTTACTCAAAACGAAAAACTTATTGTGCATGAGCTTGCCGCTCGCCCGACCCGTGCAGAGGTTTTTGATTTTGGCGGCCTTAATCGCCTTACGGTTGGCTTTTCGAGGCCCTTTAGCGCCGGCGATGTCGTCAAATAGAATCTCCACCTTAGCCCCGTTCTGATGGGCCTTCTTGACTGCCTCCAGCGCTCCCGGCCACTGGAACTCGTAGATCGCGCCATGTACCGACCAGCCAGTTTTTGCCTGGCCGAGAAACTCTACGAGAGCTTCGAGTAGGCCTCGAGAAAGCCAGTCGTAGGCTCCTTGCCCGGCAACGCTCGGCTTTTCATTTTGAAATCTACGCGCGTATTCCTGCGTAGCAACCGAGCCACGATTGAAGAAAGCTGAATGCCCTGGGCCGGTCGGAAGTTCAGTGGTGATATCCACCTTCATCTCAATCTTCGGATCGAGATCGGTTGGGTCTCCATAGAGCGCCACGATGGTGTAGGTATACTTGCGACCAGGGTAGACCGCATAGTCGGCCCACTGAAAAGACTGAACGGGATGATGGCGGGTGGAGAACGTCTCACCCTTCGCAGGATGAGGTTCAGTTTCTTCAAACGTCTTCATTCCTTTATGCCAGACCGTCTCACCTTCCTGGTGATCGAAGCGTTTGATACCGAAACCGCGGAAGCCAGGGCGTTTGGCGGGTGTGAGATCAAGACCGAAGAAGACTACGTGGCTACCAGCTATGACATTGGCGGTCAGTCCTTTTTCCTTTTTGCGATTTCGCATGGGTGATTTCTCCTTGAGAGTTTGGGGGGATTCGTCGCATGGAGAGGTCTGGTTGGATTCTCCTGAGTTAGTTCCAACCTCGCTGATTACCTAATTTTGACGGGAAACATGAGGTTGATTGTTGGACAACGCGCGAATCGTCGCATCGAGTGCCGCTTTTATCACGGTTCGTCACGAGGTGTCGAGGAAATCCGTGAAGGAATTGTGATCAGTACCCACCCGCTATCGTTGCGCCGATGTCGATGAGGAGGCTGTTCACTACGGTGCAGCAGTCGTTCACAAATCTCCTGCCGTCTGCTCCTGCCGTCTGCCTACTGCCTACTGCTTTCTGATCTCTGGACGCCGCCGGAAAAGCATCAGGCCTCGCGCATGTTGAAATACTCGATCGTCGGTTCGCCTGAGACTGTGCGCAGTGCTTTGGAAAGCTTCGTCGCTCTAACGAAAGCGGATAAGTTAATGGTTGTCTGCAGCATCTACGATCATGCCGCCCGCATCAGGTCTTATGAGCTCGTTGCTGAGATCGCCACGCGACAAGAATAACCGAGACACAGAGCGCTTTTATTAGCACCGTGGCTTCAGCCCGGTGATCAACATCCCCGAGGATGATTCCGGAACCGTTTCAAACGGTTTCTCGTGATCCACACACAAACCGTTGAAACGGTTTCATCTAGTCCGCCTCCTCATCACCTGGTGAAGCCACGATGCTAAATGAAATCGCTCCGGGTGTCGGTTAGAGCTTTCGGACAGTCCGCGTTAGCGGACGAATGAAAATAGCCCAGCGATTCATCGCTGGGTTGACGGGTTTTGCAACGAAGTCCGTGAAGCGGACGACTGAGGCCCTGTTAGCAGGTTCAGCCGTCCGCTTCACGGACGTCAATCCTTTCGCTTCTTTGATCCCAGCAGTGAACTGCTGGGCTATTCTCAGTCGTCCGCTACGCGGACTGCGACAATCCATACTTACTTGAGCCTTTGCCGGGATGAATCAATACGAGTTCAATTCCAGTTTGGTCACGGAAAAGCAGAAGGTCAAGAATCAAGGGACCGATCTGTCACCACCCGGTCCAGGCACCTTCACCAACCATGCACTCAAGGCGAGCAGCAACACGATAAACGTCAAGGCATAGAACATGGCTGCGTAGGAACCTGTTCGCGCTACACACTCAGCCAGAAGAAGAGGCCCAATTGCCGAGGCGATAACTGTGAGGGCTTGCGCCGCACCCTGAATCTTACCCAGGTGGGCACGGCCATAAGCTCGACTCCAGAACGCGAAGAAGATTACGATGACAAAACCGCCGGCCAGCCCCATCACGACCGCGTAGGCAGCGACATGTGTCTGAGTGCTAACGTGAGGAAGCGCCAGCAGCGAGCCGGCCAGCAAGACCATGGCGAGGGCTAACAAGCGGTTCATTCGTCCACGCGAAATCAGCCAGCCTCCCAGAAAGTTACCGGCAAGCGCCGTCAGAGCGACGATGACAAGACTGCGGTGATAGGTGGACGCGTCGAAACCTCTTTCAGCCAGGATCGACTCATTAAATAGAGCGATGCCCGACGCAATCAGTCCGTAGACGGCGCTGGCTATTCCGAACACCCAAAAGCCTGGCGTTTGCAGCGCCTGCCCGAGAGTGAAACTGAAAGTAGCCTCATCTTTGACATGCTCTCGTGAGACGTCGACGTCAGGCTGAAGCGAACACGATTCGGGCGACTTTCGCACAACAAGCAATGAGAGAGGCGCCAGTCCAAACATCAACGCCAGGCCGACTGTCCACCAGGTCTTACGCCAACCACCATCGATTACCATTGCGCCTATCAGTGGAAAGGCCAGCATAAAACCGATGCTGAGGACCACTGTGTAAACCGCCATCGCCAGGTTAAGACGGCGCACAAACCACTTGCCAACCATGGTGATACTGACCACCGACAGGGCGCTTTGTCCCAGCCCGCGCGTGAGTGTGATCAGAGTTGCCAATAGAACAACGCTTCGTGCTCCACTCATTAATAGCACTACTGTTGCGAGTGCAAGAGTCACGATGGTCAAGACGATCCGGCTTCCAAACCGATCGATCAATCTTCCCACGCCAAGACAAAAGAGGGCGCCAATCAACGTAGCCCAGAGGTTGATGCGGGCGAAGACAACGCGATTGATTTGCAGGTCTGCAAGCAGAGGTTCGGTGATCAGTCCCAGGCCCTGGGTCCGGCCCGGCAGAGTGCCCACCATCGCCAGCGCCGCCACAAAGACGTTCACCCATCCGTAGTAAAACGGGAGGGCTAATGGTCCAACCAACGGACGGCGCATCTCAGTGTTCATAGGTCAGTTGTCTTCGACGTTATCAGACTACTGCAGGGTCGTGAAGTGAGTACCACCTCGCGGCAGAGAATTGTGTGAATGTAGCGAGTTCTGGATCACGACAATGCATCCCGTCGTCACTAATAGTTGACTTACTCTTCGTGCGAGACGTTGGGAGCAAAACCCTGTCTGACGATATGCAGCCAAGTGAGCGTTAAGAGAAGGCAAATAGCCAATCCCAGCCAACGCACAAGGCCATCACCAAAGACGACCGTTGCGTTGAAGATGATAAAGATGAATAGACCGTGCCAACGCGCAACCAGCGGCCACGGTCGCTTACGTTAAGAAAAAAGCCCACAGCGCCACCAACAGCCGATGTCTACAAACCACGCAAACAGAAGAGCAAAGTTTATTAAGAGAACACCGCCCCAC
>JBOGOU010000478.1:0-3492 GCA_050748205.1 Pyrinomonadaceae bacterium | reverse complement strand
GAGCTTAACGATGCCTTCGTAAATCGCATAAGTCGATCCAACTCCGAAGATAAAAATTGCCGCTATGAAAGACCAGAAGAAGCGCTCTTTTCCGTAACCGAAGGGGTGTTTCTCAGACGCTGGACGTTTGTAGAAGCGCAATCCCAGCAGCAGAAACACCTGATTCGTGGTATCAGCAAACGAATGCAGTGCCTCAGCCATCATGCCGGAGGAGCCGGTCATGAAAGCTGCCATCAGCTTCAGAACAGTGATCAGACCGTTGGCAAAGAGCGCCCCGAGTACTGCCACCATCGACAGATTCCCTCAACCCGAAATGATAGCTCCGTTTGGATTATCGCGAAAAAACGGGCCTGTGGCAATGCGGATCGGGACGGGTTACTGGTAGCGACTTTGTGGAAACTAATGAATCCCACCTACGGGCTGGTGGATCGTTCAGGTCCTACGAAGAATAGCGCTGTCAGCAAATCGGAAATCCCCAACGGCAGAAGATGTGAAGAAATACAAACAGGCTCCTTGTATATATGCGCCGGAGCACCAGGTGCGATACCAAATTCCCAGCTCAGGAAGATGTGTACGCGCTTGAGCATCAGGGGCGATAAATTTCGCAGTAAGGAAGGGGGCAAAGCGAAGCGCGCCCCCGCTCAAGCCAGCCTACTGAACAACATCAGAACCATAACTCAATTGAGTAAGTTTCTCATGAGTTCAAAGCCCTTGCATCTTGAGTGGGGGCGCGCTTCGCTTTGCCCCCTTCCCAACTTGTGAGCTTTCAAACTTGCATGGTCACTCTTGGTTTGAAGGGTTTCCACCCCGCTCCCGTTGGTGGGATTTCCAGAGTTATCAAACAGTCGCTGGCGCTGCCCGGTTCTGCTTCAGGGCTTTTGTCCTTGTTTCTTTCTCGGGCGTGGTTTCAGTCTGCCGCTCTGCAGAAATCCGACGAGCTCGCCGTGGTTATTGATAACCGCCAGGGAGCCAACACCATTTCTTTTCATCAACTCTCTGGCGTAGTCGAGCGTAGCCGAAGGTTCTACAAAGAATCGAGGAGCGATGGGACGCATGACATCTCGGGCGCGCGTTAGGCGCCAGCGCTCGCGAGGAAGTGACTTTATATCCTCCAGAGCCAGAATTCCGTGTAGCTGATGGTTTAACGCCACCGGGAAACTCGTTTGACGGTGGAGCGGGAGAAAATCGTCAACGAGTTGCGTGATCGTCAGTTCTGGGCCAATCGCTACAGCCGGCGACATTGCGTCGCCCACCGTAACCGGCCTTGCGCCCTGGGCGCTCTTGACAACCCTGGCTGCTGTATCCAGCAAAAAGAGTCCTACCAGAATTGACCATATCCCCATGAAATAAGGCTGCGAGGGTCTCCAGTTAGGAGCGATCATAATGTAAACGCCAAAGAGTATGACCGTTGCCGCGACAAGGACCCCGCAGAGCCCGGCGAGTCGTGTTGCTTGTGTGATGTTACCGCTATTTCGCCACAGTATCGCCCGAAGCACCCTTCCACCATCAAGAGGATAACCAGGAAAGAGATTAAAGACCGCGAGCAGAAGATTTCCCCACGCCAGAAAGAAGAAGACGACTACGGTGGCTACGTAGTCGCCAAGAGCAGCAACTTTCGTTGCGCCAAATGCGAGGATGGCAAAAAGGAAACTGGCAGCGGGCCCGGCGACAGCTATGCGAAACTCAGCCCGGGGGCTATCAGGCTCGCTCCGCAGTCGTGCCAGACCGCCGAAAGGGTGAAGCACGATCTCTTCTATCTCGATGCCTTCCGCGCGGGCCATTAGCGCGTGAGACAATTCGTGTCCGAAGACGGAAAGAAACAGACCGGCAGTCGTGATCACGCCGAGCAACCAGGCTGAGGGGGGTGCAAGCGGAGGCAGACTTACATTAACAACTTGAATTATGTGGGTTTGCAGGTTGCCCGCAATCAGCCACACGCTTAGAGCGAACACCGCAAACCAGCGATAGTCAATTCTCACCGGAATGCCGTAGATCCTGGCGACTGTAATGCGCCTCTTGAAGAATCCGGCAATGCTCATAAGCGATCAACTGCGTACAGATAACGGAGACCACAAGATTGACTTCCCGGGCTTAGCTCTCGAAGACCGTTGTTTCGGTATCAATAAGCGGTTGGGCCTCGGTGCGCGCCACTCGCCGCAGGAGAAGTGGTTCATCGAACATTTGTGATAAGCCACGAACAATCGCGAATCGAGGTTCATCGGCAACCAGCACTGACAGGCCTACTTCTTTTTGCAAGTATTGCGCCAAACCATGCAACTGTGCCCCGCCTCCTGTGAGAATCAGGCCCCGATCGTAGATATCGCCCGCAACCTCCGCGGGCAACTCGGTGAGCGTCGAGCGAACCTCGTCGGCGATGCGCCGGATGATCGGCAACGTTACCGAGTAGACCTCGGTAACAGTGACGTCCACGGCCCCAGGACTTCCCGTCTGCACGTCGCGTCCCCGCACCTCCATTTTTCGATGCGGGTCTCTCGGTTCCAAAGCGGAACTAAGTTCCAGCTTGATACGCTCCGCCGTGGGAATACCAATCGTGAGTCCTCGATGACGGCGCAGACGATCCATGATGGCCGAGTCAATGTCTGAGCTACCGATTCTTTCGGCTCGAGCAGCGATGATGGCTCCATTTACAATAGCTGCCACGTTCGTCGTGCCGGCTCCAATGTCAACGACAGCAGACGCGTGCGGATCCTCGATTGAGACACCGGCTCCGATCGCCGCCGCAAGTCCTTCCTCAACCATGTAGACTCGCCCGATGCGTGCTTCTTCTGCCGCGCTCAGCAGAGCACGCTGCTCAACCTGCGTCACGCCTGAGAGCACGCTCATGATGGCCCGCCGGCTGAAGTGTGAAATGCCAGTGCGCGCCTCCTGAACAAAACTCTTCAGCATCACGCGGGTGCGCTCGAAATCGGCTACTACACCATCGATTAAAGGTGCGATCACTGCCACATCGCGGGCCTCGCGTCCCTGCATCTTTTGCGCTTCGTTTCCCACCGCAATTACGGCGCCTGAAACTCTGTCGACCGCGACCACGGAAGGTTCGTCAACCACAACACCGCGTCCAAGCACCGAGATGATCGTACTGGCGGAGCCCATGTCAATGGCCATCGAATCAGACACGAGATCGCGCAGCGCGGTTAGGCCAATAAACGAACTTGTCTTCCTCATGAAGGACATAACATCTCAAAAACAAATGGTGAAAGCGAACGGACCGTTACAGAGTGTCTGCACGCGTTTCACCACTACTGCTAGCCTCCTTGATGTCTTCCAGCGAGACCTACTCGCAAATGTTAAAGTGCGCCGCTGGCTCGTTGCCAGTCGACTTCATACAGCCTCACTGGTTGTTCGCGATTCTTCACCATGATTGGCTCGCGTGCTTTCAGCTTATAACGGTCGACGCTTTCATTTGAGGTTGCCTCGCTGATCAGATTTTCTCCGACCCTCTCATTCGACTCAAGCAGTGCTGCAGTGTTT
>JBOGOU010000477.1:0-4912 GCA_050748205.1 Pyrinomonadaceae bacterium | reverse complement strand
CCTCGTGTTCTTCGGATACCGACTGGCGAATGTCCTTGAGGATTCGGTTCTGGTCCGGATTCGCTCGATACTCCAATTCCTATACAAAAATCAACCGCTCCTCACCCGAACCGTCGACTGAAAAGGCGGTGCCGCATCCTGGCCGTATAGGCCGCATCCTGGCCGTATAGAAGGATTGCCGCGCTGGACCGTCTGTTTGATGTCTAGCGGGTAAAGGTTGCGACAGCGAAGACAAGTGACAGTTTAGTCGCCGGCGCTCGCCGCGTTGACCTCAACCCTGACGAGGCGGCCGGTTCCTTCGAGACTCAGCAGATCAATATCGGAGATGCAGCGCATTTTGACGTAGTCAAGGGTGAGCCCGCCTTCGAGGTGAACCTCGCCCTGGCCGTTATCGAAATCCGCCCTGGTGAAATCGCACGAATCGGGGTCGAGGCTCACACCCAGTTCCGTCCCGCCTCTGGTGTCAGTGAATTTCACATGGACGTAGTTGCGGTCGATCGCTTCTTTGAACAGTTTGACTGTTCTTTCCGGACGCAGCCCCGCGGTAACCGGGTGGTCTCCCTCACACAGCCTTTCAACCAGACTCTTTTCGCGGGGCGCGTTGGGATCGGCCGCCGGTGGCGGAGGAGGAGGATTCTTGGCCAGCTCTTCCATCTTCTTCCGCAAGCTAAGCGGCCTCATATCGGTCCAGACCTCTCTGATGTATTCGAGGCACTCAGCTTTCGGGCCCGTCTTCCCGGCGTCTTTCCAACCAAGCGCGTTCTCTTTGTGCTCCGGCCATATCGAATACTGCTCTTCATGGTTGACCACTACCTTATAGATGGTGGTGTCTTCTCTATCAGAATCGTGCAAGCTCATCGTTCGGACCTCCTTTTGGACTGTGAAGGGCTACTGGCCCGTAACCGGCGGGCGGCGGTCTTCAGAAGCCTCCTTCCGCCAGCGCGTCGTCGATACCTGGTTATGGGTAATCCCGCGTTCCGCGAAGGGCAGGCCGCAAGGATGGATTGAATATCGGTTGCTGAATGATGTTGGCAAATCGCAGTCAAACTCCCTTGAGTACTTGTTCAGAAAGTGCTCGGCAAGCAGGGCTATGTCTTCGCGACGAGCTTGAAGCTGCCGATGCCGTTTGGCAGATGCGACACTTGGTCCATCAGCAGCCTATGGATTTGTCGGATTCTTTCGAAGAAGGAAAAAGAGGGAGCTTGGGCAAAGCTACCGCACTTTGAGCCAACAACTCAAATTGCCAAGCCTTGAATTTGGGAACCAGCTACCGAACTATGAAAACAGTCCTTAACTCTCAGGTTCTAAGGGACTATCAATTGATCACAATTCGCCTGGTCGCCGCGATGAAACTGGTCCAACTATACTGATCGAGCCGTGAGCTGAAGATGCTGGACATTAACTGAGTTTTTCAACCATATCTTTGTCAACCGTTAAGCGGCCCTGATAACTGATGCTCGTCATCAGAATGAGAACCCGGTCGCTTGCCGTTAGGTCGCGCTCGACTACGCCGACAAGTTCCTGCCACGGCCCACTCTTGATCCTTATTTTGTCACCGGGTTTAAGAGGCTCACCGATGTGGAGAAAACCATTCTTGTCTTTCAGCGATTTGAAGAACGCGATGACATCGTCATCAATAGGCACGGGCTTGCCATTGAAGCTCACCACTCGATGAACTCCCCTGGTGAACCTAATTTGGTGAAGCAAATTCCTGGCTATGAAGCGTGAGAAAATGTACCTTGAGAACAAAGGCTTCGTGGTAAAGGTTTTTATACCAGTAAATGGATTGCGCTGGCATTTTTTGATCTTTGGATTGAAACACTCCACTCCCCACGATTCGAGATTACTGCAAGCACGATCCTCCTGTTTAGGATTCGTGCAAAGTGCAAACCAGTTCGGCCTATCAATGATGTCTCCAATCTTCAAGTCTGATGCTTCACGTTGAACGAACATCACAGTGATACTGGTCATTACGGGCCGGCCCCTGAAATATCTTGCACGAGTGTGAGTGTCGAACTTGAGGCTCGACTCAAACGCTCGCCTGATATTGAGGCGGTCACCGAGGCTAATCGTTTATTGCAAGGGTCGGCCAGGGCCCCTTGGGGGTAGGAACCACTGGAGACTATTCGAAACCTGTCAATCTTATCTGAAACATGGATGCGCTGTCTGTTCAGAACGCGACTCAGTCTGGAAGCAGACCAAGTCTGATTGTAGACCTAGCAGCTTAAACCTCTGGAGTCTAATTCTTTTAGAAACTGTTGCGTCTCATTGTGGATTATTCGATAGCACTCGCAAGAGTTAGCCTCAAGTCGAGTGCGATCTAGAATGACAATCCTGCCGCGGCTATAGCGAATAAGGCCGGCTCTTTGTAAGGCGCCTGCCGCCATAGTCACGCCAGTCCTGGGAACTCCGAGCGCCTGCGAAATGCTTTCGTGGGTGAGATTCAAACTTTCTGAGTTCACGAGATCCTGCGCAATGAGCAACCAGCGGCTGAGTGCTTTTTCCAGAACGTGAAAGCGATTACACAACGATAATTGCGACACTTGCGCAATCAACAGGTTGAGGTACCGCAGCACTAAATCCTGTAACACGCCACCTTTTTGAAACTCTTCTTCTAGAACCTCAGCTCTAATCCTCAATGCATGGGTGGAAACCTGAACACTAACCTCGTAAGGGGTCATACCATGCTTCAAGATTACCGGATGACCTACCATCCCTTCTTTGCCGACCATGGCAATTTCGACTGTGGAACCATTCTCAGTATTTGAAACTAATGAGAACAAGCCCTCAACTGGGAAGTAGGCATACTGGATCCTATCACCGGTCATGTAAATCACTTCGCCCTTTTCGAAGTGAACATCTTCGAGATATCGTCGGAGGTTCGTGAGTTCTTCCTGAGGAAGGGCCGTAAGAATCTTATTCCCAGTCGTTCCCTTCACCACAGCGAGCATGGTTCACCCCCCTAAAACTTCTTAACTCTTGGGAGTTGATCAACCGTGAGGTAAGTTGTACTGGGACTTAGTCTGGGGCACGGAACAGCTTTGAAGTATCCTACGCTTTACTTTGGTTGTCAACTTTTGTTGGGTGATGTCAATCTGCTTATGTAAACCTCGAGGTGCGGATTTTCCATTCCATGTTAAGGCGATAGAAGGTGGAATAGATGATTCGGGTCAAACACTTTGCACGTTAAAGCAAACATCGGTCGCGTCCGACCCCGCACCTCGACAAAACAACGTTGATAATTTGGTGTAGGCCCCGTCGAGAACTTGATCCAAATAGAACGATTTTTCGTGCCGAAAACCAGGTGAATGACTTTCCGCCACAGTCTAGACGCAGCGCTTGATCGGAGTCGTCTCAATAGAACGAATCGTGAAGACGACATCAACCGCGTTCATCAAGAACTTCGCAAGAAGCTATGCAACTCGAGCCAAGCTCACTGATCCACGCCTTTGGACGAAAACCCTGGACGCCCTTAACGAGCGGGTGCGCCTTCATGACTTACGACAGCATATGCCTGTGACGAACCGCGGTCCGCAAGACGAAGGTTACAACTATTAGCCAGATGAGAAGGAGAGCACATGCCCAGGAGGTAAAGACAGCAAGGGCAATTGTGGTCGGCACAGATTTTATTACCGATGTTCTGTTGATCTCCCTTCGAGCGGTTGGTCATCGGGCGATGTGTCCTCATCCATATCGTTTCGTCGTGCGCTCGAGTTGGACCGGATTTCGCGGTCGTTCAAAACTTGTACAAATGGCTGCTTACTTATCTGTCGCTACCTGAGCAGGAACGCAACCAAGTTTTCGACGTCCCGGGTACGCCCATGCACAAGATATCCGGCACGCACCCGGACCCAAATTACAATTCAATGATGAGAACTTTTCGCTAGTGTGAATAGCATTTTCGTTAAGTACCGATTCACGATCGCTTGCTAGAGCTATGCCGATTATCAAGAAAAAACTCGAATCACGGCAGAGCAGGTAGCCGAAATAATCGGGTGCTCGAAAAAGTCCGTTTACAACCAAGGAGCAGGAACGGAAGAACTGACACGTATACGAAACGGAACTCGTCAAGTGCGTTTCATTCTTGAAGAGGTGTTAGCGCTTGCCGAGAAGCAGGAAAAAAGTGGTAAGCCAAAGCTCTAATAACTGTCGCTGAATCAGTTCAGCCGGTTCGAGCAGTGCGGCAGGAATCACGCCTTGAAACTCTAATAACCGCAAAGCCTTGCGTCGTTTCTGGTACTCCAAGTCTCGTTCCATCTCACGGGGACTCCTACCACTAACGCAATAGAACACTATCGTGTAATATACCCAAACCTTACAGGTAACCTAGGGAAACCCGGGACAACAGGGACACCAGGGAAGGCTTTTGCGCCGAATCCTTACTCCCTATTACCTGTAATTTATTGTAAATACAGAGCTTACACGCCCGCTTGGCTCAGCAACAGAGCACTCGTCTATAGGTTGCATCGATAAAGAACTTACAAAACGGCCTTTCGTCAGTTGCGGACTTATTGCGGACTTTTCCTAGGAAGTGGGTAAATACTCTAGCGCATAGACTTACGATAGTTAAGGATCGCTGATCTTCCAAACAGACAATTCGGGAAGCGCATCTTGCCCCATGGATTTTTCCACCTGCCATCCGCGAGCGCTATCAATCCATTGCTTTTCAAAACCAAAGAGGCGCATACCGTGAGGGCATGCAACATAAATTGGCTGTCGCTGCCCAGCTAAGATCAGCGACAGTTTCTCGCCTTACTATCCCTCCCGCTTGCCAACTACAATACGTGTTCTACCGTTTCGGCTCGTCGCACTTTGATTTTCACTTCCACCCGTGAACCGAGCCGGTTGATGATCGACATCAGGCGATCGACGGTGAACCGCCCGAGGTCCGCGTTGCGGATGCGCGAGAAGT
>JBOGOU010000476.1:0-3930 GCA_050748205.1 Pyrinomonadaceae bacterium | reverse complement strand
AAGGTTATCGGCACAGTGCGTAATGTGGGCAACGTCGGTGGAGTGTTTGATGCAGCCACTGATGCGGCTGTGCCTGCTAATGCACTCCAAGCTGGTGGGCGTGCTGCTGTAGCAAACCCCACTGCTGTAGCGGCAGGCGATCTCGTCGGTCTCATGACCGACATTCTCGGCAAGCAGGTGACCCGCGCCGAGGCCCCCCGTGAGCGGGTCGTCCAGAATACCATTACGCTTACTGCCACGACTGAAACTACACTGATTGCGGCGGGCGCAGCAGGTGTATTTCGTGACCTGACGGCGGTTACACTGGCTAACACATCGGCAACAGGCGTGCGTGTGGACGTTCGAGACGCCACAGCCGGAACGGTGCGTTGGTCATTCTGGGTGCCCGCTACCCAGACAGTCGGCGCTGTCCTGCGCGTTCCGGTCACACAAACTACCGCCGCCAACAACTGGACAGCGCAACTTAGCGCCGCCGTGACGGACGTGCGTATCTTCGCGCAATCTATTGAGACTGTCTAATGGCTGAATCCTTCACCCAAGTTCAACCGAATCAGACCGGGAATAAGATTCGTACCCGTACTCGAACGGTCGGTGCCAATGTCGTGCATGAATCGGCAGTGTTCTGGCCGGGTGGCGAAACCTGGGTAGCCTATGCGGATGCTGTAGCATTCGCACAAAACAAGCATCATATCACTATCTTTAATTCTGATGCGACGGCGCTGGTAAGATGCAAGAAGCTCTTCGCAGTGAACCTTCAGAGTGCAGCCGTTACCGGTGTTTTCACCCGCTTTGACGCCCGGCTGTGCAGTGCCGCATCCGTCGGAACTCTTATTACTCCAGTCAGCTTCGACACTACAAATGCGGCGTTGCCGGGAGGCGTTACTGTGCGCACCAATGGCACGGTAACGAATGGTAGTGCGCTCTTTCCTTGGATCGCGACCGGCGATGAAGAAACCGCCGTCGCCGCCCTGTCCAAGGGTATGTTCCAACAATGGGCCAACATTCTACCGGAAGGGAACGAGATTCAAGAGATTACACTCCGTCAGAATCAGGGTTTTACCATCCAACAAACTACTGCCACTGCTGTCGGCAGCTTCGGGTGGATTCTGGTATTCACGGTCGAAGCCTGATGTCTGTTCCCCCTATACTGGACTTCTCTATGGCGTTGGGCTTCAAGCTCCCACAGCAGACTGTCGGTTCGCTTGTGTATACAGCACAGGCCGTGACTCCCAGCGGTTATTCTGCCCTGCGCATCTTCCCGGACTATGGCAACCTCTCTGCTACGCCTACCTGGAGTTCTATAGTAGATGTGGGGCCTGGATATTCGGACACAAACACACGCCAGGTGGTGCGTACATCCGGGGGCGTAGTCTATGTGGTCGTAATCGCTGCGGTTCTGAACGGTTCCGGGGCCTCCTCGATCCGCATGTACAAAGGCAGCCCAGCCGGGAATCCTACTTCATTCGCCGAAGTCGCCGCAGCTTCACGGCCCTCGAATAGCATCCGATTTGGGGCCGTCGAGGCCCGTATCGGTTCAAGTGGCACGCTGATTGATGTGGTTTACGAGGACGATGCCACGTTCCAGATGGTCTATCGCCAGTTCAACACAAGCACAGATACATGGGGCACTGCGGAGAATATCGTGGCCCTGGCTGGCTTCACGAACAACCGCTACCTGTCGAAACTTTCAATGGCACTCGATGCGAACTCTGTGCCGCATGTTCTCTATGGAGCCTCGAACGGTAGCACGCTCTCCTACACGAACCGCATTGGAGGAGCATGGTCTGCACCAGTCGTGGTGAGTACCAAAACTAGCGTGCGGCGCACCGGTTGTGTGTTCGATAGTTCGGGAAACCTGCATGCGGGGTATTGGTCTGATACGCCGCCCACCATCACCTATCGGCAGCGGCAATCGTCCGGCACTTGGCTCGCCGAGGAGACCGTAGACAACGTGGACGTGACCGGCACGGCCGATGACCAGGGCGTGTCGGTATGTCTGAACGGCTCGAATCAGCCGGTGCTCTTCTACGCCGGGTTGTCGGTTAATCCCGATGGGAACACCTATCAGATTCGGGTGCGCACGGCGGCGAGCACGTTCACGAATCTCAATCCGCCAGGAGCGGTGGGACATTCACCGGCGGGTTTCGTGGATGCAGGAGGGCACATCTATGCTTTCATTGGTCACGACGACAGCCCGATTGAGCCTTTTGTGATCGTGCGCAACGCCGGGACGCAGATATGGGGCGCGTACACGCAACTGGCCCCCAATCCTCCCCCAACGCGCGATTCCAGTGCCAACATTTGTTATGACTCTCTGCGCCCCAGTGCTGAAATAGATTTCATTTGTATGGAAGAACAAATCTCTTCAACTGGTGAAACTTGGTACGTTCACGGCAGCGCACCAACTCCCGGATGGGTAGACTTCATCATTGAAGTGGACAACGGTGCAGGATTCGAGTTTTACACAGGATGCCGCTGGGAAGGCGGTCAAACATTCAACAAGGCCACGGGCCTGCCCACCACTGCGATGCCAGTCTTTGAAACTCCCCTGGCGTCTCTCACGGGAAAGCCTGTGCGCATGTTTGTGCGGCCACAAACTCCGACTCTTGTAGGCACTGCAGTAGAGGTGTTGTGATTGTCCTTTACCTTCGTAAACGATGCAGTAGGTTCGGGTGATGCGAGTTCTACCACTATCGCCGCAGCCGCTGCGAACCACACCGGCGGCAACCATCTCATCGTTTGGGTCGCTCATGGCAGTGGCACCATCACTGTTTCTTCCATTGCTGACACCGCAGGAAACACCTATGCACAAGTACCTAGTGCACTCAGACAGGTTGCATCATTCGGCAGCGTAGATATATGGCGTGCCACCAATATCACCGGCAATGCCTCGAATGTCGTGACGGTGACATTCAGCGCCACGACCAGTTTCCGGCGTATCGTCGTCCACCAGTTCTCTGCGACCAACAGCGGCAGCATGACGAACGACACAGCCTCGACCGGCACAGGTACCGGCACGGCGATGAGTTGCACGTCGTTCACGCCAGCGAACGCCAATGAACTTATCATTGCAGGTTACAGCACGGCATCAGGTACGACTTTCACGGCGGGGACTAACTTCACTCTCCAAACCAGTCCCAATACAGACAGCCGCACCGAACGCTGGATTCAAACCACTGCCACAGCTACAACTGGTGCGATGACGGAAACTGGTAACCAACAGTGGGTTGGCGACCAGGCAGCATTCATTGAACCCGCGGCAGCAGGCGGTGGCACCATCAACCCGACCATGCTGGCTCTTTGCGGAGTGGGGCAATAATGGGTAGCCCAAACCTACTCTTCCTTCTCTACATCATGTCACAGGTGCTCTTCTACTCCGCCGGAGCCGCTTGGTTCATCCAGCAGCTCTCCAAGGACTGGGCCAAAAAACCATGACCGCCAAGGTTCGCCTCTGGTTGAAGGGCATTGTGGCAGCCAGCATCAGCGGGGCCGCGGGCGGAGTGCTGACCGGCCTGGCGGCGGTGGGGATTGACCCCCAGCATTTCAACCTGGCCTCCGGCTTGGGCCAGACCCTCAAGATTGCCATCGCGGCGGCGCTCATCAACGCCGTCATTGGTGTGGCGGCTTACCTGCAAAAGTCACCCCTGCCCTCCAATGGGGACGCGGTCTAAATGCCCTCGATTGACCGCCACGACCACTTCCAAGATATCACCCTTACCGGCAACCTTTCGCCCGGCGACGACACCCGTGTGACCAATAATCTCATCCCTTTCGCAGACAACACGGAAGACCTGGGAACAGCAGCGTTGCGCTGGCGAGAACTTTTTGTTGGGACCTTGATAGCCCCTAGCAACCTGACGGTAACTGGCAACTTGATTTCGCCTAAAATCGGCCCATCGGGAACGCAGCAACATACGCTGCCTGTTGTAA
>JBOGOU010000475.1:0-4021 GCA_050748205.1 Pyrinomonadaceae bacterium | reverse complement strand
TTTCTGGGTTGCACAACTCCTTACTGGGGGTGAACTGTGCCTGGGGCAAATCGAATCGTAATCTTTTCTCTACACTGTTAACGCGAGAACTGCTTCGAAAAACCACCACGGCGAAACGGAATTTCGCCGTAAATGAAGCCCTTTGATGCAATGCTTAATCTTGGAAGAGTCAGTCCTGGGCTGACGAGCCAGATAAGTGGGCGCATCATATTCCCCAGACTCGTCGAGGTCAATGTTTGAAAAACTAGCGGGCTGCCCACAGACCTTGAGTTTTGGTTTCCACGAACCCAGATCTGTTAATGGTGCTCCAGCTTGATCAGATAAGCAATCACTTTTCCGCCGCCGCTGCGCACACTCGTTTCTTTCCGATCGTCACTTCTCTCGACGGCAGGCTTTGAGTTTGAGTTGGCTGCGATGAAGGCTCTGACTGCCCGGCTCAATTCGGGATTATTAATCACACCTTTGTCGCGAGGATTGGCAAAACTCTTGACTGCCTCCAATTCAGGTACGACTGCCGGTGAGAAAATCAACCAGAGGTCCTCAGTGCCTTGTTGAGCGTCAAACTGAAACCAGCTTTCTGACGGAATCCGCACTTGTTGGTTCTCAGCCAATAGCGCAGAACCAGAGTTGGCTGTGGGTGAAGGAAAGAGGACAGACAGACCCTCAGCGCCTGAAGGCCCTTCATTAAAGATGTAGAGATAACCGGATTGCGGACTGCTAACGTTCAGCTGAACTCGGTAGTCTTTTTCGAAATTTATCTCACTCGCCAGCCGGAAAGGGGTTTCAAAGGGTTTGCCGTCCCGATACTTCTGCACCATCATCCAGTAGTTCAACTGCCGTTCGGATATAGGCGCCGGGGCCGGAGGCAGGGGGCTCGATTGCGAAAAGCGCCAGGCGCTAAACCCGATTGCCAGACACCCAACGAGCAGCCCCGCGACCATGAATGCGGGCAAAGGAAATCTTTTGCTGGGTGAGTGTGCCCGAGCATCGGAACCGCCGCTGGCCGTAGGAACGTTTTCTGAAGTCGCCTTGGCCTGCAGGTTCTTATCAGTCTGAACACCTTCGGCCGGTGCAGGAGGCTTGCTCGCAAAAGGCGGAGGACTCGAACGCTCAATTTCTGCCTCAACTTCCAGTCGCTTTCTTAGGTTCTTCAGGTCGATCAGCAAGTCCTTTGCTGTCTGGTAACGCTCGTTAACATTCTTGGCCAGCGCCTTCCTGATGATCCGCTCCAGCTCAGCAGGTACATTTGTCAGAGCGGCTGGTTCCTTTTCGAGAATCTCGACAACAGTGTGGCTACTCGTTTTTCCACTAAACGGCGTGTGGCCGCCCAACATCTCGTAGAGAACCACCCCGGTGCTCCAAAGGTCAGTGCGTTCATCAACCGAATGGCCCTGCGCCTGCTCGGGCGACATATAGTTAACGGTCCCGAGCACGCTGCCAGGCTTCGTTTTCAGCAGGACTTCGGTTGCCGCCTCCATATCGGTTGATTGGCCTGGCGCTGCTCCCTTTTCGGTTAGTTTTGCCAGGCCAAAGTCCAAAACCTTGACGAGCGCATCGCGCCGGCGAATCATTATGTTCTCCGGCTTAATATCCCGGTGCATGATCTTCGCGTCATGCGCAGCATCGAGCGCGGCCGCTATCTGAATACCAATGTCAATTGCTTCGAGCAGCCTGATCCGCTTGCCGCGAATGCGCCGCCGGAGAGTTTCGCCGTCGATGTACTCAGCAGCGATAAAATAAAGTGACTCAGTTTCACCAAAGTCGAAGATTGTTAAAATGTTCGGCTGGTTGAGAGCCGAGACACTCCTGGCCTCTTGCTTGAAGCGCAACATTCTTCGCTGGTCAGAAGCGACGTCAGCGGGGAGTATTTTCAGAGCAACAGTGCGATCAAGCCGGGCGTCTCTGGCAAGGTAGACTTCGCCCATTCCCCCAGCGCCAATCTTTTCGATTATCCGATAGTGACCAACTTCCTGACCTGCCGACAATCCGTCCTTTCGTTCTTCCGGCTCAGTCTCGCCGGCGGCAAGTACTGGAGCTGCCCTCTCAAAGGCGTGACCTTCGATAAAATTCTCCTCGGAAGCATCTTTGTGAGACTGGATAAGCAACTCTACTTCGCGACGCAGTGATTCATCCGGGCCGCACTGGGCTTCTACATAAGCCAGGCGCTCTTCGGCACCGAGCTCCAACGCCGCTTCGAAGATCCGGCTAACCTGCTGCCATCTTTCCGGCCGCATCATTCCTCACTTCCGCCGAGTTCACGGTAGAGCCACGCGCGGGCCAGGTTCCAGTCGCGCATCACTGTATTTGCTGAAATCTTCAACAGAGCAGCGATCTCCTCATTGTCTAACCCACCGAAGAACCGCAACTCGACCACCTGGCCGCGGCGCGGATCCATTTCCGCCAGGCGATTCAAGGCTTGATCGAGCGCAAGCAATTCCCTCCCGCGTTCCTTTGCCACAACTGCGGCTTCGTCAAGTGAGACCCTTTGCACCCCACCACCACGCTTGGAGTATTCGTAACGTCGTGCGTGATCGATAAGGATGCGACGCATGATCTGGGCCGATATACCAAAAAAATGTGCCCGGTTCTTCCAATTAACGTTTCTTTGTTCGACCAGACGCAGATAGGCCTCGTTGATCAACGCCGTGGTCTGCAAGGTGTGCCCCTTCCGCTCGCGATTCATGTAGCGATGGGCCATGCGGCGCAGTTCGTCGTAAACAAGTGGATACAGTCTGTCCACGACCGCCTGATTTCCATCACTCCATTCGGCAAGCAGCTGCGAAATCTCCTGGGGCGGAAGAGAGAGCTTTCGTCTCATAACGACTGGGCGGAAATGCCGTCGGGTCGACACTCGGGGTAAGTTTAGCACCGCCGGAGGGTAGTGGCTTAGCTAGTTTAAGGACAACGCACGCGCAAAGCCTGGGGAAGGATTTGAAAAGTGGCGGGCAGGCGACCGGGAAGCTCGCCGTCGACCTCAATGATGACCTCAGCGTCCTTTGTCGCCGGCCGGGCTATGATCTTCTTCGCCAGGGCATGGCCGACCTGGTCCATCCCCAGGTGCGCGCCGATGTACAGCCGGGGCGCATTGGTCAGTATTCTCAAAGCACCGAGGTCGCCGATCGTGACACAATCGAACTTACCATCGGTCAAATTTGCCTCTGGCGCGATTTTCATGCCGCCGCCAAAATAGCGCGCATTGGCGATGCAAAGATTCGCCACCGTTAAATGTCGTTCGTGCTCGTCGTCGAGCTGAACGATTACTTTGGTAGCGGAAGACTGGAGAGCTGTCTGCAGCATTGAGACGCCAAAGGAGAGACGGCCTGTCAGCCACCTGGGTCCTTTTACCGGAAGCCACTCTCGACCGCCTTGTTTCACACGCTCAATCACTTCAGCACTCATCCCAAACGAGGCGACACCGAGAAAGTAACGCTGGTCGTGCTCGCCGTCTCGCTTCACATACGTAACGCGACCGACATCAATTTGCCGGGTGCGACCGTCACGTAGAATGCGTGCAGCGTCGCGCGAACGCGTGCCGATACCCAGTGTGCGACGAAAGTCTCCGCCGGTGCCACTTGGTACAATTCCCAGTTCCGCTTCCTTGCCGGCCAAGAGAATCCCGTTGGCTACCTCCGAGATTGTGCCGTCGCCACCACAAGCAACGATCAGTTTCGTTCCCTTCCGTGCCGCCTCCACTGCGAGTTCGGTTGCCTGACCGGAAGTCTCAGTGAATAGAGATTTGAATGGCCCAAAATGTGTGCGCAAATCGCTGGCGATACCGGGCCAGGCTTTGAGGGTAGCGCCTTCGGCCGACTGAGGATTAATAATAACCAGAGGCAGGCTCATTTAATATCATTGCCGCTTGCCAATTGCCGATTGCCAATTTGTTCAGCATTCTGGCCGCAAACAATAAGGCATTTTTGAAATAAACCGCTCTCCACAGAAGCAAATCGGCAATTGGCAATCGGAAATCGCCAATGACTTCAATCGGCAATATTACTGATCCCACAACATGCTTCTGTCT
>JBOGOU010000474.1:0-3343 GCA_050748205.1 Pyrinomonadaceae bacterium | reverse complement strand
TCGGTCTCACCAGTCTTGAGCAAAGATTGTCCCAAACGGTAATGCGCAGAGGTTACTTGATAGTCATTGTGAATGAGTTGTGGATTGAGGGTAATGCTCTTTCTGAGTACTTCAATTGCCTGTTCGTGCTTACCTTCAGCCTGATAGGCCTGGCCGAGATGGAAATATGGATCCGGGTTGTTCGGCTGAATCTGCGATGCCTTTTTGAGGAAACCGACCGCCGGCTCCCACTTTCTCTCAATCACGTATATAACGCCCAGATAGTAATTAGCGAAGAACTCCTCCGGGTTGGCCGCCAACTCAATCTTGAACTCTTCTCTCGCATCTCCAATACGATCTGCGCCATCCTTTAATAGGTAGGTGAGGCCTAGGTAGTAATGCGCGCGCGGAAAGCGCGCATCAAGGGCAACTGCCCTTTTGAATTCCTCGATTGCCGCGGGAAGGAAACCGGTTTCTCTGTATGCGCGACCGAAGATGATCCGGAGTTGTGGCCGGTCTCCGAACTGTTTGAGTATGCGCTCGTAAATCTGTTTAGCGGGAGCAAATTGGCGCTGTTTGAGGTAGCTTAAACCCAGCGTGTAGGCAACATCATAGTCCTTTGGCGCAAGCTTCAGTGAGGCTTCAAGCTCCGTTGTTGCTTTGGCAAACTCGCCAAGCATGAAATTTGTCTTGCCGAGCATGTGGTGCCCGGCAGCGCTCTCAGGATTTATGGCCAACACTTTTCCGGCAGGAACAAGAGCTTTCTCGTACTGACCGGCGTCGAAGTAAGCAATTGCCAGGTCTACTAGCACTTCCTCAGAATCAGGCTGATGAATCGCCGATGAGTCGAGGACTGCGATTGCTTCTTTATACTGCTTGCGCGCGGAATAGATCTTCCCCAAACGGCCGTACGCTTCTGCCAGGATAGCTTTGAATTCAGCCTCCGCAGCGCCAAGATTGCCCGCGAGCCTGTGCGCTTCGGCGGTTTGATAATGTCGGCGAATTGAATCCTGAGGCGATTGAAAGACTACGAGGAGACAGAGCAGCGGGAAAAGCTGAGAACGTAGATACATCATTGCCTGGCTTTTTAGTTCCCTAATAAATCGAGACGGAGGGCCTGTATTTCTACAGCCCTCCGTCATTTTATTCAGCTAGGCTGAATATATCAGAAAGTGAACTTGAACCCGAACTGGATCTCCCGTGGACCAGCATCACGGTTTAACTGCCCAAAATTGCTCGAAGTGCTCTTACCGAAGTTCACCGTATCATTACTATTGTTGTTGAAGGCCAAGTCTGCGCTGTCTAGCGAAACGAAGTTCACATGGTTAAAGAGGTTGAAGATCTCGGCCCGGAACTGAACGCCGTAACGTTCGCCAACTCTCCAGTTCTTGTTTACCGAGAAATCAAAGTTCGTTCGCGAAGGCATTCTTATGACTCCCCGACCCAGCGAGCCAAACGTACCCCGAGCAGGTAGCTTAAATGCGGCCGGGTTGAGATAGTTGGTTCCGTTGTTCAGGTAAATGGGCACGCCGAGAACAAGGTCGGGCCGTTGTGTAGACTGTGCTTCAAGCCCTGCGGTGTTTGCGCCAGATGTTACGTCGATGGGGGTCCCGCCCAGGAAGGTAGCGATCGCATTAAGCTGCCAATCTCCCAGGATGTGACGTGCCGCCCCCAAGTTGTTAAACGCAGGTAGGACGTACACAATGTTGGAAACCAGGGTATGCCGGCGGTCGAGATCCGCATCTCCCTTGTCAAGATCATAGTTAAAGGGATCGGTCGTCGCGCTTTGAAAGGACGTCACGGGAACGTTGGAAATGGCGTGTCCCCAGGTGTAAGCAGCCTGGAAAGCCAGCCGATCCGTGAAGCGGCGGTTGAGCCACAGCTGCATCGAATGGTAACTCGAGTCTCCGGTAGATTCACTCTTTGTAATATCGCCGACCCCTCTTAATCGGCGATTCGCGGCAATGAAAGGGCCGGTAGTTCCTTGTGTCTGATAAAGGCGAGCAAGCTCAGCGCGCGCGCTCGGCACAACATCGTTGAAGTTGATGCCTCGCCGCCATAGGTGCAATCCATGGTTGCCGACGTATGAGGCTTCTAACACCGTATTCTTAAACACCTCACGTGACACCGTCAGGTTCCATTGGTAGCTTTCCGGCGGACGGAAGTTCTCGTCCACAGCATTGCCAATACTGGTGCTGGAAGCGGTGGCTTTCAGAGCCGTAGGGTTAGCAATCGTATCCAGGCTACGAAACACCGGATTGTCGGCTAGATTCCTACTTCCGTCATGCCAACCATAACCAGCAGTCTGCGTCCAGGGAGCGTTGCCGGCCATGCGGAGAACATCTTCAATGACGTTTGAACGGCCTAGGTAGCGTCCAAAACCCATGCGCAGGGCGGTCTTGCCGTCACCATTAACATCCCACGCCAAGCCTACACGAGGCTGGAAACCTCCGTTGTAAGTATTCACCAGGGCGCGATTCAAACCGGAACTGCCTAGTTGATCGGCTCTTACCAGGCCGCTGAGTGGATTCGTACCGTTGTAAAGTCTCGGGACAAAGTTGCTAATGCGATTGTCAGCAGCCCAACCCGGCTTTAACTGGGACCACCGCATACCGAGAGTAAGCGTAACCCGCGGCTTTATTTTCCACGTGTCGTTGCCATAAAACTCCAGGTCACGCCAGCGGCCCAAAGTAAATTCAGCATGGTCCCACTCAAAGTAACAGCCAACCGGCAGATCCTTTAGTAGCGTATCGGCAATAACATTGCCCGTGCGATCGTCAGTCTGGCAAATCTGGTAAGCTGAATTCGGTCCACCAGCCTGCTCATTCTTTCTGTTATTGCTGAAGACGACACCAAATTTGAGATCGTGAGCGCCAGCCACCTTCGAGAAATCATCCTTCCAGATAAAAAGATCTTCTTCATTAACCCAAGGCGCCTGGTGCCACAGAGCGGGATAGCCGCCACCGCCCCAAAGCGTTGGTAGTCCGAAACCTTCCGGCCGCGGGAAAACCGTGGGAAACTTAGATGCTATCTCATCATTGAGCGCACTAGTCTCAGCACTGGTGGTGATGAAAATAGAGTTGCCCGCGCGCGAGAACGTAAACTCATTAACCGCGGTTGGTGACAGGGTGTTGGTGACCTTCACCGCGAAACTGTGGCTCGGCTGATCCCAATCTGAGCTCAAGGTGGGGAATGGGCTATCACCCCAGAAGTTGCCCGAGGCCACTCCGTGGATCCCAGACCTGACCGAAAGTCGAAAGTAAAAAACAAATAAGCCAGTAGATAAATAATTGAGAGAGTGAGTTATTAGGGCGCGCCAGGGGAGAGAGAACGGGAGCGCTAAGATTCGCAAAAAAAGTGGTCT
>JBOGOU010000473.1:0-29794 GCA_050748205.1 Pyrinomonadaceae bacterium | reverse complement strand
GGGCCATCGCTCTGGTGGGCGCTGTTTATTCTGCGCTTGTCGTCCTCGAGCCTTAAGGCGGTGTTATCTTTCTCGCGGGGTTCACGGCGGCGCCGCATGCCACCACCGATTCCGTGCAAGGCTTGATTGACTCCCATGGACAGTCGCTCGACGTGACCGAGTTTCCCGCGGCAATGGAAGTGCTGGCCCAGGGGAAAACACTCCGCCTGCTGGACACCGATCTTCCTTTCCCGTTTCGTTTGATTTTCAATGCCACGCTCGGCGGGCGCGCGGCCCTCGTAGCGCCCGTGCGCGTGGGTGGTCACACGTTTGGCTTGCTGGGTTTGGTTTGGAGCAATGCACGTGATGGCTTCCAGGACCACGAAGTTGCACTGGTCGAGGGTATCGCCGATCAAATCGGCACGGCGCTGGAGCGGGATCAACTTTCGGCGGAAGTGATGCATTTGCGCAGCGCGCTGCACGAGCGCTACGGAGAAAGCCGCATCATCGGTCAAACCGCGGCGATTCGCCGGGCGATGGAACTGGCTCTCAGTGTTGCAGACACGCAAACAACGGTTTTGATTCAGGGAGAATCAGGAACGGGCAAAGAGCTACTCGCTAATCTGATCCATTACAACTCCGGTCGCGAAAACCATCCTTACGTTAAGCTTAATTGCGGCGCAATTCCCGAGACGCTGCTTGAGTCGGAGTTGTTTGGCCATGAGAAGGGCGCTTTCACCGACGCCAGCGCAAGGCGTCGAGGCAGGTTTGAGGAAGCCAATGGTGGTACGCTATTTCTCGACGAAGTTGGCGAGATGAGTTTGTCCGCGCAAGTTCGTCTCTTAAGGGTATTGCAGGATGGCGAATTCACCCGGGTAGGTGGAAACGAAGTGTTAAAGGCGGATGTTCGGGTCATTGCCGCGTCAAACGTCGATCTCGAACGATCAACTGAACTGGGAATATTTCGCCGTGATCTCTACTACCGGCTCTCGGTTTTTCCGATCGTATTGCCTCCTCTGCGCGAGCGTCCCGAAGACATTCACCCGCTTGTTATCCACTTCCTCGAACATTACAAACAGCGGACTGGCAGATTCATCTCGGGAATTTCCAAGGATGCTCTGCAAGCGCTGATGACTTGTCAGTGGCCAGGCAACGTTCGCGAACTCGAAAACGCTATAGAGCGAGCAGTAATCATCGCCTCAGGCAGGCAGATTGAGCTCGAGGACCTGCCGGAAGCTATCAGCAAGACAGTGCTCGAAGAGCGCGATCGCATAAAGGTTGAGCGCGCCAAAGCCGCCAGCGAGGGACGCACGACGACGTTTGAAGTGACCGTGCCATCTTCGATGGAGGAAATTGAGCGCCAGGCCATTGAAGCAACCCTGGACTACACCAAAGGCGACAAGTCTCACGCCGCGCGGGCCCTGGGCATTGGTCGTAAGACTCTCTACCGCAAGCTTGATCAATACAACGGCGGCCGGGGTGGTCCCGAATAATCCCGCGGATCATCCGCAGATTGCGCAGATTACACAGATTAGGACTTAGAAAGGGCGAAGCGACGATGCTCCAGGACCTTGAGTACTGTCGGTGTAATCTGCGTAATCTGCGGATGATGGCCCATCTTGTTGCGCCCTTCTAGGGCTATTTGTTATAGTCAAATGCTGGAATTTTCCACAAAACTAACTAACTTTGCGGGGCCCCCTGACGGGGCCGCGCGTTTCTGAAGAAAGGAATCCCTCATGGGAAGCGATGACTATCGGCGGGACAGTGGTGACAGCATCTCTGCTCGTTTGACATACCTCTTAATCGGTGGCGGAATCGGCGCAATTTTGGCGCTTTTGTTTGCGCCCAAATCGGGCCAAGAACTCCGTGGCGACATTGCCGATGCGACGCGCAAAGGCATTGACCGTTCGCGTGAAGCCGCACAGCAACTGGGCGAACGCGCCGGCGAGTACTACGAGACTACACGAGAAAGAGCTTCTGAACTTTACTCGACAGCCTCTGAGAAGGTTGGCGAGGTTGCCCGCACGGCGCGCGAGACCGCAGCCCGTCAAACCGGCACGGTGGCGGCCGCAATCGACGCCGGCAAGAAGGCTTATCAGGAAGAGAAGCGAAAGACTGAACTGTCAGGCAGACTTGACGCTGCTCCGAAATACGAGGAGAAAACGAACTAAGACATTGTCAATTTCCAATTGCCGATTGCCAATTGGCAATTGGGGCAGCTTGAACAATCGGCAATTGGAAATCGGAAATTGGCAATCCCTATGTCGCTCGCGCTGCAGATCAATCCTAATGATCCGATGTTTTGGGTAATGGTGGTCATTGCCCTATCGTTCATCGTGATCGCCTTGGCAATGGTTTCCATCGCCGTTTTTGTAAATCGCGCGGTTAAGTCGGTCAACCGGCTCGAAGAAAAACTCGAGCCGCTTGTTGAGAGAGTGACCGTGATGAGCGAACAGGGGCGACAGATTGCGGTGCAAGGAAAGCAAATTGCGGAACAGTTCAGTGCCATGTCCGGTCATCTTTCCACTGCGACACTGCATTTCTCAGAATCGCTAGCCATCATTAAGAACGAGGTAGGCGAGTTGAAGGAAGTGGTTGGCGAGACGGCCGTGCACGCCCGCGACAAGGTGGAATTGGTCAGTCGCACAATTGATCAAACGCACAAGCAGATTGCGTCGACCACGGACTTTATTCAGACGAGAGTAATCGAGCCTGCCCGCGAGCTGGCGGCGATTATGGCGGGCTTTCGCCGCGGCCTCGAAGTCCTAGTTGCGCCGGCCCCGAAGCCCATTAATCAAATCTACGGAGAGGATGAGATGTTTATCGGCTGAGCGACGCGAAACCAGGTTGCAAGAACCCGAACCATCGCATCCGGAAGGGATCATGGTTCGGGTTTTTGATTGAAGGGCGTTAGGACGGTGTGGTCCTGCTCAACCACGTCAGAACCGACTGGGTCATTTTCCATTTGTCATTTCACATTTTTCATTGACCATTGGTGTGACGATGTTTCTCAAAGGAACCACTTCTACGCTCGAAAAATGACAAATGACATATGGAAAATTATGGAAAATGGAAAATGGAAAATGAACCCGATTTTGGTGACCAGGAGTTCACCTGTTAGTATTGTTAATTCGAGTATTCAACGATATGTCTACTGAAACACCCCTGGATCTGAAGAAAACCATCAACCTGCCGAAGACCGCCTTCTCGCAGAAAGCTAATCTGGCGCAGAGTGAAGTTGCGCGTCTGAAAAAATGGTCAGGGCTCGGCCTCTACGAAATGATCCGGAGGGCCCGTGCCGGCGCCGAGAAGTTCATCCTGCATGATGGGCCACCCTACGCCAATGCCGACATCCATCTCGGCACGGCGATGAACAAGATCTTGAAAGACTTCATTGTTAAGTCGCGCGCGATGCTGGGCTACGACGCTCCTTATGTTCCGGGTTACGACTGCCATGGCTTGCCTATTGAGTTGTACGTCGATCGGAAACTTGGAGCGAAAAAGGCAAATATGCCGCCAGTCTCTATCCGCCGGGCCTGCCGCGAACATGCTTCCGAAGCGTTAAAGCGACAGACAAGAGATTTTCAGCGACTGGGCATACTGGGCGAATGGGATAACCCTTATCTCACGATGTCCAATCACTACGAGGCTGAGACGGCACGGCTTTTCGGCCGCTTTGTCGAGAGGGGCTACGTCTACAAGGGCGCCCGGCCGGTTTACTGGTGCATCCACGATCAGACCGCGCTTGCTGAAGCCGAGGTTGAATACCATCAACATACGAGCCCGTCGGTCTACGTAAAGTTTCCGTTGAGCAGCGATCCGGCACTAATCGACCCGGCGCTGGCCGGACGCAAGGTTTTTGTCCTGATCTGGACTACGACGCCCTGGACGCTGCCCGCAAATCTGGGTATCGCGGTGCATCCTGAATTTGAGTATTCGGCCTTCGAGCACGGCGATGAGGTTTATATAGTCGCCAGCGAACTACTTGAGGTCGTCGCCGCGAAATGTGATCTGGGAGCACGAGATGGCGATCGCGTCGCGCCCAAAGTGCTTGCCCGTTTCCGTGGCGCAAAACTCGACCGGCTTGAGTGTCGCCATGCCTGGCTTGATCGGCCTTCGCTGTTAATGGTTGGCGAGCACGTAACGCTCGGCGGCGAGGCCGATGCCGAAACCGAGCTCGACGTAAGAGAAGCTCGTGAAAAGCAACTAACAGGCAAGGCTGGAACGGGCTGTGTTCACACGGCGCCCGGACATGGTCACGACGACTTTGTTATCGGTAAGCGGTATGGTCTCGACATTTACTGCCCTGTGGATAACTCCGGGCGCTTCACTCCTGAAGTGGAACATTTCGCGGGTCAAACCGTGTTCGAGGCCAATCCGCGCATTGTGGAATTCATGCGTGAGCGTGGCGTATTGCTGTTCACCGAAACTTACGAGCATCGTTATCCGCACTGCTGGCGTTGTAAGAATCCGGTGATCTTTCGCGCTACGCCGCAGTGGTTCATTTCTATGGATCGAGCCGGCGGACCGGTGGTTGAGAAAGATGACGACGGTCGCGATCGCAGCAACTTCACCGAAAACTTTTCTGACGCAACTCTGTCATCGACCTCATCGCTCAGAGAAGGCGCTTTGCGGGAAATTGAACACGTGAAATGGCTTCCGGCATGGGGCGAGGATCGAATGCGCAACATGTTCAAGGGCAGACCCGATTGGTGCGTATCTCGGCAGCGGGTCTGGGGCGTTTCGATTCCGGTGTTCTACTGCGCCAAGTGTAACGAGGCCGTGGCTGACCCGGAGATCATCAATCGCGTTGCTGATGTATTTGAACGCGAGTCGGCCGACGCCTGGTACACGCGCGAAGCGCGCGAACTGTTGCCGGAAGCGTACAAGTGCAAGAAGTGTGGCGCGGACGAGTGGATTAAGGAAACCGACATTCTCGATGTCTGGTTTGATAGTGGCGCCTCCTCGATCGCAGTTCTGGAGAACCGTGAGGAGCTGCGCTGGCCGGCAGACGTCTATATTGAAGGCGGCGACCAATTTCGCGGGTGGTTTAATTCATCATTAATGGTGGGACTGGCTGTACACGACCGCACGCCCTACAAGACTGTGCTCACACATGGCTGGACCGTGGACGCTCAGGGCAAGGCTATGCATAAGTCGGCGGGCAATGCCGTTCCGCCAGACGAGGTCATCAAGGAATCCGGAGCTGAGATCCTGCGCTTGTGGTGTGCATCGTCTAATTACTTCGATGATATGCGCTGCTCCGCAGAAATCCTCCAACGCGTCACCGATGGCTATCGCAAGTTGCGCAACACGGCGCGCTTCGCGCTGGGAAATCTTTATGGCTTCGATCCTGAACGAGATAGCGTGCCTGAAGAGGAATTGCTGGAGATCGACCGCTGGGCGCTGGCGGAATTGGATGTGGTGGTTGGAAAAGTGCGCGCTGCATACGAAGCCTACGAGTTTCACACGGTCTACCACACACTCTACAACTTCTCCACAGTGACGCTTTCGGCGCGCTACTTCGACATCATCAAGGATCGTCTCTATACATTTGCGCCCCGCAACCGTGCGCGGCGTTCGGCGCAGACCGCCCTTTATCGCATCGCAGACTCGCTTGCGCGCATGCTGGCACCGATACTGGCTTTCACAGCGGATGAAATCTGGGAGAACCTGCCTGCTAGTGAAGGCGATCAGCGCCCGGCTTCGGTTCACGTTGCGACGTTGCCAGAGGCGGAACGCCAGACTCGGTCGCAAGAGCTTTCAAACTGGGAACGGATCTTTGAGATTCGCGAGGATGTACTGCGGGAGTTGGAGGAAGCCAGAATAGCAAAACAGATTGGCAGCTCTCTGGAGGCGCGGGTTGAGATCTCCGCGTCGGGCGACACATACGATCTGCTTGAAAATTACCATGACGATCTGCGCTACATATTCATCGTTTCACAAGTCGATTTGCTTGCTTCAGAACAAGGGGCCGGTGGTGTGGTGATCAGAGTTCAGCGCGCGCTCGGCGAAAAATGCGAGCGCTGCTGGAATTATTCGACTCGCGTTGGCGAGTCTGCACGCTATCCTACTGTTTGCGAGCGCTGCGTGGCGGCCCTGGAAGAAATTGAACGGGAGCCTGTTTAGTTCGCCACTCGCGGCATCTAATCCCGTACTGATTGATTGGGCATCAGTAAAAAATGGACGAAACTCGAATCACAGACAGTCCCAGTACCCGCCTTGGCTGGCGTGCGGGCTACCTGCTCGCTGCTTTCGGCATCTACCTTGCTGATCAGGCAAGCAAGGCATGGGCGGTGCGCGCGCTCCGCTTTGGTGATAATCGCAGGATAGTCAATGGCTTCCTGGATCTTGTTTATACAGAAAACTCCGGAATTGCCTTTGGGCAGTTGCAGGAGGGTGGATCCTTCGGACGCTGGTTCTTTGTCATACTTGCTGTAGCTGCGGCTCTGGCTGTGATGTTTTACTTTTTGCGTACACCGCGAAACGACGATCGAATCCTGGGCGCCTGCGCCCTATTACTGGCAGGAATTGCAGGAAATCTGACGGATCGCGCGCGGCTTGGTTACGTAATTGATTTCATTTCAGTGCATGCCGGCCCGTACCATTGGCCCACGTTTAACGTGGCGGATGCGAGTATCTGCGTGGGAGCAGTCTTGCTGGCCTATGATTTGATTTTTGAGGGTAGAAAACGGAAGGTGTCAGTGATCAAAACGGAAGGCGTCAGTGGTCAGTAGTCCGTGGTTTTGGTCTTGGGTCTTTGGCCTTGGGTCTTTGATCTTCGATCAAGAGAGACAAATTCAAAGACCTAAGATCCAAGACCAAAAACCAACAACTGACCACTGACTACCGACCACTACTAAAGTATTATGTATCCGGAACTCTTTCGCATCGGCAACTTCCCCATCAACACCTACGGCGTGTTTCTCGCGCTGGCTTTTCTCTGCGCGATTATGATCACCGTTAGACTTGCGGCACGTGATGGTCTACCGCGCGAGAAAATATACGACTTAAGTCTGTGGATGTTGCTGGCCTCGCTGGTTGGTTCGAAGCTCCTGATGCTGGTGGTTGAGCCGCAGTATCGAGAGAATCCGTGGGAGTTGTTCTCGCTGGATTTTCTGCGCTCTGGTGGCGTGTTTTACGGCGGGCTCATCGCGGCGATACTAACTGGCTACTTTCTAATGCGCCGGTACAACCTGCCCTGGTGGAAAACCGCAGACGCCTGCGCTCCCGGCATCGCCCTGGGAAATTTCTTTGGCCGCCAGGGGTGTTTCGCCGCTGGCTGCTGCTGGGGCACACCGACATCTTTGCCATGGGGAGTTCAGTTTACCGAAAAAGCGCATGAGATCACGGGCGTTCCCATCGGTGTGCATCTTCACCCCTCCCAACTCTATGAATCGTTCGCGATGCTCGTCGTGTTCTTCTTGCTGTTATGGCTTCACAAACACAGACGCTTTAGCGGCCAGGTGATTCTCTCTTATGCCCTGATTTACCCGGTCATTCGCTTTATGATTGAGTTTGTGCGCGACAACCGGCGCAGCGACATATTGGGTTTGACGTCGTTAACTGGTCTCTCCACATCACAATTGATAAGCATTCTTATCGGTATCACGGCACTTGTACTGCTTGTTATTCGCTGGCGCAAATCGAGCGCTATTGCGAAAGCCAATGTAGTTGCGTCCACAGCGGCACATGCATAGCCTCATTACCGGCAAGTCTCTCGTTCAATCAGGACTCTACTCGTGAAACTACTAGCTTGCGTGCTGGTGATCGGAATCATGTCCCTGACTTTGGGAGCTCGAGATGACTCCCAAGCCGTTCAATCTGCTGACCCACTCCGGCTTCCCGAAGAGAAGCACTTGCACAACATAAAACAATTGACGTTTGGCGGGGAAAACGCTGAGGCCTATTTTTCGGCTGATGGACGAAGGCTCATCTTCCAATCCACCCGCGACGGCCGTGAGTGTGATCAGATCTACACAATGAGTGTCGACGGATCGAATCCGAAGCTGGTTTCCACAGGTAGCGGACGAACCACGTGCTCGTATTTCTTCCCAAACCTGGGTCGCATACTCTATTCGTCAACGCATCTGGGAGCGAAAGATTGTCCGCCGCGACCGGATTTTTCCAAGGGTTATGTTTGGGCTATCTATCCGACCTACGACATTTTCGTTGCGCGACCGAATGGCTCAGAGCTTAAGCAGCTAACAAACTCTCCCGGTTACGACGCGGAGGCGACTATTTCCACGAATGGTAAGAAAATCGTTTTCACTTCGACCCGCGATGGCGATCTCGACATTTACACGATGGATGCAACAGGTAGAAATGTGAGGCGACTGACTGGCGAACTCGGTTACGATGGTGGTCCGTTTTTCTCAGCGGACGGAAGGCAGATCGTCTATCGCGCGTATCATCCCCAGACCGAAAAAGAAAAGGCCGACTATCTTAGTTTGCTCAACGAGAACTTGATTCGTCCCAGCACGCTCGAGCTCTGGGTAATGAATGCAGACGGCACGAACAAACGACAGATTACTCGTAACGGCAAAGCCAATTTTGCTCCCTACTTTTTCCCTGACGGTAAACGAATCATCTTTGCGTCGAACATGGACGATCCCAAAGGCCGCAATTTCGATCTTTACAAGATCAACGTGGACGGGTCAGGGCTGGAGCGCATCACACACAATGACACCTTCGACGGTTTTCCCATGTTCTCGCCCAACGGGAAGAGATTGGTTTTTGCTTCCAACCGTAACGCCAAGGCTCGCGGTGAAACTAACGTATTTATCGCCGAGTGGGTGGAATAAGGGTGCCGGGTATCAGGTGCCGGGTGCCAGGTGCCGGGTGACACGTAGCTTAGTCAAATCAGTCAAGCTCTTTACTGGGACCGCGGGCGTCTCGCCCGCAATGAGCGCGAAGCGCGAAAAGGGTCGTTCCCAGGAGAGCAGTTTTCGAAAGCAGTTGGCGCTGACTGAACGTAGCGGGCGAGACTCCCGCGGTCCCTGTGAAGAGCTTGAGTGATTTTGACTAAGGTGAGCATGTCCGGCACCTGGCACCTGACACCGGTCACCCATTGAGAGAGAGCTAAGAAAAATGAATACCAAGGCCCTTCGTCAAATTTGCATTTATATCTTTCTCGCAGTGGCGACTTCTGTCGCCATACTCGCGCAACAACCAACTCAGCTCACCGCCAGCGCCGAGCGACTTCGCGCCCACATCACCTATCTCGCCTCAGACGCGCTTGAGGGCCGGCGCACGGGAACGCCCGGAGCGCACGGCGCCGCTCAATATATCGCCGGCGAGTTTACGCGGTTGGGGCTGAGGCCGGGCATGCAGAATGGTCCGACCAAAACAAGAAGCGAGGCGCACTCCAAATACATGCAGAAATTTCCTTACGTGGCTGGAGTCGAGCTTGGTAAAGGTAGCGAGCTGTTGTTCAAAGCTTCATCCGAAGCTACTTCCACGTTGCGCGTAAGCGACGACTGGATGCCTCTCGGTCTCTCCTCCAACGGGCGCTTCGAGAATACACCCGCCGCCTTTGTCGACTTTGGCCTCACGGTCGCGGAGCTCAAGTACTACGACTATGCCGGCGTGGACGCTGCCGGCAAGATAGTAGTTGCCCTGTCGGGCACGCCCGACGGCGACAATCCGCATGGACAGTTTGCACGTTACGAAGATGCACGCTGGAAGGCGATTGCTGCGCGCAATGCCGGCGCGAAGGCGCTGATTGTTGTCGCGCGTGAGGAGAGCTTCAATGAGGATCGGTTGTCACGCCTCACGTACGATAACAGTGCCGGTGATGCTGGTTTGCCGGTTATCGGTATCTCTCGCCAGGCAGCAACCAGGCTCTTTCAGCTGAACACACCGGCCAACCTGAGCCAGCTTGAGAGCGCAGCGCGATCCAAGCTTGGGGGCACCCGCACTGAACGCATTGGTGGATATGATGTCAACACGTCGGTCAAACATGATCTATTCAAAGATCTGGCAGTAACACTCGTCGTTGATGTCGTGCGCCGCGAAGTCGCCGCCTCGAACGTCATCGGCATTCTGGAAGGCTCGGATCCCAACCTTAAGAATGAGGCAATCGTCATCGGCGCGCATTACGACCATCTCGGCCGTGGCGGCCCAGGGAGTCTCGCCCGGCGGGAAGGCGAAGTACATCACGGGGCGGATGATAATGCTTCGGGCACGGCAGGACTGCTTGAGCTCGCACGAATCTTTTCCGCGCAGCGCCCAAAGCCCCGACGAACGATCGTCTTCATTGCATTCAGCGGAGAGGAAGAGGGCCTTCTGGGCTCGAGCTATTACGTCAATAATCCTGTCGTGCCCATCACGAGTACGGTGGCGATGATCAATATGGACATGATTGGCCGGATGAAGGGGAACAAGCTGATCATCGGCGGCGTTGGTACAGCTCAAGAGTGGCGGCAGATCATTAATGACGCGAACGCAGCTGAGAAATTAACTGTCACGGCAACTGGAGAGCCTGCAGCCCAAGCGTCAGCTACGAAAAAGACAGATGACCACAGCAGACCTCCAATTCCCATCGTTATCAGCGCCAATGGACGAACCATCGTCACCGTGGCTCCGGCGAAACCATTCGATTTGACCCTAAACGAAGACGGCTATGGTCCCAGCGATCATTCTTCGTTCAACGCCAGGAAAGTTCCCGTCCTCTTCATGTGGACAGGTACTCACGAGGACTATCACAAGCCCTCCGACACGGCCGACAAAATCAATTACGAGGACGAAGTTCGGGTTCTCGATATCGTATCGCGCATAGTTCGTGACCTTGACAGGAGCGATAAGCGGCCCGCCTACACCGCAGTCAAAACAGAGTCAACGGGACGCGCAATGGGTTTTCGCGTCTACCTGGGCACGATTCCGAACTATTCCGACTCTAACGACGGACTCCTGCTCGATGGCGTGCGCGATGATTCACCGGCAGCTAAGGCCGGTCTGTTGGCAGGCGATCGCATAGTGAAAATGGCAGGCCGCGACGTCCGCAACGTCTACGACTACACGTATGCGCTGGGTGAGATGAAAGCGGGGCAGGAATATGAAGTTGAAGTCGTACGCGGAAACGAGCGATTGAAACTAAAGCTTACGCCGGCAGCACGCAAATAAGAACGAGGGAACCGGGCAATAGGGCAAGAGGGAAACAGGGGGAAAGTCTTCCCCTGTTTTCCCTCTTACCCTTTTCCCCTGTTCCCCCGTTTGTCTTACCAACGTGGTTCGCGTTCGAAGCGATCACCACCGCGATCACGGTCGCGGCCGCCGCGATAACCACCGCGATCGCCTCCCCCTCCGTAACCGCCACGCCCGCCGCGATCGGCTCTTGGCTTGGCTTCGTTGACTGTCAGGTTACGACCGCCAAAGTCCTTGCCGTTAAACTGCTCAATCGCCGCGGCCGCCTCTTCTGGGGTAGCCATTTCCACAAAAGCGAAACCGCGTGAACGTCCCGTCTCACGATCTTCGATTACGGAAGCTGATTCCACTGTTCCTACTGCTGAGAAAGCCTCTTTCAGTTCCTCGCTCGTCGTACGGAACGAGAGATTCCCGACATAAAGTTTTGTAGCCATGCGTGATTCTTATCCTTCAGATTGGGCGAAGCGCGGGTAAAGTAGAATCGCAAATTCAGGCGGGGAGTTGACCTTTAGGCGAAACGCGACGCACCCGATGCTCATTAATTTCGAGAGCGGCTTCTAACAAGTTGACAACTGCCTCACTCTCTCCTCAGCCGAACGTCGTCGCTTTACGGTCGCGGACAGGCGCAGTGACCGTTGCTGCGCGAGAGTAGGAACCTAAGCGCAAAAATATACGAGAAAGCGGCCTAAGCGCAAGGGTAAATCTTCTCCCTCAAGTCTGGCCCACCAGTGTCCTAATTACACACACCGTTCGTGGCCCGGTATTGGGTCAGTTTGATAGACCTGGCCTTGAGGGCGGCACTCAATACAAGAACCGGGAGCGGTAGAGACCGGGTGCTGAACGGTGATTCAACCGCCAAGACGCCAAGAGCGCCAAGGGAAAAAGCGAGACTCAGTTAATAGGACACTACCCGCGCCCTCACTTGATTGCCTGCCCCGATGCTTTTGGCTTATATTGCTCGCTTCTCAGTTATTCAAATCATTCACGCTTCAGGGAAGGCTCAATCTAGATCTATGCGTAAACCTGTTCCTATCACGGTCGCCCACGGCGATGGCATCGGGCCGGAGATCATGGCAGCGACGCTTCGAATCCTCGAAGGAGCCGGCGCGCAACTGGAAATTGAAACCATCGATATAGGCGAAAAGGTCTATCTGGCCGGAAACACCTCCGGGATCGAACCAAGCGCCTGGGAATCGCTCCGCCGTACAAAAGTCTTTCTCAAAGCTCCCATCACAACTCCACAGGGTGGCGGCTACAAAAGCCTGAATGTCACCGTACGCAAGACTCTTGGTCTGTATGCCAACGTTCGCCCCTGCGTTTCCTACCACCCCTTTGTCGAGACTAAGCACCCGAAAATGGATGTCGTCATAGTTCGCGAGAACGAAGAAGATCTCTATGCCGGCATCGAGCACCGCCAGACCGATCAGGTAATCCAGTGTTTGAAACTGATCTCACGTCCCGGCTCAGAAAAGATTGTCCGGTACGCTTTCGAGTACGCGCGTAGAAATAATCGCAAGAAGGTCACGTGCTTCACCAAGGACAACATCATGAAGCTCACGGACGGCCTTTTTCATAGAGTGTTCACTGAGATCGCTGCGGAATATCCGGATCTTGAAAACGAACACTGGATCGTAGACATCGGGGCCGCCAAACTTGCCGATACCCCTGAAGCTTTCGACGTTTTGGTAATGCCGAATCTTTATGGCGATGTGCTCTCGGACGTGGCAGCGCAAATTGCCGGCTCGGTCGGGCTCGCGGGTTCGGCGAATATTGGCGAGCACGTGGCGATGTTTGAAGCGATCCATGGGTCCGCGCCAAGGCGTGCGGGCCAAAATCTTGCCAATCCTTCCGGTCTGTTACTAGGCGCTATCATGATGTTGGTGCACATCGGCGAGACCGACGTGGCGGAGCGAGTGCACAATGCCTGGCTGCGGACGATTGAAGATGGCATTCACACCTACGACATTTACAAAGAAGGGGTGAGTCGCGAGAACGTGGGCACGAAGGAGTTTGCGGAAGCTGTAGTGCAACGAGTCGGGCAGACACCGCAAACTTTGAAGCCGGCTAAATATAAAGCGCCCGAAGGTGAAACCTCGGCAATTAAGAAGAGTGATCGCGCGGACACCCGCACGAAGAAGGACCTTGTGGGTGTGGATGTCTTTCTCGACTGGTCAAGTTCATCAGCAAATGATCTGGGAAACTCGATTAGCAAATTGAGCGGAGATGGTTTGGAACTCGAAATGATGAGCAACCGTGGCGTGAAGGTATGGCCTGGCGGCCATGCGGAGACGTTTTGCTCAGATCACTGGCGGTGCCGTTTCTTATCTACCAACGAGGGCGGTGGAGTTTCACACGCCCAGATCATTGACCTGCTTGAACGCGTAGCTAACGCCGGGTTTGATTTTATCAAGACCGAAAATCTCTATACTTTTGACGGCGAGAGAGGTTACTCGCTGGACCAGGGCGCGTAAGAATTGCGGATTTTGGATTTCGAATTTCGGATTTGGCGTAAACTCCAGAGGCGAAAAATGACGGTCAAACGGAAGTCACGAGGTCCACGGGACGCGCGCACAAAGTCCAAAATCCGAAATCCGAAATCCGAAATCCGAAATTCCAAATCCGAAATCCGAAATTCTAGTCCTCTCGTCGCCGTGATTATGGGCAGCAAGTCAGACTGGGAAACGATGCGTCATGCGGATGAGACGCTGACGCGCTTTGGCATCGCGCATGAATGCCGGGTGATTTCCGCGCACCGGACGCCTGCGCTTGCCGCGGCGTTTGCTTCCAACGCTCAAGCGCGGGGCACGGAAGTCGTAATCGCGGCTGCGGGCGGCGCAGCGCACCTGGCAGGCGTTATTGCCGCGCACACAACTCTGCCCGTCCTCGGTGTGCCGATGAAGAGCGACGCGTTGAGCGGCATGGATTCCCTTCTTTCAACCGTGCAGATGCCGGCGGGAATTCCCGTGGGCACACTTGCGATTGGAAAACCCGGTGCGATCAATGCTGCGCTTTTCGCCGTCGCTATGTTGGCGAACAGTCGCCCCGAATTGCGCGATAAGCTGCGACAATTTCGTGAGGATCAGGAGAAACAGGTGCGCGAAGCAACTCTCGATTAGGCAATAATCGTTTACAAGAGGTCAGTTTGAGAAGACCGGTGGAGGTCTTGCGGACCTTCAGCCTGGTGCAGACGCTCAATACGGAACCGGGTCATTTTCCATTTGCCATTTGACATTTTCCATTGACCATTTGCGTCCACGAGGCCTGGTGATTAAGGAAAAGTCCCTGCTGCGATAAATGAACAGTGTCAAATGGAAAATGGAAAATGACCGTGTCCTGTATTGAGTATGACCTCGTTCCTTATCACGTTTCTTCCTGTCAAGTTCGAAGGACACCCACAGTGATCGGCCAGACGATCTCCCATTATCGGATCATCGAAAAGCTGGGCGAGGGAGGAATGGGTGTGGTGTATTTGGCTGAAGATACACATCTTGCTCGACGCGTCGCGATCAAGTTTCTTTCTTCTCTGGATCATCCCTATCGTGCGCGCTTTCTTCGTGAGGCCCGCGCTGTCTCCGCGCTTAGCCACGCAAATATTGCAGCCGTTTACGACTACGGAGAAACAGCGGACGGTCAGCCTTACATCGTGATGGAGCTTGTCAGGGGTCAAACTCTTGGCCAACTGCTCGCAGACGAAAGCCTTTCAGTTGTACGCGCAGTTCAGATTGTTTCCTCAATCGCGGAAGCCCTCGGTGAAGCGCACCATCAGGGCATAGTGCACCGGGATGTGAAGCCCTCAGATGTGGTCATAACCGATCGTGACCAGGTAAAGGTGCTTGATTTTGGTCTCGTCAAACAGCTCTCAGAGTCAACGAGCATCGATACGGACCAAAACGCGCAAACACTCCTTTCCACTCACACGCGCAGCGATGTCATTGTCGGCACTCCGCTTTATCTCTCGCCTGAGCAGGCCACGGGCCAACCAGTTGATGGCCGCAGCGACCTGTTTGCGCTCGGTGCTCTCCTCCATGAGTGTCTTACCGGTCACCCGGCCTTCTCCGGGTCAAGCGTGATCGAGATCGGCGCCCAGGTGATTCATGTAGACCCTCAGCCTCCCTCCAAGAGTAATCCACGGGTCCCGCCCGAGCTGGACCGGATTACCATGAAGGCGTTGGAAAAAAAGGTCGAGGCGCGCTACCAGTCAGCCCCGGAAATGCTCAGGGACTTGCGGGCTGCGCTAGTAAGTCTCAGTACCGACAGTCTTACCACTCCGTCCCTTAAGCCGCGCCTGACTTCACCATCACAGCAACAAGCCACAAGCGCGTTAACCACTCTGACCGAGACTCTTCGCCGCCCACGTCTCTCCCTTGGTACATTTGTAATCACGATTCTTGCGGTCGGCCTGGCGGCCTGGGCCATCGTTCAATTCTTGAAGCCGGCAGCTTACAAGCCTTCGCCGGTTGCCCTCGACTGGTACAACAAGGGAACAGCCGACCTGCGGAATGGGGCATTTCTTCAGGCAACGCTTGCTCTAAAGCAAGCGATTCGCGCCGACGACAAATTTGCCCTGGCACACGCTCGTCTCGCTGAGGCGTGGACCGAGCTCGATTACGGCGATGAGGCAAAAACTGAAATGCTGCGCGTGAGTGAACTCGTGCCCGACCGCTCACAATTGCCTCGCATCGAAGCTCTCTATCTCGAGGGACTTTACGCGACGGTCAACAGGGATTTTTCCAGTGCTGCCAGGTCGTATGCTGAGATCACTCGCCTTTCGCCTCAGGACCCTCAGGTTTATTTTGACCTCGGCCGCGCCTATGAAAAGGACGACGATACTAAGGAAGCAATCGAGAGTTACATAGAAGCAACTAATCGTTCCCCGCAGTTGCCGGCAGCATTCCTGCGCGTTGGTGTTCTCTACGGCAGAAAACTCGACTTACCTGGCGCGTCGACAAATTTCCAACAAGCTGAAACTCTTTATCAAGCTATAGGAAGCTTCGAAGGCCAGGCCGAGGTGTTTTATGAGCGCGGATTTCTGTTAAATAAGATGCAGCGTGTCGCTGAGGCAAAAGAACAACTCCAGCGCGCTCTCGAGCTGGCGAAAACAGCCAACAATCAATACCAGCAGGTGAAAACATTGCTAAAGCTGGGCGATGTCATCAGCGATGAAGGACGGCCGGCCGAGGGTCGACAGATAATGCAGCAAGCGATCAATCTGGCCCGCGCTAACAGCATCGACAACTTAACCAAGCGCGGGCTCGTCGACCTGGGAAACACATTTCTCGTGAGCGGCGACTACCCGGAAGCGAAGAAATACTACGAGGAGTCGCTCGAACTTGCGCAGAAGCAAAAGGACCTGCGCAACGCGGCGAGAGCTCTCCTTTCACTGGGGAGTCTAGCCGAGCGACAAGGCAATACGGACGACGTCGTACGTTATGTTGAGCAAGCGCTGCCATTCTACCGGCAAGGAGGGTACCGCAAGGAAATGTCTCAGGCTGTCGCCCTGATCGCACGGGCCAAAGTACAGAAGGGAGAGTATCAGACGGCGCTGCAAGCGTTTCAGGAGCAACTAAAACTTGCTCGTGAATTGGGTGATCAAGCGCAGGAGGGATACGTTCAAGTAGACATTGCCTACGTTTACACTACTCAGGCACGGTATCCGGAAGCGCTCACTCAACTCGACCAAAGTTACTCCATAGCGAAATCCTTAGGAGCCCAGAAGGCCATCGGTGTGAGCCTGACGATGCAAGCAAGCGTATTCTGGCGTCTGGGTCGTTACAATGAAGCTCGTGCCTCGCTCGAGCAAGCTTCACCAATCGCGGAACAGCCTGCCTCCGGCAGGAACTTATCGGCATGGCACCGCCTGGCTGCCGCCCGCATGGCCCTCAGTGAACGCAAGTTTTCCGAGGCTCGGTTAAAGAGTCTGCAAGCATTAACGCTTGCCGGACCAAGTCTTAAAGGCACGGCTGTTGAGGCTGAATATACGCTTGGATTGGCCCAGGCGTTTTCTGGAGCGTCTCACCAGGGGCTAAGCAGATGCGCAAATGCCGTAAAAATAGCAACAGCGCACGGCGATCCCGCCTTTCTCTCCGAAGCGCTTTTGGCACTCGCCCAAGCTAAGCTCCTGGATGGCGACGAAGCTGGTTCACTAAGCACTGCCCTGCGCTCGCAGGAAATCCTAAGTCGTTTGGGCAAACAAGACTCTGAATGGCTGGCGTGGCTAATCGCCGGGCGTGCGAGCCGGGCGACGGGCGACGAAGCAAGAGCCCACGAGTATGGAACGCAAGCAGCAAATCTACTTGCTGGTTTGCAGCAAAAATGGGGCGCCGAAAATTATGAGGGCTACCTCAACCGTCCCGATATCCAGTTTTTTCGGAAGCAGCTTAGCGAATTACTTCGTTGAGCAAACCGTAACCTCACTTTACCCTCAGAAGGAGAAACCAACATGCCAAATGGCAACGATATCATCATCAAAGGCGGTTCTGCCGAAGTAAACTTCGACGATAGGATCTTTGTTCAGGATCCGCAGAACCCCCATCGGTACGGAAACGCAGAAAAGACGATCACACGCGTTGTTATCACCGGTGACATAACTTTCGACAGTGGCGACAAACCGGGTGGATTGCAGTGCGAAATAGTAGCTCACTGTAGTTAGGGTTTGCAGGGAGAGAGTTGATCCAGGTAGCGAGAGCCAGATAGAGGTCTGCAGTCGCTGGGGCTCACGCAGATCCTGTTAAACGGCCAAAACTGTAATGACCGCAAACCGAGGGTCGGCGGTCCGTTCTTGGTTTGTCACTGGCCGCCTTTGGAAACCCTGGCTCCCGGTTACACGCGCCCGATGGCAATGTTATGAGAGCCTAGGGGCGCCGCCGGGCAATCAAGGCGATTACCGCCACGAAAAGAGCAGAGCCAATAATCGACCAAATGATAGGGAAGTTTGTGGTGCCGATGCGGACTGGGAAAAGCTCCGGAAGCTGTAACGTGCGCGCCAACCAAACTCCCACAACTGCTCCCACAAAGCCAAGCGCGATCGACACCAGGCAGCCACCCCGCGAGTAGCCGGTTATGGCCTGACCAATCGCACCGCAAACTCCAGCCACCACTAGCAGAACGATCAAGTCAAACAGTGTCATAGACCCTCCTTATACCCTCAACAGTAATCCATGAAAAATCAGCGAGTAATTTCGTTCCGAAAAACCTCGCCGCCCTTCATTACGAACCGTACACGTTCGAGTTCCGCGATGTCGCGCAGAGGATCTCCGGCGACCGCAATAATATCGGCGAACTTTCCCGGCTCGATTGCTCCAAGATCGTTGGGACGCTCAAGCAGATCCGCCGCCACGATTGTCGCCGACTGAATTGATTGCATCGGCGTCATCCCGTAGCGCACCATGTAACCAAGCTCTTTGGCCTGGTTCTCGGTCCAGGCATAACCACCTGCATCGGTTCCGTAAGCGATTTTCACACCTTTGCGCACGGCAATACCAAATGCCCTGGCCTCCAAGTCGCGCATCGTCAACCAGATGGGTGCGCCTGCGGCGGCACGTCCCTCGGCGACGTAAACCCCCACATATATCGTCGGACACCAGTAAGTTCCCTGGCGCACCATTCTATCCATGAGCTCTTCATCGAGGCCGTAGCCGTGCTCGATTGAATCGACTCCAAATTTTAGCGACGCCTCGATGCCTTCCCGCCCCATCGCGTGCGCCGCCACTCTTCGTCCCAATCGATGAGCTTCATCGATCATGGCCTTCATTTCTTCCTCGGTGAAGTTGACCCAGGAGTGCAGCGCACCATCTCTGAGAAAGTAGCGACGGTCCGCGTAGAACTTAATCCAGTCGGCGCCATACTTCACCTGCTCGCGGACAGCGCGTCGAATGTTGTCAGCGCCATCGATAATCTGCACGCCTTCCGGCATCTTCAGCTCCCAGGAATAGCCCTGCAACGGATACATACCGGTGGCTGAGAAAGCTCGCGTTGCCACAAACATTCTCGGCCCGGGAATCACCCGACGGTTTATCGCGGTTTTGACGTCGACATCAGCATACATCGCTCCTTCGGTCTCCAGGTCGCGCATCGCTGTGAATCCGTTCCACAAAGCCGTGCGGGCCGCGACAGTAGCGCGAATGGTTCTGTAAGGAATCGACTCCTTGAGCAGCTGTTCGTCGTATTCAGCCGAGGTGATATCGCCTTGTAGCAGTATGTGAGTGTGGCAGTCCGCCAGTCCCGGAAGCACCGTTGCGCGAGAGAGGTCGATCACGCGTGCCGAAGGCGCGCTCTTTTCAATTTCGGCGAATGGCCCGACTGCCTTGATGCGTTCACCTTCGACCAGTATTCCCTGATTCTCGACTACTCGACCGGCGCGCACGTCAATTAGGCGGCCCGCCTTTATGAGCACGAGCGGCATCGGCACTCTGCTCTGAGCAAAAACTAAGGTTTGCACCAGAGAGAAAACAAGAATCAGAACAAGCTGTTTGCCTTTCACTTTTCTCCTCCTCTGAGTCATTCAAAGAAGCCCTTGCTCTTGATCCAGTCTCGGACAACCTCCGCATGGCCGCGCTTGTTGGCATCGACTTCGTAATTCAAACGGCGCATCTCGTCCGTGGTGATCGCATTGGCCAATCTAGCCAGCACCTCACGGAGCGTGGGAACCCGGTCTAGCGAATTTTTCCGCACCAGGTAGACGGCTTCATAAGGCGGAAAATAATGACGGTCGTCTTCGAGTTGCACTAAGTCAAGCGCTGCGATTCTACCTTCAGTGGAGTTGCCCGCGATCAAATCAACCTGGCCAGATGCAAGAGCGATATAGGTCAGCGAAAGATCCATTTCGCGCGGTTGCTCTGCGAACTTCAATCCGTACGTGCGTGAAAACCCCGGGTAGCCATCGGCGCGCGACATGAAATCCTGACCAAATCCCGCGCGCCACTCACGCGCATGGGGAACCGCGTCAGAGATTGTCTTCAACCCAAGCCGCCTGGCGTCTGCTCCGCGCACGAGAATGGCGAACGTATTTTCGAAACCCAGTGGCGCACTCACTTCAACGTTGAATTTCTCCGAATATTCGCGCTTCACCTGTTCGTAAACTGCGCGTGGATCGGTAATCGGGGCGTGACGAAGTATCGCAGTGTAAGCCGTTCCCGTGTATTCGGGATAGAGATCGATGCGCCCAGCAACCAGTGCGTCATGAGGAATATTGCCGCCCAGTTCAAATCTGCGCTCAACTGCGGCGCCGCGAGATTCCAGCAGCTGCGCAACTATCTCCGCCAGCAGGATTGACTCCGTGAAGTCCTTTGAGCCAACTACCACGCGCGCGGCGCCACTCTGCTGTTGAACTTGAGATCGCGAACCCTTCCAGACCCCGTAACCACCGAGGAGAACAACCAAAGCGATTGCCGCAAGGGCAATCTTGCTCCAAATAGAAAGTCGCTTTTTTGACTCGACCGAGAAGCGCTGTTCAAGCAGGCCAAGCGAGAAATCCGCGGCGATGGCCATCAGGGCTGCAGGCAGAGCACCCGCTAGCAGGAGGTTATTGTCATACTGTCGCAGACCGCGGAAGATATAGACCCCCAGGCCCCCCGCACCCACCGCCGCGGCGATCGTTGTAACGCCAACAGAGATCACCATTGCTACTCTCACACCAGTCAGGATTACGCTCATCGCCAGCGGCAATTCGACTTGCCAGAGAATCTGACGGTCAGTCATCCCCATGGCTACCGCTGCTTCGCGTACATTCGGATCCACTCCCAGAATCCCGGTCACCGTGTTGCGGATAATGGGCAACAAAGCATAAAGGACCAACGCCACAATAGCCGTGCGCGCGCCGATGCCGCCGATAAAAGGCAACGGAATAAGAAATCCGAAAAGGGCAAGACTAGGAATCGTCTGCATCACGTTGGCAATTCCCAGTACCGGGTTGCGCAGGGCTTTCTTCCGCGTAAGCAGAATCCCGGTGGGGATTCCAATCAGAACCGCAACAAGAGTCGAGATCAACACGAGGGCCAGATGCTCGCGCACGAGCGAGAGCATTTCGCTCCAGTTTTGCTGCAGGAAAGTCCACAAGCTCATCTGTTCCCTCCTGCAGGATCTTCTTCGTCCTCGCGCAACTTGAGCGTTTCGAGGTAAGCGCGCGCGTGCTCATTATTCGACTTCAGGAAATTTTCGGGAGTTTCCAGAACAGCAAGTCGCCCGGCGTGCATCAGGGCGATTCGAGATCCGAGTCGCAAAGCCTCGCGGAGATCGTGGGTCACGAAGATGGCAGTTTTGTGCAGCCGTCTGGTGAGCGAGGCAAACTCGCGTTGGAGGCTTGCGCGCCGCAATGGATCAAGGGCGCCGAATGGCTCATCGAGCAGTAACAATGGAGGATCGGCTGCAAGCGCGCGGGCTACACCAACCCGCTGCCTTTGGCCTCCCGACAACTCACGCGGGTAACGCTGAGCAAACTTCTCCGCATTCAGCCCCACGAGAGAAAGCAGTTCGAGCACACGTTGCGTCAGGCGCGCTTGCTCCCAGCCCTCCAGCGATGGCACGAGTCCTACGTTGCGTTCAACCGTGAAATGAGGGAAGAGACCTGCCTCCTGAATCACGTAGCCGGTGCGACGCCGCAACTGGATGGGATCCCAATCCGTAGTTGGTTTGCCTTCAACCAGGACCGCACCGGAAGTTGGTAACAGGAGTCGATTAACAAGCCTTAGAGTAGTCGTTTTGCCGCAGCCGGATTCGCCGAGTAGAACCAGATTTTCCCCGCTTTCGACGGTGAAATTCAGATCCGAAATTATTGGCGAAGGGAGTGAAGGGACAGAGTAATAGACATCACGAAACTCTACGAGGGGCTTGTTGATTGCTCCAGTCACGTGTCGGATTTAGGACGCACCGGGAGAAGCACATCTCATCGGCTATCAGACCGGCGTAAGAAACCCTCGCTAGATCGCGTGTAGAAGGTTGCTGCTGAAACGCTCCTCGGAGTCTAGCCAGGTGCGACTACAGATGAAGCCTGTCTCGGCCGCCAACTGGGCGATACCCGTGAGATCGTACTTATAGGAATTCTCTGTGTGAATGCGTTCCCCGACAGCAAATTTAATTTCCATGCCCAGCTTGCCAATTCTTACAGTCTGCGGGCGCGTGCTTTCGATGTAGATCTCAACGCGGCCAATATCTTCGTTGTAGAAGGCATGATGCTTGAAAGCACGAAGGTCAAAATCGCCGTCGAGCTCACGATTAACGCGCGCGAGAAGATTGAGATTAAAGGCCGCGGTTAGCCCGAGGGCGTCATCATACGCCGGCTCGAGCACGCTGGCGTCTTTTTTCAAATCTGCTCCCAAAAGAAGCGCATCGCCAGAGTGCAGCACGCTGCGTAATGCCCGCAGAAAAACTGGCGCTTCTTCCCTGCCAAAGTTGCTGATGTTTGAGCCAAGAAAGAGCGCCAGCGTGCGCCCTCTCTCCCCTCTCTTCAGCTCTGATAAGGCATCAAAATACTCGGCGGCATAGGCCTCTATTCGCAAACGCGGAAACGATTGCAAGAGAATGCGCGAACTGCTCTCCAGAGCCGATGCGGAGATATCGACAGGTATGAAAAGGAGATCGCCCTGACTCCGCAGCATTGCCTCGACAATCACTTTCGTCTTTGAGGCACTTCCACTACCCATCTCCAGCAGAGTCTTGTGGCCTTCAACCGACCCAACAATCTCATCCGCGTAACGTTCGATGATCTCGTTCTCGGCGCGTGTCAGATAGTATTCGGGCAGCAGGCAAATCGCGTCGAAAAGCTGCGAGCCCAGTGGGTCGTAAAAATACTTTGGCAGTAGCCGCTTCGGGTCCGATAAAAGGCCTTTGCGCACATCTTCGGCGAAACCTGCTGACGGATCCTGCCTGACGAGGTTGTGGATTGCCAGTCTCTGTTCACCGATCTCGACCGGTTCTATTTGCGCCAATTGTTCTTTTCGCCTTTCATCTCCTGAACCTGCGGAGACGTGTTGCTGCCTTTCCAGGGGGCGGACAATGATAACTGATCAAACTCTAATCGCAACACCCGCTTTGGGCCACTTTGAAAAACTTGAGCTTGTGGGCGGCACTCAATACAGAACCGGGAGTAGAAGAATTAGCCGCGGATTAACGCTGATTACACGGATCAGAGCAGATAAATTTTTAGAATGTGTTTGTTTTGATCTGTGTCATCAACGTTAATCCTCGGCCAATTCTTCTTTCCCGCAGCCGCTACGTCTCCCGGTTCTGTTTACCCGCCTCCAGCCGGCCACTGCCCGCTTGACCAGCGACACTTTGCTGGGCAAGATCAACCGGCATGCTTTACCAGAAATTCACAAAACAGCTATACGATCCAAAACGCTTGCTCTTGAGGTCGCTTGGGGCTCTGTGCCTCCTGACCGCAACTTCCTGGCCCGCGTTGGCACAAAGCTACCAGCGCGAACTGGATACTCCCGAGAAAGTCTCCATTTCCGTCAAGAGCAACAATGGTCGAGTCAGCGTCATTGCCGCTGACGAGCAACAAAAGAAGGTCACTGTAGAGGCTGTCTCGAGGGGCGCGGCGGTAGACGCCACAGACGTTAAGATTGTGGCAAATGGCGGCGTGATGGAGATCGAGGTGCGCGATCGTGGGGAGAGAGATCGAATTGATTTGGTCGTGCGTATGCCCGTGCGGTCGAAGGCCGTTGTGGAGAGTAAGGCAGGAGCAGTGGATATTATAGGAAATTTCGAGGCTGCAGAGGTCACAACAAACACTGGCACAATCCACGCTGACGTGCCTCTGGAAGCGTTGAAGTTCAATTTTCTCTGGCAGGCGAGCCGGCCACGGTATCTGAGTGATGTGGAACTCCCCGAGATCAAAGAGAAGCGGGGCGGAGTCTTTTCGATCTCCGGCAATCTCGGGGAGAAAAAACCAAAAAAAGAAGAACGCGTCCAGCTCGATTTCCTAACGCAGCGCGGCGTAGTGCTTCTCAATGTTGATCCAGCCATGGTGCCGAGCGATCTGCGCGAGCGACCGTTAACCGAAGCCGCGCGGGCTATCGTTCGCAGCGGTGATAGTCAGTTAATTGACGCGATCCGCAAGGTATCGCCAAGAATGTTTGGTGACTACGCGAAAACACTCCCGCCTCTGGAGAAGGAACCGACGCTTGTGCGCCGGGCGCCGCCCGGTCAGGTGGTTACTGCTATCGCACCGCAATTGATGCGCTTGAACGCGAGTGTCACCGACAGGAATGGGCGGGCGATCGGCGGAATGAGAGAAACAGATTTTAGTGTCTATGAAAACGGCGTCGAACGTCAGGTAACCAACGTTGTCCCGACTCATGAGCCATTCAATCTAGTGCTCTTGCTTGACGTATCAGGCAGCGTAGAAGAACGAATGGACTTCATCCGGAAAGCTGCCCGCGACTTTCTCAACACTGCGAGCCCGCAAGATCGTATCTCAATCATCAGTTTTCGCGACGACATTCAGGTGATTTCAGGATTCAGCACCGACCGGCGATTACTCGCGCAGAAGCTTGATGAGATCGATGCCGGGGGCGCTACAGCGCTTTATGATGCGCTTGCCTATGTGCTCGCGGATCCATTGAAAACCCTCCGCGGCGAGCGGACCGCAATAGTAGTCATGTCCGATGGAGATGACAACAAGTCGTTTGTACCGTTTCCTGCTGTACTGGAAGCAATAAGCGAATCCGGAGCGCTAATCTATCCCCTGTACGTTCCGTCCGGATTGATACCTGAGTCGAGCGTGCCTAAACCGGAGCTTACGATTGATCCGCTGCGCAGCCGTTACCTGACACTTACAACTCGCGCGGAGGAGGAAGGACGAAAACTTGCTGCGGCTTCAGGCGGCGTCTACTATCCAATTCGCCGGCTCGACGATCTGCAACGAGCTTATGACGACGTCGTATTGCAGTTGCGGACGGCTTACACGATTACGTACGCATCAAACTCGAATCCTTCAGGCGGCAGACGCGTACGCGTGAGGGCAAATCGCGAAGGTGCGTCGGTACGTCTCAGTCCGGTGGTGAATGTTGAGACACCTTAAGCGAGTGACAAGTGATAAATAGGACCTATAGGACTTATACGACCTATTTACTACTCATCACTTTTCACTGTTGATTGCCGCTATGAGTCAACCACTCTTCCACGCCCTGTTTGACGAATCGGAGCGCCGGCCTATGACTGTGTCGGAGCTGACCTCCGCGGTCAGAAACGCGCTTGAAGCACGTTTCTCTAATGTTTGGGTGGAGGGGGAGATCTCAAACTTCAAGGCGCATTCATCAGGTCATTGGTATTTCACAATTAAGGATGAAGGAGCACAAATCCGCGCGAAATGCTTTCGTTCAGCAAACACCCGCATACGTTTCCGGCCGACCGACGGTCTTTACGTCAGAGCGCGTGGCCGGCTAAGTGTCTACGAAGCTCGCGGTGACTACGAACTCATCGTCGAAGTGCTTGATCCAGTTGGCGCCGGCGCGCTGCGAATAGCGTTCGAGCAACTTCGGGACCGGCTAAAGGCCGAAGGGTTATTTGCTAAAGCGCTTAAGCGGCCTCTGCCTGTTTTTCCACGTCGAGTGGGCATCGTTACCTCTCCAACCGGCGCTGCCATTCGCGATATTCTCAACGTGATCTCGCGCCGCACGCGGACGGTCCATGTACTCTTTTCGCCGGCTCGCGTGCAGGGGGAGGGCGCTGGCAGCGATATCGCCAGGGCCATTAGGCTGATCAACATCCATCATATGCGGGCCCAGCGAGAAGCTCGAAATCACGACCTTGTCGATGTGCTCATTGTTGGTCGCGGTGGGGGTTCGACCGAAGACCTGTGGGCATTCAACCAGGAAGAGGTTGCGCGCGCGATTCGAGCCTCGACTATTCCCGTAATTTCAGCCGTCGGACACGAAACCGATTTTACGATTGCCGACTTTGCCGCAGACCTGCGTGCGGCCACGCCTTCGGCCGCGGCTGAGCTTGTTGCGGCGCAGGAGGATCAAATCTGTTCTACTTTGGCCGAGCTGGGACGTAATCTCTCGCGCCTGATGCGCTACAGGATTGTAGACGCTCGCACAAGGGTACAAGAACACGCTTTGTCTCAGGTCTTCGACGAGGTGCGCTCGCGCGTGCGGGACGCTCGCATGGGAGCTAACTCAGCCACCCATCGGCTGCAGATAACAATGAATCAAGCGCTGCGCAACGCACGCGGCCGCGCGGACACGTTCGCTTTTAAGCTCTCTCCGGCTCACCTGCAATCGAGCGTTGCCAGCGCCAGGATGCGCTTTGACTCCGCATTCAACAGTTGCCATGCTTTAGTTGAAAGCCAGCTCGAAGACGCGCGAACGCGTCTTGGTCTGGCTGCCACATCGCTTGACGCTCTGTCTCCCCTTGCTGTGCTCCAGCGTGGTTATGCAATCGCCCAGGACAAACAGGGACATCTCTTGCGCGACGCGCAGTCGGTTTCAGTGGGTGACGCGGTGAAAGTGCGCCTGGCCAAAGGCCGGTTTGACGCGAGAGTAGAACGCACCGAGGATGAGTAGATTTGATCTGCTCTGCTTAGAATGATCAACGAGCAAGGTTCCCCCAGCCCTCGATCTTCAAAACCGGACGAGCCGCAGAGTCGTCGCCGTCTGGTTATCGATCTCAGCCCGCCGGGTGGCAAAAAGGATCTCCGGCAACGAAGCAGACGTTGGCCGAAGGTAGTGGCCATTCTTGGTATGGCGCTGGTCATGGTCGCCGGGCTGGCATCAGGTGCAGTTTATTTTTGGTGGGAACATTATAAGACAACGCCGGCTTACTCGCTGGCACTGCTGGTCGATGCGTGCCAACGCAATGACACGGCAGTGATTGATCAGATTGCGGACACCGATAAGATAGTCGATAACCTTGCGGCCCAGGTTACTGAGAAAACAGTGGCGCGTTACGGAGCCGCAGCTGGTCCAGCAGTTCGCAGACGCGTGGAGTCACTCGTGCCTGCCCTGCTGCCTAGCGTGAAACAAAGCGTCCAAACTGCATTTGCAAAGCGGTTGCAGGAGATCTTTGAGAAGTCGGAACCAAAGCCATTTGTTGTCTTGGCCATTGGTCTACCTTATCTTGTCAACATCAGCGCCGAAGGCGACTCCGCAAAAGTTACGGCAGTCGGGTCGGATCAGCGGATCGAACTCAGTTTGCGGCGCAATGGCGAGCGATGGAGAGTAACAGGCATGAAAGACGACATTGTCGTGCAGCGTATTGTTGACGACATCATCAAAGAGTTTCCTGCGATTGGGCAGATTAAGTAGGACGAAAAAACGCGTAATGAAAACCGAGGAACATCAGCCTAAAACATTTGAGGCGTCGCTCGAGGCTCTGGAACAGATTGTTCGCGAACTTGAGCGAGGCGATCTACCGCTCGAAAAGAGCCTGGAGTTATTCGAGCAAGGGATTCGGCTCTCGCGCGAGTGCCAGGAACGCCTCACGCAGGCTGAACGACGCATCGAAGTATTAGTGCGCGATAGCCAGGGACGCACAGTTGCAACCCCTTTTGAAGATCGGGCTGGCAGTGTGGCACATGAAACCGGGGACGACGAACGATGAAAACGTCTTCCGAACTCTCACCCGTGTCTGGCCCTGACCTGGATAACTTTCTTTCAGAGTGGCGCGCGCTAGTTGATAACGAACTCGATCGCCGCCTTCCAGTTGAAACACAGGAACCGCCGTCAGTCCACAATGCAATTCGCTGGAGCGTTTTTGCCGGGGGTAAGCGGTTCCGGCCCATTTTGCTGCTGGCAACAGGCGAGGTCTTTGGAGCTAAAACGGAAGCGCTTCTAGCCACCGCTTGCGCTCTGGAAATGATTCACACCTATTCGCTGATTCACGACGACCTGCCGTCGATGGACAATGACGATCTCAGGCGAGGTCGACCCACCTGTCATATCCGTTTCGACGAAGCCACGGCAATTCTGGCCGGTGATGCGCTACAAACGCTGGCTTTCCAGACCATAGCGGAAGACGGGCAACTTCCTTCCCACGTTCGAGTACGTCTTATTGGCGAGCTAACCCGCGCCGCGGGTACTCCGGAAGGGATGATTGCCGGGCAGGCTCACGATCTTGACGCCGAGTCGCGGATAGTTAGTGCGGGAGAGCTGGAGAAAATTCACCGGTTGAAGACCGGCGCCTTGATGATCGCCGCGGCGCATTGTGGCGCGCTGATCGCCGGTGCAAGTGAGACTGAGGTGAAGTTTGTGCAGAACTATGCCGCACAGCTTGGTCTCCTGTTTCAGATTACGGACGATCTCCTCGACGTCACGGCTACCGCTGAAGCTCTCGGCAAGACTCCAGGCAAAGACGCGCGCGCCCAAAAAGCCACTTACCCATCGCTCTACGGGCTGGATACCGCCCGACAGCGAGCAAACCTGGTCCACAAACAAGCATGCGCGGCGCTCGAGCAAATCGACCGACCTACAGCGCGTCTTCGGGCGATTGCTGATTATATTTTGAAAAGACAGACGTAGGGGGGTTGGTCTTGGGCCTTTGGTCTTTGAACTTTGTACTTTGCGCTGTTGTAGTTTGAACTTGGATCGATTGGAGCACAAACAAAGTACAAAGCACCAAGTACAAAGCTCAAAGCTCAAAGAGCCAAAGGCCAAAAACCAAAGGCCAAAGACCAAAGACCAAAAACCAAAAACCGTATCTCAGCAATGCCTCTTATCGACCTCAGTCACACAATCGAACACGGCATGATCACCTACAAGGGTCTGCCCGCGCCGATAATCTCCGATCATCTCAGCCGTGAAGCGTCCAGATCGTTATATGCATCGGGAACCGAGTTTCACATCGGGAAGATTGAAATGGTGGCCAACACAGGCACTTACCTCGACAGCCCGTTTCATCGTTATCCGGGAGGCAAAGATCTTGCTTCCCTTGAGTTGGAAGCGCTGGCGAATCTGGAAGGTGTGGTTTTGCGTCACGTCGGCGCCGCGGAACAAGAGCTTGAGCGAATGATGTTCCCAAACCTGTCGAGAAGCGTGGTCAATTCTCCGCCGGCTCAGGATCGAGCGATCTCCGCAGCTTCGCTGCAACACCTTGAAGTAAAAGACAAAGCCGTCCTTCTCTACACTGGCTGGGATATGCGATGGAGAACCGAAGAGTATGCCAACGGCCAGCATCCTTTTCTTACCGCTGAGGCTGCGGAGTACCTGGCAAACGAAGGAGCCGGTCTCGTAGGCATCGATTCCTACAACTTGGACGACACTGCGGACGCTAGGCGGCCGGCACATTCTATATTGCTGGCTCGCGGGATAACGATCGTCGAGCACCTTTGCGGACTACGAGAGCTTCCCGAGACCGCATTCCGGTTCTTCGCCGTACCTGCGAAGGTCAAGAGCTTTGGGACTTTTCCCGTTCGTGCGTTTGCAATAGCCTAACAACATGTGCGATAGCCAATGGACAAAGCACCTCACTACGGAACCGGGAGCGATAGCGACCGGATGCTAGCGCTCAATTTGGACCAGAGTATCAACCACGGAACCATTTGCGGTAGCCAATGGATTCCAGCATTCAACCTATGCTGCGATCATTTAATGCGGCGACCCGGCATCAGCGTTGAGTGGCAGCACCCAGTCGCTACCATTTGCGGTAGCCAATGGATTCCAGCATTTAACGTATGCTGCGATCATTAATGCGGCGACCCGGCATCAGCGTTGAGTGGCAGCACCCAGTCGCTACC
>JBOGOU010000472.1:0-11816 GCA_050748205.1 Pyrinomonadaceae bacterium | reverse complement strand
TCTGTAAGAGGCACCTTACACTAGATGCAAGGACTTTTGCAACAAGAAAGGTGCAGGCTGCGAGAACCTCCCCAGGGGCCTGTTCCGGCTGGCAACAACAGCCCTGAGATGGGCATCTGAAGGGGTGTTCGATACGAATCTTTTAGCCACCGTTTGGATATCAAAAGAATGTCGAAAATAAGCCTCCCAAAGATCGCAATGCTCGTTCTGGTCTTACTCACACTGGCGGCAACCGGTCAGGTCAGCCATGCTCAGAACACTACGGTCGCCGGAGATAACCCGAGCCAGGCCGAGATCGATCGCATGATCAGGACGTTCACCGCGAAGGAAAGTCAGTTTCGCAAGGCGCTTAATTTGTATTCATTCAAGCGAGACGCAATGATCCAAACTTTGGGTATGGGCGGCCAGGTAACGGGTGAGTATCATCGTGTTTCCCAATTTACTTTCGATGACCAGGGAAATCGCTATGAGAAGATTAGCTTCTTCCCAATGCCTTCAATGGCTAATGTAACGCAGGAAGATATCGACGACCTTGGCGGCATTCAGCCCTTTGCTCTCGACCCCACGATGATCGACCGCTACAACTTCAAGTATCTAGGCAAAGAAAAGATCGACGAGTTGAATCTTTACGTCTTCGAGGTGACTCCGAAGGTGATACCAGATCCGAAGAAGACCAAGGAACGCCTTTTTGTTGGTCGCGTTTGGGTGGATGATCAGGAATTGCAGATTGTTAAGACCAAAGGTAAGGGAGTACCGGAAACTAAAATCAACAAATTCCCCACTGTGGAAACCTATCGCGAACAAATTGATGGGCGGTACTGGTTTCCCACATATTCCTACGCCGATGAGGAGCTGATCTTCGAGAATGGCGAGCCACTACACATTCGCATGAGGGTGCGTTATATGGATTTTTCGCCCACGCGTGCGGATGTGAAGGTCATCGATGTCGAAGGTGGTGGTGAGCTTCCGAATCAGGAAGTAAAGACTCCGCCGAAGCCAAAACCAAAACCCTGAGTACCACGGTCGGCCGGCGCCGCAGATCAGGGTACTTTCTTGCTACGAACGAAAACAAGATTCCGCATTCTTGTTTCATCGAGAGCCGCACCTTCTACCTGCTCACTTGAGCACGCTCGGGAATTCCCAGTTCCCTGGCAACGATCGCGTGTACCTTCGTAACCAGTGCGTTAACGTCCTCATCAGTTGAAAGCCCATCCGTAGCAATTGGTGGGAGCAGCACCATCTCGAGAGTGCCGGACTTCGCGAACCCCGTTCCCTTGCCCATCAAGACGTCACTATTCTTGATCGCTACCGGCACAATCGGGACGCCAGCCTGGGTCGCCATGTAGAAGGCTCCCTTTTTGAAGGGCAGAAGTTCGCCAGGCTTCGCACGCGTTCCTTCGGCAAAGACACCGAAGGAAATTCCTGAACGTATTCTCTGAGTAGCGGCCTCCGTTGTTTCCAATGCCCTTTCACGATTTGTTCGATCGATGGCCATCACGTTCACGAAACCCATACCGTAACCAAGTACGGGAACCTTCAAGAGTTCCTTTTTTGCCAATAACCCGATGCGTCGTCCTGTGTAAATGAACAACGTGGCTGTGTCGAGATATGATCGGTGATTCGCTATGAAGACATAGGTCTGTTTCGGGTCAAGTTGTTCGATTCCTGTGACACGGACTTTAACGCCGCTCAAGCGCAGCCAGTTGCGTCCACCGAAGAATGCCCACGGATAAACCAAATCCGGCTTACCGCGCAGCCATGCGACCAGCAGAACTGGAACCCCAAAGATCACAAGCAGCGCACCGGCGACAAACAACGACCACCAATAGAGCAGGCGGCCGGCGAGGTTGGGACTCTTAGCTGTGTTAGACTCGACCGTTCTTGGTCGCGAGGTCTCAACCATTCTCTGGCATCACTCCTGAGAAGGAATCCCGGAATGTTTCATCGGCGGTTAACGATCGGCTTTTCCCTTGTGCTTCTGGCAATAGCCGATCTGGGCTGCGCTGCATCTATTTATGCTCAGAAGCCGTCGGTTACGCGAACCGTAGCACCTTCGCCCCGCTCGGTGCTCGGGTTTACGCCCGGTGACGATCGCACGATTGCCGACTGGCGACAGATTACAGACTATTTCACACGATTGGACAAGGCTTCCGCACGCGTGTCTGTTCAAACAATCGGCCAGTCGACACTTCAGCGGCCTATCATCGCAGCGTTCATCAGCGCGCGCGAGAACCTACTCGCTCTCAACCGCCTCAAAGATATTCAGCGAAAACTGGCCGACCCTCGTCTCGTTCAAAGTGCGATCGAAAGAGATCGACTCTTTCAGGATGGGAAGGTTGTCGTAGCGATCTCTTGTTCGATCCACTCTACCGAGATCGTCGCTTCCCAGATGTCAATGCAGCTTGCTTTCGAACTTGCGACAGCGCAGGACGCAGACACTCGGGAGATTCTGCAACAGACAATTCTGATACTGATTCCGTCACCTAACCCCGATGGCATAAACATTGTCGCGAATTGGTACCGCAAGACCCTGGGAACTGCTCACGAGGGTAAGGATCCTCCTGAACTCTATCATCATTACGCCGGTCACGATGACAATCGTGATTGGTTTATGCTCAACCTCAAGGAAACTCAAGCGATCACTCGTCTGTTCTGGAAAGAGTGGTTTCCCCAAATTGTCTACGATGTCCACCAACAGGGACCTAATGGATCTCGTTTCTTCGTGCCGCCTTTTTTTGACCCGCCAAATCCGAATATTTCACCCCTGCTATTGCGGCACGTCGGTTTGCTGGGACATAAGATAGCGGCCGATCTTCAGTTCGCCAATATCAAAGGAGTTATCACGAACTCCACTTACGACACGTGGTGGCACGGTGGGTTTCGTACGGCTCCTTACTTTCACAATTCCGTTGGCATTCTGTCCGAAGCTGCCAGCGCGAAACTTATGAGTCCTACCACGGTAACGCAGGAACAGCTGGCGAGAGCGACTACGCGCGGCATGCGTAACGCACTCGATATGAGTACAAATTTCCCTGCTCCCTGGCCCGGTGGGGAATGGCGGCCGCGGGATATTATGACTATGGAGATGAGCGCCGCTCGCTCTGTCCTTTCTCTTGCCGCGAAGTTTCGTTCGGAATACCTTAGAAACTTTTACGAGCTCGGGCGGGCCAATGCGGCTGTTACTGAGACACCCCGGGAGCCTCTTGCCTATCTCATCCCCGCCGGTCAAGGTCGAGATGAACCAGTCGCCAAGCTGATCGGTGCTTTGGTGGAACAGGGCGTCGAGGTTCATCGGCTCGATCAGGAACTGCACGCCTCGTTTGGACCACAAATTTTGCAGCGAACAAACTCGGTAAGCGACAGGCTGGGAACGTATCGAAAACTCATCGCCCACACTACAGGGTTCCATGAAGTGCCCACCGGCAGTTACTTGATCTACCTGGCTCAGCCCCAACGACAGAATGTGCTCTCACTCATGGAACCTCAGATCTATCCGAACCGGCTGAACGCGCAGGGCGAGGCAGAACGTCCGTATGACGTGGCCGGTTGGACGTTACCGATGCAGATGGGCGTGGATGCCCCCGCAGTCACCGGCATCCAGGAACCGGCTGCTGCTCGCCGGTTGTCACTCATTCAAGACGCGAATGAAGTCCGCAAAGATCTCGCGCTTCCGCTCAAGACCGGAGACTCATCTCCGATTGTCACTCCGCTCAAACACCCTGTGCGGATCGGAATCTATAAAGGCTGGACGGCAAACATGGATGAGGGATGGACACGATTTGTCTTTGACACCTTCAACGTGCCCTACAATTCCGTTCCCGACTCTGTAATCAGGCAAGAAGATCTGGCAGCTAAGTATGAGGTTATTGTTCTACCGTCACAACGGGCATCCGAGATAATCGAAGGCAATGCTGCCGGATCATATCCTCAAGAATTCACAGGTGGTATCACCACAGCCGGGGTCGCCAAACTGAAGACTTTTGTCGAAGCGGGAGGAACTTTGGTTTGCTTCGATGCATCTTGTGAATTGCCTATAAAGCAATTTACCTTGCCTCTGAAAAACTCTTTGGAAGGACTGAGAGCGTCAGAGTTTTACTGCCCTGGTTCAGTTGTCGCCCTTGAGGTAGAAAACACTGAACCTCTCGGGCACGGACTTCCGCGCAACATCGACGCTTACTTCATAAGTAGCTCAGCCTTTGAGACCACTGACTCGAGCGTTCGGGTTGTGGCCCGCTACGCAAGGGAGAACGTGCTGCGGTCGGGCTGGCTACTAGGCGAGGATAAACTGAGAGGCCGAATCGCTCTAGCTGAAGTACGTCTGGGAAGAGGCCGCGTCGTTCTGTTCGCCTTTCGACCACAGCATCGCGGCCAAACGTGGGGCACTCTGCCATTGATTTGGAACGCGGTCACACCTCACTAAATCGTCCAAACCCTACCTAAGGATCCACTACCCAGAACCTTGCAGTCCCGCTGCTTTGGCGGTATCTTCAATACGTAATTCTCTCCCTTAAACTCCAGCAGACAAAACAAGCATCCATTTCCGCGCTTGAGCATCAAAGGTCTGTGTTTTCAAGCAAGCGTCGTACCAACAGGAGCTTTATCCAATGAGAAAGACTTTCACCTGCTTACTGCTCCTCTCATTCCTAAGCTTTTTGCCCAATAGTCTTAGTGGACAGACGAGAGCACGCCGAGTAGGTCAGACAGACCCGCCTTCGCAAACGGGCACTTCAACACGCACGCGCCCACCCGTCCTGGGCGGAGCCAGCACAACGTCTAAGAAACAGCAAAACCCGCCGGCTTCAGCCCAGAGTGACGGGCCGGAGGAAGTCGACGCGGGCGATGTGATACGCGTTAACACCACACTCGTGACGCTGCCGGTCAGCGTTACAGATCGCAACGGCAAGTACATTCCCAACCTGAACAAAGAGGATTTTCGGCTCTGGGAAGACGATGTCGAACAGGAAGTTGCATTCTTTGCTTCCGTGGACAAACCGTTCTCGCTCGTCCTGATGCTTGATACCAGTGGCTCGACCCGATTCAGAATCGAGGACATTCAAGACGCGGCGATCACCTTCGTAAACCAGCTGCGCCCGGATGATCGCGTGATGGTGGTTTCGTTTGATGACGATATCAGGGTCCTCACTGATTTCACGGGCGATCGCGGCAGGCTGCGCAACGCGATTCGCCGCACGCGAACGGGCGACGGTACGAAGCTCTATGACGCCGTCGATATGGTAATCAACCAGCAGCTCAGCAGGGTCACCGGGCGCAAGGCGGTCGTGCTTTTTACCGACGGAGTGGACACAACGAGCCGGGGCGCGTCTTATTCCACTAACATACGTGACGCGGAAGAGCTGGACGCATTGATCTACCCCGTTCAGTACGACACCTACGTTGATATGAACAGCGGCGGGTCAACCTGGCCTGGGTCGACGCGCGTACCAACTTCGCCCGTTGATATTCTGATTCAGATTTTAGGTGGCGGTATCGGTCGAGGTCGACGCGGTGGAGGCGGAGGCGGAGTTGGTTCCAGCCGAAGCGATTACGAGTTAGCTAGCCGCTACCTGCGCGAACTAGCCGTGAGAACCGGTGCCAGACAGTACCAGGCCGACACGACGGGCAATCTCTCCTATGCATTCGCGAACATAGCGGAAGAACTGCGGCGTCAATACAGTCTTGGATACTATCCAAAGCGTCCACCGCAACCCGGCCAGCGCCGGCAAGTGCGCGTCCGTGTAAATCAACCAAATCTGGCGGTTCGAGCACGCGACAGTTACATCTTTAATGGTTCCGGTGCTACTGGTCAGGATGCGACCGCACAAAGGCCCGCTCCAGTCCTCCAAAAGAAGCTAGCGCCTGGTGGCGAGGGGAAAGAGAATTTGATCAATCGCTAGCAGCAGGCTTGTTTTGGCCGGCGCGCGTTTCCAACGTGATCTTCGACGGTGGCGCCTCCGGCACCGGAAGTTTAACTCTAAGAATTGCCCCTTGCCCGTCTTCGCGATTCTCCGCGGTTACCGTTCCTCCGTGAAGTTCGACGAGGTGGCGGGCGATAGCTAGACCCAATCCCAGGCCGCCGTGCCGCCTCGTATTTGAGCCGTCGGCCTGACTAAACCTTTCAAAAACATGTGGTAGAAATTCCGGCGGGATACCCGGACCACTATCCGTCACACTGATCTCCACCTGTCCCGCGTGACTTCTTGCCGTCATCTCAACCATGCCACCTGGGTTAGTGAATTTGACGGCATTAGAAAGCAGATTCCAGATTACCTGCTGCAAACGCTCCGCGTCTCCGTTAACTTGCAAACTCGGCGACTCGAAATACGTTTCGATTTCGATCTCTTTTGCGTGGGCCGCGGGTCGAACAACATCAATAGCAGAGTTGATCACAGGCAAGAGCTCCAGGGGCATCAGGCCTATGCGCAACTTGCCGGTGATAATGCGCGATACATCCAGCATGTCTTCAATGATTTGTTTCTGCGTCCAGGCGTTTCGCTCGATAACCTCCACCGCGTGTTTCGTCGCCTGCGCGTCTAACTGTCCTGAGTGAAGCAAGCGCGACCAGCCGACAATGGCGTTGAGGGGTGTGCGGAGTTCGTGTGATACGGTCGCTAGAAACTCATCCTTGAGGCGACTGGCCTCTTCGGCCTGAGAGCGGGCTGCTCGCTCGCGTCGCAGTAGTTCGACGCGTTCCTGCTCAGCCAACACGGCGAGCGTTATATCCATTGTTACGCCCCGCATGCCCACCGGTTCTCCGTTCTCATCACAAACCACGACGGCTTGGGATTCAACCCACACTTCGCGCCCGTCTTTGGTAATCCAGCGAAAACGGTTAATTCCTCGCGTACGGGAGGCAAAAGTCCTGGCAGCTTCCCGTCCTGCTTTTTCTCGGTCTTCCTCATGCACAATCGCCAGCCAAAAGTTTGGCGTGGAGAGCCACTCTTTTTCGCTATAACCCAGCATCTTTTTCAACGTAGCTGCTCACAAAATCGATGCGCTGGGTCGCTTCGTCCGGTTTGCCCCAAGCCTCCCACACCACACCGGGAACATGGGCGACTATGTCTTCCAGACGTTTGCGGTGTGTTCTGACCTCGGCGTTAAGGGTTCGTTTCTCTTCTTCAACCCTCTTTCGTTCGCTAATCACCGCAAACAGGACTAGAGCCATCAAGGTGCTCGCTCCAACAAATACCTGGAGCAGCAACAGCGACTCGTTTGGATTCCCGTGAATGAATGGCCCATAGCCGTTGGACGTGCCCCATACAGCCACGCCAGATAAGACAACTATTGCGGTGGTCAACACTCTTTGATCGAACCGCAACGCAGCCCATACGAGAAAGGGTAAGCAAAGGTGTTCGAGCGGGTAGTCTTTAGCGCGGCCGGGAAACCATCCGCCAAAGATCACCATGGCAGCCGCGAAAAGCATGACTAATAGAAGCGCGCTCTCGGCAATCGATTGTGGAGAACGATCAATCGCTCCACGACTCCAGGCCAACACGAACGGCGCAACCACGAGTGCCCCAAAACCGTCTCCCAACCACCAGGTTAACCACAAGCGGCCGAACTCGCTCCACGACGCTGCTCCTCCCAGGCACAAACTGAGATTGCCAATAGTCGCACTGACCATGGGACTCAGAAGGACGGCATAAAGCACAAACCTGAGGACCGTTGCCACTGAATCCATTGCCGGGCTGGAAGCAATTGTGTGGCTAACGACGTAGGCAGCCAGCACAGCTTCGAGAGTGTTTCCCACAGCAATACCGGTTGCCGTAAGTATTGAAACACCCGTCAGAAGATTCGCGACGAAAGCTCCAACGAAGATTGCCGGCCAAAATCGCCGGCCAAAAAGAAGCAGGGAGGCGATGGCGATACCGGTAGGCGGCCAAACGGGTGAAACATTTGTATGGACTGACGCCAGGGTCAAACCCAATTCTGCGGCGGATAGATAGACTATTGCCAGAAAGGTCGCTAAACCCGCGTAACGGAGGGGACTGTATTTCATCTCGGTCATTGGCGGACTCATCGTCCGCAATCGAGGACCAGGCATGGGCGCCTGGGGCAAGATACCTTACTTGAAGTGAATTTTAGAAAGTGTTCCTAAGTAATAAAGCGAGCCGCTTCTGAAGCGGCCCGCCCATTGTATACCTAACCCCTTGTTCGATTCCCAACCAAGATAGTCGCACATTGTTCGGAATGTGTGTCACAGACGACACATAACTTGGGCGAGACCGCGCCCGCTGTCACTCTAGGTGTAGTCGCGTGAGGTCAGTACCACCTTGCGGGAGAAGCTGGGAAAAAACCTTTAAATCAGCCGCAGATTAACGCTGATAACACGGATCAGACCAGTAGGTTGCTGGAAAGCCCTTGTTTTGATCTGTGTCATCCGCGTTAATCTGCGGCCAATTCCTTTTTTTCTCAGGTGGGGTAGCGAATCGACGCTTACTAACCAAGATGAGAAAAATCATCCCGTGTGATTGTGCCGCTCTCATCCGTGTTCACCCCGCCTCGGCTTGCGCCTTCAGAGGCAAACAGTAGCTTTAAGAAAGGCGGCGCGATCAATGTGGTGGCCACAGCCATAAACAGCACAACGCCGAAGAGCGCGTCATTAATCACCGCGAGACTCAATCCGATTTGGGCGACCACAATGCCGACTTCGCCACGCGGCACCATTCCCACCCCAACCTGCCCTGCTCGCCGCCAGCCGAGTGAGATCGCGCCCGCACCACAGCCTAATAACTTGGTGGCTACAGCAATCAGTGTAACGACGAGAGTAAGCACGATCGTCGAAGATTCACGAAAGACATCGAGCCGCAGTTGCATCCCTATGTTGACAAGAAAGAATGGGACGAGAAATTCCGTTACGCCGCTCATCTGTTTGTGCATCGTGGCATTACCTTCAGTGGCTTCAGCCAGGGCCAGACCGGCCAAAAATGCTCCAATAATTGCCGCCACACCGATATAGGCCGCGGCCACCGACAAACCCAGACATACAAGAAGGCCAAAGACGAAGAAAGACTCCGTTACACGCAAGTTTTCAATTCGCGGCGCAAGACGATTCACGACCGGCGCGCCGATAAACGCGACGAAGACGGTAAAACCAATAGCCAGAGCTGCGGTGATCCCGATTTCGAGATAGTCAACATGTCCCGCTGCCACGCTCGACACAAGCGCCAGGATTAGCAATCCGAGGATGTCGTCAATCACCGCAGCCCCAAGAATGATGCGGCTGGTGGGCACATCGAGCAGACCCATGCCGGCCAGTACGCGGGCAGTGATGCCGACGGACGTAGCAACCATGGCCGTACCTATAAACAGCGATTGAACATTTGTTCCGCCCCATGCGCGCATCAGCGCATACCCGCAAACGAATGGCGCAACGACACCAAGCACGGCAACAATCGTCGCCTTAATGCCAACTTTGAGAATCGCTGAGGGTTTGGTTTCCAGCCCGACCGTGAAGAGCAGAAATATGACGCCGATTTCCGCGAGAGTGTTTGTTATCTCTGAAGGTGTAACCCAACCCAGTATGCTTTGACCTATGACAATACCCGCGAGGATTTCACCCACGACCGCAGGTTGGCGCAAGCGTTCAAAGACTTCCGCCATCACCTTAGCGGCCGCCAACATGATAAAGAGCGTCAGCAGTGTCTGTGATTCATGTGCCATTGTCGTTAGGAGAAGTAACTTTCGTTTTGACTTTTGGTTCAGTCGATTGGACCCATGGACCAACTATATGTTATCTCGAGATCGTACGTAACTTCGGTACCCCCGACCCACCCGCCACGGCACTTTTTTTGCGTCATCATTTACCGAGGTATGGTTACTGAAGTTTGCGGCTTGCGCGCGGTTCTTAAGGGGACAGCGTTGTCGGACGTGTGTACCGGAAGACTACATAATCCAGCGAGTATTAACCCAAGGAGGTTTCATATGTCGTCAGAATCAGGTTCGAAGGTTACTACCGATCACGAAGATATCCGCCAATGGGTAGAAGAACGAGGTGGTCATCCTGCCAGGGTCAAGGGCACGGAAAGGTCACCGCCCGGGTTTGTTAAGGATTGACTATCCGGGTTATTCCGGTGAGGAAACGCTCGAACCCATCACCTGGGAAGAGTTTTTCGAAGCGTTCGAGAAAAACAAATTGGCTTTTCTTTACCAGGAGGAAACGAAGGGCGGCAAACAGAGCCGCTTTTCAAGGCTTATTGATCGAGATACCGCAAAAGATCAGAAGAGCAGATCTGCCGGTTCGTAAATTAACTGGTAGATACCTGTCAACGCTGGAGTAGGGTAACGCACTGAAGAATGGCTAAGTTGCGAATTGTGCAAGCCTGGTGGCTCGAGGCCGGAACGGAAATTTGTCCGGCCTGCCATCAGGGTTACTTGTACGAAACCGAGTATCGCTGCGCGGATTGCGATGGACCCATCTGCCCCGACTGTGTACTCGAGCGGGAGTCTTTGACAGTGGTTTGTCCCCCATGTTTCGAATGCGGTGCGGAGGAAGTCGAGGTTTCCTGAGTTATGGCTGCTCGCGCAATCTGGAAAGGAGAGTTGAAGATCGGATCCACCAAGATCCCTGTGAAGCTTTATTCCGCGGTCGGCGATCGCACCGTTAGGTTTCATATTCTCGACGACCGCCATCTCCTGCGTGTCAAGCAGCAGATGGTGGATCCCGAAACCAGCGAGGAAGTTGACAAGAAAGAGATTCAGAAGGGTTACGAGGTTGAACCGGGAAAGTTTGTGATTGTCACGGACGATGACCTGGAAAGTCTTAAACCAAAGCCCTCACGAGGCATCGAGATCACTGAGTTTGTGCCTCCCGAAAAAATCAGCCAGCAATGGTATGAAAGGCCCTACTATCTCGCGCCTGACGGCGACGAGAAAGCTTATTTCGCCCTGGTGGAAGCGTTGAAGAACCGTAACCGCGAAGGCATTGCTCATTGGGTGATGCGAAATAAAGCCTATGTTGGCGCGCTCCGCGCTCAGGACGACTACTTGTTGCTAGTGACTCTCAGAAATGCGGAAGAGGTAGTTTCCGCGAAAGATCTGCCAAAGCCTGCCGGTCGGGAACCGAGTCAAAAGGAACTGAATATGGCAAAGCATCTTGTTAGTCTGCTGGAAGGCGAGTTTAATCCGGCGGATTACAAAGATGAGTATCGGAAGCGGGTGATGGAGTTCATTGAGCGTAAGGCAAAAGGACGAGCGCCCAGGCTGAGCTCCGTTAGGTTGAAACGTAAGACAGCGTCGCTCGACACTATGTTGGCCAAGAGCCTGCAGGCACTAAGAAAGGGGAAACGAGCTGCCTAGCAAAGCACGAAAAAGAAAAGCGTCAGACGACGAGCAAGCGCGCCTACGACCGTTTTGGTCAGGGACCCTTACCTTCGGACTAGTCAGCGTGCCGGTAAATCTGTTTCCGGCTAATCAGCCTGGTCGCGCGCCTCTGCGAATGCTTGGACCTGAGGGCACGCCCCTTGCGCGAAAATACTACTCAGAAAAAACCGAGCGCGATCTTGACGCGGATGAAATGGTGCGGGGCTACGAGATCGACAAGGGAAAGTTTGTGGTCGTCACAGACGAAGAGCTAGAACGTTTGGCGCCAGACAAAACGCGCGACATCAATTTGACGCGCTTCGTAAAAGAAGATTCGATTCCACCAATATACTTTGAACGCGGGTACTTCCTTACCCCGGCCGGAAACTCGGAAAAGGCTTACAAGCTACTGGCGGAAGCGATGGAAAAAACCGGGCAGGCAGGTATTGCTACTTTCGTTATGCGCGGAAAGGAGTACCTGGTAGCAATTTTTTCCGACCACGGCATTCTCCGGGCAG
>JBOGOU010000471.1:0-1168 GCA_050748205.1 Pyrinomonadaceae bacterium | reverse complement strand
TGCTCACGCCGACGAGCTCTTGAAACGCAATCTTCGGACGTGCTACGATTGCCTCGTCAAGGCCACGCGATATTAGTTGGAGGAGCAAGACCAATGACAGAGCAACCAAAATGGAAACTAATCGCTAACCTCGGAGACGCAAGTCCCTTAGAGCATGGAGGGTATTTCGTATTCGAGGATGAAACTGGCGTATACCCTCCAGAGGCAGAGTTGTTGGTTGTACCGGACGAGGAGTCGGAAGAGAACGAAACTAGCTGCGATGTGTTTCGTTTTTCTTTGGACCGATGCAAAATGAAGCAAGGCTATTTGGTGCCTTTCGGGTATCAATCTACGTGGCCACATGCACTCTCTCAATATGAAGAGTGGTTTGCTCGAGACCTCGAAGGCGTTGCGTCGTGCATGGATTCCGACGAAGAAACCCTACAAGATCAATTTTGCTCGGTTGATTCCCTCGAACGTGCGCAAGCCTATCGCGCAATCGGTGATTATCACGGGTTCGAGAACTTGGACGGGTATCCCTTGCGTCTCACGTCAACAGAGGTCAAAGAGCGCTATCGTCACATTTTGGAGGACTAGGCAATGATGGTTCGCTTCGCTACCCTTTGTGATTCGTGCGGCAAGCGTTCGTGTGAATACGAAGCGTGGCCTAGTTGCCTTGAGTGCGATAAGGATACGTGCTCCTCATGCGACGTTCCCGCTCATCGAACGGACGCGGATTTGAACAAGCCCGAGCGGACTCTTTGTCAGGCATGCGTTAATGAACCGCTCGACCGCTATCAAGCCCTACTCGCCGAACGCCAAGCTCTCGAGACATTCGCTGAGGAGCACTCACGCGAGACGCAACCTAACAGAGCCTCGCGCGAGGTGATCGCCGAGCAACTCTACGCAATCAACGCCGAGTTGTACGAGCTCGACATGGTATTGAACGAGGATGACACACAGGAGGTCTCATGAGACACTATGCGCGTCCCTACTCAATCCACGGATCTACAACACTACAACCAGCTTTCGTTACGCTTTGTGAAGAGGGGGTCGACAATGTGTGAACTCGTCATCCTACTCGTGTTAGCCTGCCGATGGCTTGCTCGTCACCTCGGAGCGTCATGATGAAGGCCACCAAAGTTTTCTCCCTCGAGCTCTTGATCGCCATGGAGCCGCAGATCACAAA
>JBOGOU010000470.1:0-11093 GCA_050748205.1 Pyrinomonadaceae bacterium | reverse complement strand
GCAATGCGCCGCGCGGGACTCGCTTACAACATCGTCGGCGGCTTCTCGTTTTACGAACGCATGGAAGTGCGGGACATTATTGCCTACCTTAAGCTCGCCCTTAACCCGAACGACTCGATTGCGCTGGCCCGTGTTATTAACAGTCCGCCACGTGGCGTTGGCAAACAAACACTCGAAGAGATCGACCGGCGTGCCAAAGAGACCGGTCTCTCGCTCTGGGAAACGATCGCGTTGGTGATAGAGAATCCGAAAACGTTGAGCAATCGAGCCGTTTCAGCGCTGAGGAGCTTTCGCAATATTGTTGTGTGTCTAGGTGAGTTAGCTGGTAATGGTTCCGGTAATATCAACGCAGAAACTGGGACAACGCCGTCTGACCGTCTCACCGACGACCCCTATTCCCGCCCTGCCATTTCCGCGGGGCTTTCCGATTCACCGGTATCTGACATCGTGAAAGCTGCGATTCTCGAAACTGGCTATGAGAATGCCCTCGCCTCAGAGAACACTGACGAAGCTGAAGCTCGACTGGAAAACCTACAGGAACTGGTCAATGCCGCAGTAGATTACGACGAACAAGGAGTTGAGGGTTTGCGCGAGTTCATAGACCACGCAGCACTCGTTTCCGATCAGGACCAGTACAAGCGCGACGCGCCTGTGACATTGCTGACTGCACACTCGGCGAAAGGATTGGAGTTTCAACTGGTATTCATCGTCGGTCTGGAAGACGGGCTCTTCCCTCATTCACGTTCAGCTACCGATCCAGCTGAGTTAGAAGAGGAGCGCAGACTTTGCTACGTCGCCATGACCCGTGCGGAGAAATACCTATACGTCACGCATGCTATGAAACGGCGGGTTTACGGGGCGGAGCTGGCATCCGAACCATCGCAATTCCTGAATGAGATGCCGCTGGAGCTATTGGAGGATCTGTCGCAGGGCAAGTCGTGGCTTTCATTCGCGAGCGGCTCTTCCGCAATTGATTACGAAAAAGGCGAGTATCGCAAGGAGCGCAAAAAGTTTCCCGGCAAGACCTACGACAGCGTCGATTCAATTGCGGAATTCTTCAAACAGCGCCGCCAGCAATTGGGACAGACTGGTTCAAAACAGAGGGTTCAGCCGGCTGTAAATTCACCCTCGAGTCAGGTCTCAAACAGTGAGATAGTTCCCGGGTGTTATGTGAAGCACCCGAAGTATGGACGCGGGCTGGTGCTCAGACGCGAGGGCGTGGGGGATTCTCTCAAACTCACAGTGACCTTTGCCGGCTACGGTCAAAAGAAGCTGGTGCAGAAGTACGCCAACCTGGAAAAGGCCTAGATGAGTCGGGAGTCCCGAGTCAAGAGTCAAGAGTCAAGAGTCAAGCTCGACTCTTGACTCTCGACTCTCGACTCTTGACTCTTGACTCTCGACTCTTGACTCGCGACTCTTTATGCAGATTGCGCATTACTGCAATGTCCTTCCAATCTCCGCTTTGCTGCTGATTCGGCAATGTCTGACTGACCACTAAGCGAAAGCAGCTTAACGGCAGCCATGCGTACATCCACGTTCCCGTGCTCTTCGATCGCCTGAACCAGTGGCTGAACTTCCCCGGCCTTTGCCATTGTGAACAGTAGACACAACGCATTGTAAGTGTCTTCGCGACTCTCACCGCGAAGCGCATCAATAGACTCGGCCGCCAGTCCCGAAGCCGCGATAGCACAGCCGATATTTATTCGTCTTGCAGGTGACCCTTCTTCGAGGGCCCGCGTAAACGATTCGGCTGGCCGAAAAGGGTCTAGTTCCCTGAGAGCACGCGCTGCGGCATTGCGAACCTCCGGGGATTGATCGTCAAAACAGTTAACAATCAGACTGAACGCATCTTTCGAACCGGACTGCCCCAATGCAAATAGCGCGGCAGCACGTTGTTCTGGATCGGGGCTGCTAAGATTCTCGATACGGAACGACGAAACACCAGAACTCAAAGGCTCGTCCACTGGTATTGAACTCTTACCAGCTGGCAGACTTACTTCCGGGGCGAACGATCCTTCCTCAGTGAGAGCTGCGCTGGTCTGTCCTAACGTCGTGGGTCTTACCTGCCTGAGGTTTTCTTCTGGATCATCCTGCCATGCAGGCATCTCTTCCGTGCCCTCACGCGGAACCTCGACGAGCCGCTCGAGTTGTCTTTCTGCTCTCACTCGAGCTGCTTCTTCCGCATGGTATTGGTCCTTTACCTGCTGCAAACGGCTCTCAGCGTCTGAGCGCTGACGCATTGCTTCCTGCATCCTTAGTCGTTGCTCTTCTTCTAGTTCTCGCAGGAGCGTAATCTCCTCCTTGATGCGTCTTTCCTCTTCAGCCCTTGCTTGCGCCTCGATAGCTGCATGCGCACGAGCGTCCTCGAGCTTGGCCAGGATCCGCTGTTCTTCTGCTCGACGCGCGTGGGCCTCTGCTTCCGCACGCTGGAGTTTTTCCGTAATCAGGCTCAGTGTTTCGTCTGCTGTGCGACGGCTGATTTCAATCTCTTCGATTCTTTTGCGTGCCTCTGCTTCGGCAATTCGCACATTTTCCAGTTCGACGATTATTTGCCGCTCTTTCTCCGCTCGGGCCTTAGTGGCCTCCTCCATCGAGATGCGGAATTCGTTCAACTTCGCCAGTCGACCTTCTTCCTCTTCACGACGGCGGCGGGCTGCCTCTTCGAGACGTTGTTGTTCTTCCCGCGCCTTTTCCAGCAGGCGACGCTCTACGGTGGATCGTTCACGAACCTCATCCTCAAATCGTAAACGCTCGGCTTCAACCTGGCGACGACTCTCCTCTGCAACTTTGATGCGCTCCTGAACTTCCTTCAACCGCTCAGCATCTTCCTCGGTCCGCTGGCGCGCCGCTTCTACTTCTGCTCGACGCTGCGCGACTTCTTCGGCCGAGCGCCGCAGCTCTGCTACTTGCAGGAACAAACGCTCTTGCTCTGTGCGACTCTTGTTCTCCGCTTCGCGCCGCATTGCCTCTGCTGCCGCGAATCGAGCGGCTTCCGCTTCTTCTAGCTGAACCTTCTCTTCTTCCAGCCGCTGCAACTGAATCTCCGACTCCTTGCGCGCAGCCTCGAGTTCGTTGCGTCGCAGTGCAGTCTGGTCCAGCGCCCGGCGGAGTGTTTCTTCCTCGCTGCGCAAAAGGGCCAATTCCGCATCGTGTCGTTCTTCGGTTGCGCGGCGCGCGCGTTCCACCTCAGCGAGTCGAGCTGCTCTCGCAGCTGACTCTAGTTGTGATCGTTTGTGCGCGAGCTCTTGCGTCGCCTGTCTTAGACTCAAAACCTCCAAGCGCAAACGCGTCTCTTCATCCGCGAAATGACGCGCTATTTCCTCGGTCTCTACGCGAACTGCATATTCCGCCTTTAGTTTTTCTTCTTCCTCAAATCTGCGGACCGATGCTTCCGCCTCAGCTCGCTTTCGCAGCTCCTCTTCTTCATGACGTCGAGCGGCCACATGTGTTCGGAATTTCACTTCCCACTCAACGCTGAGACGAAGCGTACCCTCAGCTTCGCGTCTTTCAGCAGCCGCTTCGGCTATTCGCTGCTCGAGGTTATTTATCGACTCAGCAATTGCCTGTTCATCCGCAGGCACGTCGACTTCATTGACGCTAGCCGAGACATTTGGTGTCTCAGCGGGAGGCTCTTCCTGCTCAGCCATTGGGTTGTAAGAAACGGTCTCATCCGGGACTGTTTGATCAGCTGACGCTGGGGTCAGGTCTGGAGCTGCCCAATCCATTTCGCCTTCCGGTGAAGCTGTAATTGGACGAAATTCGACAGTCGGGTCTCCAATCTGTGCCAATGCCTCACCTGCGGTCCGCCGCACTTCTGGCGACTCATCGGAGAGGGCGGCGATCAGAGCCGAGCTTGCACGTGGGCTCCCAACGATGCCTAACATCCGAGCGGCGGCAGCCCTCCTTTCAGGCGAGTCAGCGCTGCTGAGATCCTTAATGGCGTCTTCAAAATACGGGCTTTGGATAAATAGTTGACGAGCGCGGCTACGTTTTGCGGTGTCTGAGCTGCGCATTTCCTCCAGAAACTCCGATGGATCGATCTGTTGCAAGTCGACATTGGGAGGATCTGAGGAGTCTTGACGTTTCGAAGAGTCATCTACCTCGTGTTTAGCCGAGCTCCCCGAAAGCAAATTCTCAACCTCGCGTAGCGCTGCTTCCACTTGTGCTTCTAACGTAGTTTTATTCTTTGAACTGCCTTCCAGAGATGGATACGATTCACTCTCCGAGTTTCCAAGAGACTCGGCACTGCCACTTGCTTCGGAACTCTCGTTTCCGACAGTGGGAGCGTTTGAGTTGGCAGAAGAATCCTCTTGCGAGTCTGAAGAGGACTCAGTGTTGAGGTTCCAAAAAGACAATGCTGATTCAGACCCCCTTAGGAGTTATGGTGATGCACCAACGAGTTGCGCGCAGCAATCCGCAAGAAGATAGTCTCCTGCATGTGCGATCGTAGTGCGTGGCAAATCCTCCTCAATGCTCTTTGAAGACGACGATTGTATTTCAGGCCACTATTAAAGAATAGGTCGATTCAGCAACAGATTTTACATAAGTTTCTCTGTTTGTGATCGCTTTGGAAGGGCAAGATGAGATCGCAAAGACTTTGAACATGATAAACGACGCACAACACTACACGGCGCCCAGAGATGTGAGACATCTCCGGGCGCCCTGTTTGCTGTTTCTGTTTGATTGGCCGAGCTAGGAACTGCCCTTTGCCGCTCTTGAGCGAATGAAGGCGTAATTGACTGCGGGCAGCGAATTGAATGCCGCCGCCTTTGTGCAAGAGTCTTTCGCCTTCTGACTGTCGCCCTTGCCTTGATAGGCCTGACACAGGCGATACAAATTGTAAGGATTTTGCTGGTTGGCTTGTTGCAGTTCAGTGATGGCTTGATCGTACTTCTTTTCTTCCAGCGCAATCATGCCGGCAAGTTCATGCGCTTGTTTGACCTGCGCAGGGTTCTCGGCTGCCGCTGCGCCTTTTCTGAATTCTTCGGCCTCAGCCTTCGCTGCCGCAAAATCCTTCTTGCCCAGGGTGACGCGCGCGAGGTTGTAATGTTGAAACAGCCTGGTGTTGTCCTTGATCTCCTGGGAGAGGTTTGAGTCCACGGTAATCTTGAGTGCGCGGTCATAAGCTTGCTTGGCTTCGTCATATTTACTCATCTCGGCAAGCACATTACCCTTTAGCTGCAAATCGCCTGCGAGATTGGGGACGTCTCCGCTTTTTTCTCCCAGCGCATACTGCTTATCGACTTCAGCGAGGGCCTGGTCCAACTTTCCGTTATCCGCAGCCAGCACAGTGAGAGCAAACAACGCCGCGCGGCGTTCACCGTCGCTGCGGGCCTTCCCTGTGATCTTATTGAACTCTGCTGCCGCTTCAGCCGCTTTGCCCTGATACATCAGAGCCGCCCCGATTCCCAAATGTGAATTGATAAAGTTGGAATCGATTGCTAATGCCTTTTGGTATTGCGTAATCGACTCGTCAAACTTTCCCATCTTCAGAAACAGCTCTGCGAGCGAGTCGTAGGGATTTGGGTCGTTCGGAATGAGCTCGATATATTTTCGAAACGCTTGCTCCGCGTTTGCGAAATCTTCATTCTGCCGGTATGCGTAGCCAAGAATGTTGTAAGCGGGCGAAAATTTCGGCGCCAATTCGGTCGCTTTTTTGTAGTGTAGTATTGCCGAAGGAAAATCCTGCTGACCAAAGTAGTACCCACCGAGAGTGAAGCGCGCTCGCTCATCACTTGGGTAAGCAGCAACCAGCTTTTCGAGAATTTCCTTTTGTTTTGTTGGATTCCCATTCGCGCCCGCTTCAGTGCCCAGGATCAGCAACCGCTCGCCCTCAGAAGCCTTATCTGCCAGGCTCACCGCTTTTTTGAGGTGGTCAAAAAACTCCTTCGCAGTGGGCGAGACGTTTGCCCGGTTGAGCTCGGCGAGAGCGAAGTTCGGGTCGAGCGCAATGGCTTTATCAAAATGTTGTATTGAATCTTGAACCAGCAGCCGCTCGGCGAGATCGCGCCCCTGTAGGAACTCCTTCCTCGCTTCATCCGACGCGGTACTGTTGGGAATCTTACCGGCGTTTGCCGTGTCGGTTGAGTCCACGGGGTTCAAGGCCGCGGCGCCTTTGCCTTCTTCGACCTTTGCGCACCCGGCTAGAGCGAATGCGCCCATAATCACGACCGTCGTCATAAGCAGAATCACTGAATAGTTGCGTCTCATTGTTTGCACTCCTTTGGGTGGCGCTGGCGCGTGTGTTGTATGTGCAGGATGGCAGAGCCTTGTAAACGCGTGCGAGTGGCCAATGCCTCGCAGGCGCTCGCATCACATTGCGTAATCCCCGTCGGGAACTTGCGATACTCCGGTGGCGTGAGAATATCTATGGTCCAGTCGCTAGTCAACAAAATATTATTCCGGAAGTTCGTCCGAAAATATGGAAGAACAGACGGTCAGTAGGCAGACGGCAGGAGGCAGACGGCAGGAGGCAGTGGGCAGACGGCAGGAGGCAGTGGGCAAGAGTTAGGATTTGGTAATTTGCAGGTAAGGAAGGTGGGCTTGCCCCCGCTCAAGATGCAACAGCTTTCAAGCCCAGAGAAAACCTTCAAGCTGGGAGCTTGTTTTTTGAGTTGAGTGTTTAAGAGTTGACATGCTCTTTGAGTTGAAGATAGTCAAGTTCTCACAATTTCTTCCCGAAGAAACCTTGTGACCAACTCAAGCGTGAGCGCCGGTTGTTCGAGGTGCGGGTGATGTCCGCAACCAGCCAGGATCTCTGTGCGCACCGAGCCCCGGCATCCGTTCTCAATGGCCTTCACCTGGCTCATCGTTCCGTACTGATCATTTTCTCCCTGAATCAACAACACTGGTACACGAATTTGTGGTAGATACTCCTCAATGTTCCAAGAGCGAAACGCAGGGTCGAGCCACACCTGGTTCCATCCCCAAAAAGCCGCATCGACGTTTTTTCCGTGGTACTACACATACTCGATTAGCTTATTATTGACCCTCAGATGTGGCACGGCACTCTCCAGGTGAACTAGAGATGTGTTTTCTTAAACGCAATATCCAACTGAAAAAGGGACAAAACCGATAGGTTCATCTCGACCGAGGCTGCGGGCGGGGTAAGACCTGCGACTGCCATTTCTGAAACTCACTTCTCAATTCGGCAAACACGGCCGGATTCTGTTTACTGAAATCTGCCTGTTCTCTCTGATCGATGAGGAGGTCAAACAGATCCTCTCGCGTACCATCTCTTAGATACTTCCAGCGAGCCTTACGAATAGCGTCCTGGTTTTCGTTGCGCCAGAAAAAAGTGCGGTCATAAACTCGGCGCGAGCTGCGAATCACCGGCAAAAGATCATCGCCGTCAAATGGAAACGCGGGATCAGGTTTTGTTTGCGCGGCAGCAAGGATGGTAGCCGTCCAATCCATGGTAATCGCCATTTGCTTGAGGACGCGACCGCCTGGCGCTGTCGCCACGGTGCCCGGCCAACGCACTATGGCAGGTACTCTTATGCCACCTTCCCGCAGGGAAAATTTCTGTCCTGTAAAAGGCCAGTTATAAGAAAATCGCTCGCCGCCATTGTCACTTGTGAAAATCACCAGGGTATTGCGATCGAGATTCGCAGTGGCCAGCGCCTTCATCACCTCCCCAATCCCGTCATCCAAACTCTTCATTATCGTCGCGTACGTTTTCAGGGAGCCTCCCGCCGTAAAACCATCGTACCCCTGCCGCAATTCCCGGCTTACGGCTATGTCAGCGGGTCCTTCCCAGGGCCAGTGGGGAGCCGTGTAATGGAGGCTTAAATAGAAAGGACGTTTGCGGCGTTTCGTTATGTATTCGACGGCGCGCGTGGTGAGCAAGTCAGTGATGTAGCCGACGCGATTTACTGAGACTTTACCTTCATAAAGATCATTCTCGCCGTAAGCGTCTTTGTGTGAAAAGAAATCAGCAGCACCGCTCATGATCCCGAAAAACTCATTGAACCCACTCTGAACTGGGCCGAATTTTGGTAGGTAGCCCAGATGCCATTTGCCGATCAGGGCCGTGTCGTAGCCGCTCTGCTTTAATAGTGAGGCGATCGTGGGGAGCTCGGGCGGCAGTCCAACAGTCTCCAGTCTGTCGCCTAAGTCCTTTTTCCATTCCAGAGGCTCTTCCAGCCCAATCCGAGTTCTTGCCGGGTAACGTCCCGTTATGAACGCACATCTGGTCGGAGTGCATACAGGCGACGCCGAATAGGCATTGACGAAGCGGACGCCTTGCTGGGCGAGGCGGTCGAGGTTTGGGGTTTGGTAATCGGGACGTCCATAACAGCTCAGATCGCCGTAACCAAGATCGTCGGCGAGAATAAAAACAACATTGGGTTGGCGCGTCTCGGGGAGCGAGAGTCTCGGGGTAGCCGCGATGATTGCAGCACCAGCTGCCGCACTGACAAATTCACGACGACTCACTTTGCTTGGCATCGTGCCATCGTAGTTGGTGCTCAGGTGAAAGACAACAGAAAGAAGTGGGCCATCTCGGGTGGGCGGTGGATCGGGACTTGCGAAGAATTCTACTCGTTCCTACGCTAAAGGAATTGCAACAGAACCCGATCGCTACCGAGACTCATGAATTCCACCCACGGGAGTGGGTGGATTATTCAAGTCCGGCCTACAAAGAATATCGTTGGCGAGTATTTGAATCCCACCAACGGTAACTTTGGGACACCCCGGGCATAAAAAAGAGCCCGACCTGGCGGGCTCGTCCTCTTAATGTTTGTGGAATTCAAGATTCGTGCTCGCTCTTGTAGTTCCAGCGAATACTCTTCGCATTCAGTCCTGGTCTCAGTGCATGCCAAGTGTGAAGCTGATCGACTCCAACAACGACTCGAAGTCGAAAGGTTTACTAAACATCTCAACGCAACCTGCCGCGCGCACGTCGGCTTCGACGTCCTCCGTCAGATAAGCGCTTACGACAAAGATTGGCACTTGCGAAAGTTCGGGTGTTTCGTGGAGCCTGCGGGCTACCTCAATGCCATCCATCCCCGGTAGAGCAAGATCCAGGATTATGAGGTCGGGGCAAGTCACCAGGGCTTTCATCACACCCTGGATACCGTCTTCGGCTTCGTAGACCTCATAGCCCTTTTGGCGAAGCATGACCGAAAGCAGTTCGCGCGTGTCCGAATAGTCTTCAATCAGGAGAATCTTGGGAGCGGCTGTAGCTGGCAACTTAACTGGGGCCATAGCTGTTACAGGAGTCATGAGTAAACCTCTGTCAGGCAGTCAAGGGTCCGAGGACCGTGGTCCGTAAATATGAGGTGAACCGGGGCAGGTACGACGAAGCCAGAGTACCACGAAAAGGGAGGCACAAGGCAAGGGACAGGAGTTTTATCGCAGTCAGTCAGTTTGACCACTGCCAAAGCGCAATGCCGCTCTACTTAAGCCTTCATTAGCTCATCCACGATTTCATTGGCCTCGAAGATCTTGCGCAAGACTTCCCACATCCCGCGCACGTCAACCGAAATTGAGCGATTGACGGATTCGTCGTAGTCGAAGTTACCTACGAGCGACTGAATGTTCCCATCGAAGATCAGCCCAACCAATTCGCGGTTCTTATTGATCGTTGGGGAGCCGCTGTTGCCACCGATGATGTCGTTCGTGGAAACGAAGTTAAAAGGCGTTCTCGGATTGACGGCCTTCTCCTTCTCCAACCAGCGTGGCGGCAAGCTGTAAGGAAACTTGAAATTAAACTTTCTGGCCCGCGCATAAAGGCCACCAAGCGTCGTGAAAGGCGGGACGAATTTCCCGTTTTCCCAGTATCCCTTTACAGCTCCGTACGACAGTCGCAGCGTGAAGGTAGCGTCGGGATAGAGCTTGGTCCCTTCGGTCTCAAACAGAGCCCTGGCAATTTTTGCGTAGCTGCTTCGCTCCACACTGGTGATCTCGTCTTCGTAGCGCTTCCGCGCCGCCCGAGCTTCCTTGTCGATGCTGCGAGCAAGCTCAATCATCGGATCATTAGATTCCTCAATGGCCTTACGGCCACCGGCGGCCAGTTGTTTGCGAAACTCGACGTCTTTTAGTTTGGTGCCCTCAATGAGTTCTGCGGCCCTGGCCTCCGGCGTTTTGCCTTTTAGCACCCTTCGCACCAAAGGATGATCCGGGCCGTAGACACTCTGCATAAAGGCCAGGGAGTCTGCGAGCTTCAGCTTCTCAAAGTCATCGTAAAACGGCGTGGGCGCGAAAAGAGTGCCTTCCAACGAGGCTCGCCGCGCATCCTGGAATTCCGGCAAGCGCTGGGCGTTTGGCTTCTCATTCTCTTCCGCCAGACGAACCAGTGTGCGAGCGTAAGTAAACAGAGGGCTGTTGAATCCTCCTGCCAGATCAAGTAATCGCCGGTCTTTCGCGTAGGCGGCCAGGCTCTTGTGACCTTTGGCGATGGCATCCCAGGCATCACCATACTCCTCCTGCTTCCGTGGATCGGCTTTAACGGAGGCGCGAAGAGCCTGCTCTGACTTGAGCTTCTTAGCCATGAACCTCTTGTCCTGCAATCCCGCAAGTTGGCCCTTATATACCTTGATTGAATTTTCAATATTGTTGAGTTCGTTTTGGGCACGCCGAGTCTGCTCTTCACCCTGAGCCATATACTTCTTCAACATGTCGCGGCGCGACTCGAGCATGCGAAGTAACAGCGGAATGCTCACGTCGCGCAAAGACTCAAGATGAGCGACCGTATTCAGCCGGGACGTCGAGCCTGGATGACCGGTAACAAATACGAGCTCTCCTGCCTTCACACCCCTTCTGGACCACTTGAAGTAGTTCTCCACCTTCACCGGTTGGCCGTTTTCATAGACTCGCACCAGAGCCATGTCTATGTTGTAGCGCGGAAAATTGAAGTTGTCGGGATCTCCACCGAAGAAGGCTGCCTGAAACTCCGGGACAAACACTAACCTAACGTCTGTGTACTTCTTGTAGCGATACAAGTTGTATTGTCCGCCCTGATAGAGGGTCACGACGTCACTGCGTAGACCGGTGGCAGTGCTGGATTCAGTTTCGATAGCACTTATCGCTGCTCGTCTAGCTGCGTTAGCTTCCGGAGCAGACATGCCGGCGTGGACTGACTCATTCACGCG
>JBOGOU010000469.1:0-3254 GCA_050748205.1 Pyrinomonadaceae bacterium | reverse complement strand
GCTTGCTGCATGTACTCGCGAAAAGCCTTCTCACCTTCGTACTTCTGAATAAACAGGCCAGCGAAGTAAGTGGCAAATCCTTCGCTTAGCCAGAGATCCGCCCAAGTCGATTCCGTTACGGAATCGCCAAACCATTGATGGGCAATCTCGTGGGCGACCAGACTGACAAGGCCGCGGCGGATATTGAAGACCCGGCTTGTTGGTTGAGCGTCGCTTCTCGGGGCAAACAGTGAGCTGGTAAAAACGATGGCGCTGGAATTTTCCATGCCGCCGAAACGAGTTGCACCAACAATCAGCGCCAACTTCTCATAAGGATAAGGCGCGACGGTCTGAGAGAAGAACTTGAGCGACGGATTAGCCGGCGCAAATCCCTGCATGGCGAACTGTCTGTCAGACTGTGGCACGTAATAGGTAAGCGGCGTGATTCCGGACTGCTCGGGCGCAAGTTTTGCAAACTGTCCTACTGCGATAATCATGCAGTAAGGAGGGATGGGAACACCTTCCGAGTAAACCCACGTGCGTCTGGCATTTGAAGTTGTGTGAACTTGATTAAGGCGACCGTTTGCTATCACCAGGTTGCGATCGGGAGCAGTGACCGTGAAGCTAACCGTGGCCTTTGCGGAAGGGTGGTCGAGGCAGGGAATCCAATGGTGCAAGCGATCGGGCCAATTGTCTCCTACTGCCGAAGGTATCCCATCCTTGTCGGAAGTCATAATCAAGCCGTCGCTCGGTTTGCCATGATAGACAACGGCTACGATCACCGCTTTACCTCGTGCCTGAAACTGGGGAAGTTTGAGATGCAGCCTCCCGCTTTTATGTTCGAATTCCGCTGGGCGGTCGTTGACCCAAACGGAATCAGCGGTCATAGCCCCAAAATCCAGATCGATTACCGATAGTTGATCTTTAAGAATTAGAACAGTGATTTCCGCACGGGCTGTGGTAATGGCGGTTAGGTCGTCGTTAAAAGTTATGTTGACGGAATAGTGCAGCGGCCGCCACGCACCAATAAGGCGCTCGCGTCGCACGCCGAGAGACTCGGCGTGCGACCAGAACAAGAGAAGCGCGATAAGTGCCGTACGAGGGATGAGTCTAGAGATTGCCAATGTGCCTGCCTGCTAACTGGTGGCACAGACTTCAGTCTGTGATCGTTACTTGATGACCAGGATGCTCGAAGTCACAGACTGAAGTCTCTGGCACCAGTTAGCGTATCCCGAGCATCAGAAACGCTGAGCGATCAGAAACGACCCTTTCTTCTGCATCAAGCCAGGCACGATAAGGCATTAACTCCTGGTCGCTTACCGCGCGATTACCGAGGAACGCTGCGGGTGTTCGTTCGAACGCTCTATCGGTCAGGGCCATGTGCGCTTTCCTGACTGTCAGCGAATCCGGTTCGGCCAGAGCTTTCTCGGCAGCCTCCACGCTCGGAAAGAACTCTTCGTAAGCCAATAGATGCCATACCCTTTGAGATCCTTCGCCTTCGACAGCCAACACCCGCAACAGTCCGTAGCCACTCTCAAGCTGAAAGATCAGATCGTCGCCCGGGTTGAATGGTTGTGCCATGAGATCGAGTCTGTTTTGAGTAGGGCCTAGCTTAACACAGATGCCCGGATGCGATCCGAAATCGAAGTGAACCGCCAAGACGCCAAGGCCGCGAAGCGAAGCAGGCGAAAAACCAGTGACCTTTGGTTTGCGTAACTCATGCCTTGTTCTTTTCTAGTCCTCTCGGCGACTTGGCGGTTAATTCAGAAAGGAGTTTGGTAAGACCGCTTCCAGACCGACCTAATCACCTGGTGCTAGTAAGAATTGCAAATACTGAATTGCAAATCTAGAATTGAGCCTCACTTATGAGCCACGTTAGTTCAAGCAAGGACTATTACCGGGTTCTTGGCGCCGACGAAAAAGCATCGCGCTCAGATATCGACAAGCTCTATAAACGCATGGCTGCGCGTCTCCATCCCGACAGGGGCGGTAGCGAAGAAGAAATGAAATCGCTTAACGAGGCTTACGGCATACTGAAAGATGAAACACGTCGACGCGAGTATGACGACCAGCGGCGTAAGCCGAGCCCGACAAACCTTCGCCCCGTTTCTGCTCCGCCGGCACAGGATATCGGAATTTTCGGCCACTGTTTGAGCGCCTTTCTCTGCCTGTTGATAGGCTTGTTCTTGCTTTTCCTGGTTAGGTCTCAGTGGATCTGGTTTCTGTGGCCTTTGGCAATCCTGGCGGTGTTTGTGATTTTTTTCGGAGTATTGATGGCGCGCAGTGCCCTGGCAGCAGTTAACTCGTCTCTGGCAACTACGAATCCGATAAGGCGACACACCTTGGTTCAGGAGGCAATGTTCTGGAGTGTTGTGCTGGGTGGGGGATACGGCGTGTATCTCCTTCTTACCTTCTGAGGCATATGGACATAACAGGACTCGACTTGTTGTTTCTCGAGGTGAACAGCCTCGAAGAGTCACTCGTCTTTTATCATGGCGAACTGGGTTTCGCGATTGAGTCGAACAACCCCAAAAGCGAGCCGCCAATGGCTACGCTGCGCGCTGGTAGACTAAGACTTACGCTGGCCCAGAATCTCGAGACGATGCTGCGACGTGGGCGCGGAGCCCATTTCTTCATCGGAGTAGGAGACGTCGATGCCTATTACGAGCTCCTGCGCGAGAGAGGTGTAGAAGTGGAACCGCCGATCGACGAAGGATGGGGAGGCCGCTTCATTACCGTGCAAGACCCGGACAAGTATCGTTTCTTCTTTGTCACCTGGGCCAATGGGGCTCAGCTTGACCGCATAGATTCCGTCTTACCTAACCATGAACCTTCTGAGGAGAGGTCTTGAATGGGAAGCCAACACACTGAAAACCTGTTTCGCCGCTATAAGGGACAGCATGTCAACATCAAGACCACTTCCGGCGGACTCTACGAAGGCCGCGTTACTGAAATCACAAATGACTACATTTCCCTGGTCAGAGAGAACGACAAGACGCCCACGTTTGTTTTCTTTGGCGCTTTAGAATCCATTGTTGTGGTCGAGTCTCCCTCCGAGGCGTAGCTGGAGCTAGACGGTCGTCGGACTATGAAGATGATTACCCTTGTTGCGGCCCCTTGAGGTCGGTACCACCGCACGGTAGCGACTGGGTGAAAGCCCAAAGGATCTTACGCTAATTTACAGGTTCGGAAGGTGGGCTTGCCCCCGCCTCAACTTTGATGAGCCTTCACATCACAAGAAATCACTCAAGTCTTCTACGGAGGAGAAAACGAGC
>JBOGOU010000468.1:0-9549 GCA_050748205.1 Pyrinomonadaceae bacterium | reverse complement strand
GTGCAAGGTTCTATAAAGCTCTTCACCTGCCTCGCGGAGCGTTTCGTCTTTCATGTTAGTTACTGTGACAACGACGTCGAAAGGGGAGATCGATTTCGGCCAGATGATTCCATCGTCGTCGTGATTTTGCTCAATAGCAGCAGTCATGATGCGCTCGACACCAATGCCGTAGCTTCCCATTACAATCGGGACTTCTTTTCCGTCTTTTGTTAGCACGTTCGCACCCATCGCCTTGGAGTACTTCGTGCCCAGCTTGAAAATGTGGCCAATCTCCATTGCTTTGTAAACATCAAGCATGCCTGTGTCGCAACGCGGACAGTGTTCACCGGGGTTGACCGCTCGAAGATCAACCCAACGATCGATTTTAATGTCTCGGGTAACATCTACGCCGCGAATGTGATGGTCGTCTTTGTTCGAGCCGGTGGTCATATCCCGCCGGCCGCGCAATGCAGGATCAGCGATTATCTGCAGTTGTGGATACTTTATAATCTTCTGTTTGTAGCCGTTCCTATCCACCTCAATAGTTGCACGCTGGGCCTGTTCTTGCGCCCCCACGGCGCCAAGACTCCCCGCACTTGCCCCGAGGAGTTCCCGTATCTCTTCTGGATGAGCAGGACGTGCGTCAGCCCCTCCCATCGCGTCCGCGAGCTTTGTTTCGTGTAACTGATGATCGCCTCGTAAAAGAACAAGTATAGGGAGCGGATTGCCGATTGAGGTTTTCGTCATGTAGACGAGAGTCTTGATCTGACGATCCGCCGGGGTTCCACCCGGAAATGTCGTCAGATCTTCAATCGTTCGCACCCCTGGCGTAGGAAACTCTTCAGGGGCATTTGGCCCAACCAAATCCGTAATCCGCGGCAAGCGCGAGGTAGCCTTTTCGAGGTTCGCCGCATATCCGCAATTCGCGCAGGTGGCGATTAAGTCTTCTCCGGCGTCAGTCTTTGCGACGAACTCGTTGGATGCCGACCCGCCCATTGCTCCTGACGATGCCTCGACAATGCTGAACTTGATGCCGGCGCGAGTGAAGATGCGTTTATAAGCCTCCCGTTGGTCCTCAAATGACCGGTCCAGACCCACTTGATCTATATCGAAAGAATAGGCGTCTTTCATAATGAACGTTCGCAAACGCATCAAGCCCGACTTTGGCCGTGCCTCATCGCGAAACTTGATCTGGATCTGATACCAAACCTGCGGCAGTTGCTTGTAGGAGCGAATCTGATTGCGCGCGATGGTCGTAAAGACTTCTTCGTGAGTCATACCCAGACACATATCGGCGCCCTTGCGATCTTTGAGACGAAACATGTCATCTCCGATTGCGTCCCAGCGCCCAGACTCTTTCCAAACGTCCGCTGGATGGAGCGCTGGCAGGTAAAACTCCTGACCGCCGATGCGATTCATCTCTTCTCGCAAGATTTGCATTACTTTCAGAGCCACTCGCTGCCCGAGCGGTAGCAAGGAATAGATACCGGCCGACAGTTGGCGCACCAGGCCGGCGCGCAAGAGTAATTTGTGTGAAATGACCTCAGCGTCCGCGGGATCTTCGCGAAGAGTGGGAATGAAATATTGTGACCAGCGCATTGGTTTTAAGGAAGAGTTGAAATCAAAAAGCTACAAACCTGACCATTCTCGCTTAGCAAATTGGTTAAAGCAAACAGACATGAGCGGGCGGATAAGGGCCTTCTAACCAAGATAAGCTTCCGGCTTTTGCAGCATCTCTTCCAAGCGGGCCAGGTAGCGTCCCACATGCAGTCCATCCATTAGCGCGTGGTGTACTTCCACAGAAAACGGTAGCCGAATGCGTTCGTTTTCCCTGGTGAATTTTCCGAAAGCGATCTTTGGCACCGAATCCGCTCGCCCAACATTTCTCGCGTGCGCAAAGCTGGTGAACGATATCCAGGGCAACACGGAAAAGTGGATCCGATCTTCGCTCGGGCTTGGGCTGAAGGTTGCGCCAATACGCTGTGCCTCCTTTGTCACTTGCTCAGCACCAACGATGAACTTCTCGAAGTCCTCCTGGTAGTCAAAATAAGCAAAGTTAAAGCTCTCGTTGGGGAGCAATACGATTGTTGCGCCATGAATCACATCATGGACGAACACCTTGCCATCCTTCAGACGATAGCGAAATGGTTCGATTTCGTTTGCCGCCCGGAGTGCGAAGTAATGATAGGTCAAAGAGACGCTCGTTTTGGGCCGCGCGCGCATGATCTCCAGCAGCCTGGTGATATCAAGACTGGTACAAACATTGAAGTACGGATTTGTATAGCCGCGGAAGAACTCGAAGAGATCCCGACGCGCCCAGGTAGCTACATCAAGATAGGTTCCCATGGGTGGATTGTACCTGATCTCTTTGGAGTGCGCTGGCAAGCGTGGCGCAACACTGCCTTGGATTCTTATTCAGGCTAGATGAGATCCAAAGCGCCGTGGCTGCCGGCGCCCTCCAAACGTTTCGCTTTGCGGGCGCTCTAACCGTGATGTAACATCCATCTTTGCATTCCTTTCATTTCACCGGAGATTAATCCATGAAAATCGCGCTCGCCAGCGACCATGCGGGTTACGCCGAAAAGGAGCGATTAAAATTTTTGCTCAGCGATCTCGGGGTGGAGTTCGAAGATCTCGGAACAGTGTCGGAAGAATCGGTTGACTACCCCGATTATGCGCGGAAGGTTGCGGAAGAAGTTGCGCGTGGTCGTGTTGATCAAGGGCTGCTGGTCTGCGGTTCCGGGACCGGAATGGCTATCGCCGCCAACAAAGTGCCAGGTATACGTGCCGCGGTTGCGTGGTCTGAGGAGACTGCGCGCCTGGCGCGTCAGCACAACAACGCCAATGTGCTGGCCATTGGTGCGCGGACAACGCCGTCAGAAAAGATTCCGGCTATCGTTCGGGCGTGGTTTGGTGCCGACTTCGAAGGCGGGCGACATGCTGATCGGGTCGAAAAAATTAACGTACTCGATGACTCTAGGCAATAGGCAGTAGGCAGTGCAGGAGGCAGGGGCAGGAGGCAGGAGGCAGGAGCAGGAGGCAGGAGGCAGGAGGCAGGAGCAGGAGGCAGGAGCAGGAGGCAGGGGGCAGGAGGCCAGGAGCAGGCAGTCCAGACGCCCCGGGGTCACTGGCCGGTGGACCGGTTGGGTCGATCCTCAGTGAGGTTTTGAGTTTCAAGCTAAGACGTTAGAGTTCAAAGCACCAAGTTCAAAGTTCAAAGTTCAAGCTCAAAGCTCAAGTTCAACTTCAAAGTTCAAGCACAAAGTTCACAGCACAAAGTCCACAGCACAAAGTTCAATTTCAAAGTTTAACGCTCAAAGGACAATCGCGATGGATGATCTAAAGAATGCCCCGCTTGCCAAAGTCGATCCCTTGATCAGTGAGGCAATCGATAACGAGGTAGCACGACAGGCAAACGGCCTCGAACTTATCGCTTCGGAAAACTTCGTTAGCGAAGCCGTGCTGGAAGCGATGGGCTCTGTTTTCACGAATAAATACGCCGAAGGTTATCCAAAGAAGCGCTACTATGGCGGCTGTGAGTGGACCGATGTCGTAGAACAGGCGGCAATCGATCGCGCGAAAGAACTATTTGGAGCGGATCACGCGAACGTGCAGCCACACAGTGGCGCGCAGGCAAACATGGCCGTGTACCTGGCAGCCATACAGTATGGCGACCAAATCCTCGGCATGAATCTCTCTCACGGCGGTCACTTGACCCACGGCCATCCGATGAACTTCTCCGGGATCAGCTACAAGGTCGCGGATTATGGCGTCTCACACGAAACTGAACAGATTGATTACGATGAGCTGCAGCGTATCGCCGAAGAGCACAAGCCGAAACTGATCATCTGCGGCGCTTCCGCGTATCCGCGGATAATCGATTTCAACCGCATTGGTGAGATCGCGAAGGGAATTGGCGCGCGCATGTTTGCGGACATCGCACACATCGCGGGCCCAATTGCGGCCGGCCTGCATCCTTCGCCAGTGCCTCACGCTGACTATGTGACCTCAACCACGCACAAGACTCTTCGCGGCCCCCGCGGTGGTTTAATCCTCTGCAAGGAAGAACATGCCAAGGAGATCGATCGGAAACTCTTTCCTGGCGTACAAGGCGGCCCGCTGGTTCATATCATCGCCGCCAAGGCAGTCGCGTTTGGCGAGGCTCTGCGTGATGAGTTCAAAGAGTATCAGCGTCAGATTCTTGCAAACGCGAAGGCTCTTGCCAGCGAGCTGCAAGAGCAGGGGCTACGCCTGGTTTCCGGGGGCACCGATAATCACCTCATGTTGGTTGATGTTTGGATGGACGGGAAGGGAATTACAGGTAAAGTTGCCGAGAAAGCTTTAGAAGGAGCTCAGATCACTGTTAACAAAAATACGATTCCTTTTGACCAGAACAAGCCTTTCGTCGCTTCGGGCCTGCGCATTGGCACTCCTGCCGTGACAACGCGCGGGATGAAAGAGCCTGAGATGCGAGAGATTGGGCGTCTGATTGCCGAGATAATTCACGAGCCAGAATCAGAAGACGTACGCCGGAAGGTGCAACAGAGTGTCGCAGATCTAACGGTGCGGTTTCCTCTCTATCCGAAGCGACTTAAGCGTCAGCAAGTCGGGCTCGAAGCGATGAGTGGTGATTGAAAGCTATTCACAATAAAGGGTTTGATAGTTAGTTAGTATGACAAACATCAGCCGAGGCAAAAGATTGATTGATTGAATTGAATAACTCTCTTCCCCAGATCAGTCCATTATGTCCGAGCGAAATCCGATTCTTTGGGAGAAAGACTTTAGATGCGAACTCTGATTGTGTTTAGTCTAGCTTTGATATTGGTGTTTCTACCTCTTTCATTACCTATGACACAGGCCAGAACAAAGATAATGCAGCAGCCAATGTCACAGGAGGGTTCCCTGAATGCCTCAATTAAGAAGCTCGACAATGAACTTGTCGCCAAATATGGCGAAGGTCAACGCGGACGACTGCGGCGCGGGATGATCCAGGTAACAAATTTCTGGCGCGCTGAGGATGGCGACGCAAGTGTCTTTGAGGATTTTGTGCGAACAAACTTTGCCGGCGAGCAGGCGACTCTCGACACAATGTTTCAGCGCTTCGAGCACAACCTCGAGCAGCTCAACGGGCACATGGGAGAGATCGGCAGAGAGTTTCGCAATCAATCTGATCTTGACCTTGGACCAATTCTTCCCTTCGACGAAGTTTTCGCCGGCTATGACCCGTCGGCCCATATCAATGACGACTTTTTTAAGAACAAACTCGCTTTTGTCGTTCTTCTTAATTTTCCGTTGACGACCCTTCAGCAGCGTTTGACTGAAGGTGAGAAGTGGTCGCGTCGTGAGTGGGCAGAAGCGAGGCTGGCGCAAAGATTCTCGAAGCGTATTCCGGCTGAGGTCAATCAGTCTGTGGCGCAGGCGGCCGCTGAAGCCGGGCGCTACATCGCCGAATACAACATCTGGATGCATCACCTCGTTGACGAGAAGGGTAACCGGATATTCCCGGCCAAGCTGCGCTTGCTCTCTCACTGGAACCTGCGCGATGAGATCAAGGCTGACTACAGCGATGCGAAAAACGGTCTCGCCAAGCAGAAGATGATTCAACAAGTGATGGAGCGGATCGTTACGCAGACCATCCCCGCGGTTGTTGTTAATAATCCCAACTACGATTGGGACCCATTTACTAACGAGGTTGCCGCTACGACCGTGAAAGATGTCGAGGGCGCAACTCAAGGCAATGGCGCAGCAAAGCCCGCAACCTTAAATGCGCCCGAACCAAACACCAGATATGCAAAACTGCTTTTGACTTTCCAGGCGTCAAGAAAAGTCGATCCCTACTCGCCGACAGCACCAACGCACATCGCGCGCAGCTTCGATGAAGGTCGTGAAATCCCTGAAGCGCGCATGAAAGCGATGCTCGAACAGGTTGTCTCATCTCCTCACGTGGCGCAGGTCGCAAAGCTGATCGAAAAGCGGCTGGGCCGGCCGCTCGAGCCGTTTGATATCTGGTACAACGGTTTTCGTCCGCGTGGTGCTTATACCGAAGCGCAACTCGATGAAATCGTAGCTAAGAAGTATCCGACGGCGGAAGCGTATAAGAAAGATATTCCTAATCTACTGGTCCAGCTCGGCTTCTCAAAGGAACGCGCCGAGTATCTCGCGAATAATATTGTGGTCGATCCCGCGCGTGGCTCGGGTCACGCGCTAGGCGCGAGCATGCGCTCCGCGCCGGCTCACCTGCGCACGCGAGTAGAAAAAGGTGGGATGAACTATAAAGGGTTCAACATCGCCGTTCATGAAATGGGCCACAACGTAGAACAGACCTTCTCCCTGAAGAACATTGACTACACTCTTCTGCAGGGTGTCCCTAACACGGCTTTTACCGAAGCGCTCGCCTTTGTCTTTCAGGGACATGATCTGGAGCTGCTCGGATTGGCAAAACCCAACGCCCAGAGCCAGGCTTTAAAGACGCTTAACGATTTCTGGGGAACATATGAGATTGCCGGGGTTGCACTCGTTGATATGGGAGTTTGGCACTGGATGTACGATCACGCGAATGCCACACCCGCCGAGCTTAAGGAAGCAAGTGTCCAGATTGCCAAAGATATCTGGAATAAGTACTACGCGCCTGTGCTCGGTAAACGCGACGTGGTTCTGCTCGGCGTTTACTCGCATATGATCGACTCATTCCTTTACTTGCCGGATTACCCGATCGGGCACATGATCGCATTCCAGATTGAAGAGCAGATGGAAAAGGCCGGGAACATTGGCTCAGAATTTGAGCGCATGGCAACAGTCGGAAGTGTGATTCCCGATCTATGGATGAAGAAAGCTACCGGCGCGCCGGTTGGCCCGGAAGCTCTTTTAACGGCGACGAAAAAGGCGTTGGGAGAAGCGGGGGAGTCGCAACGCCAATAAGTTCAGATTTCAGTAGTTCATTCCAAATCATGGAAGAAATCTTCGGACCTGAGGGCCTCATCGCCCAGGCTCATCCTGAATACGAATATCGCCCCGGTCAGATTCAAATGGCCCGGGCCGTAATGCGCGCGTTTGAAGAACGGCACCACCTGATCGTCGAAGCCGGAACTGGCACCGGCAAAACGTTGGCCTATCTTGTTCCAGCGGTGGCGGCTGCGCTGGGTGGAGGCGGGCGTGTAATCGTCTCAACTGGCACCAAGAATCTGCAAGAACAGCTGATGGAGAAAGACATTCCCTTCCTCCAGGGCGTGCTCCCGAAGAAATTTGCCGCGGCCTACATGAAGGGGCGAAACAATTACGTCTGCCTGCAGCGACTAAATCGTGCAGAGAGTTCGCCAGTTCTCGACGGTCTGGAAGAGGTTGATTACTTCGACGAGGTTTGCCACTGGGCAAAGGAATCAGGCACAGGAGACCGCGCCGAACTGGCGAATTTACCTGAGCATCTCTCCTTCTGGCGCCATATCGACGCGCGTTCGGAAATCTGTCTTGGCCAAAAATGTCCGGATTTCGATGCCTGCTTCATCACTCGTATGCGAGACCGAGCGCAACGCGCAGACATCGTCGTCGTAAATCATCATCTCTTCTTCGCTGACCTGGCGTTGCGCAATAGCATGTACGGCACAGTCCTGCCTGATTATTCTGCGGTCATCCTGGATGAAGCACATCTTATCGAAGACGTCGCCTCGGAATACTTTGGCGCGCAGGTCTCTAATTATCAGGTGGAAGATCTGGTACGCGATATTGGCGCATTAGTCATTGAAGAGGCGGCAGTAGATCGCGAGGTGACAAAGACCTCATCGCGTCTATTGCACTTTGCGGACAACTTCTGGATGGCCTTTCGTCTGGGCCGCGGAGAAGAGGGTAGATTCCCTCTTATCCCCGGAACGTTTCTCACTAAGAGCGCAACCGGAGAGATGAAGCCGACTCCGCTCGGCGATCTCTACATGGCCCTTGATGGCGCGATGGCTCGACTCGAGACGACACTCGATGCCCTCAAGGACAAACCCGCCGAAGTTGAGAATCTGGTGCGGCGTATCAGACAGATTCGCTTCGATCTCCAGTTCATCATTACCGGGGCTGACAAGAAATTCGTTTATTGGGCGGAGCGCCGGGGGCGAGGTCTATTCCTGCGGGCCTCGCCGATTGATGTGTCCGGCTTGCTCGAAGACAAACTCTTTGGTCAGGTGGAAACTGTTGTATTGACCTCCGCTACGCTCTCGAGCGCCGGTAATTTTTCCTTTATTCGCGAGAGACTGGGATTGGATAAAGCCAGGGACTTGATCGCGGAATCATCCTTCGACTACAGGGCTCAGGCGCTGCTCTACCTGCCTGCAAAAATGCCGGATCCGCGTTCGCCTGCGTGGGCCGAAGCGGCGGCGGCCGAGGTAATCAAGATTGTCAACGCCACCGAGGGACGCGCGTTTGTGCTGTCCACAAGTTTGGCGGGAATGCAGTCGCTCTACGACCTGGTGATGCCGGAGCTCAACTATCCGTGCTTCCTGCAAGGAAGTGCGGCAAAAGGCCGTCTGCTGGCAAGGTTTCGCGAAACCCCGAACGCAGTACTGTTCGCCACTTCCAGCTTCTGGCAGGGCGTAGACGTGCGGGGAGAACAACTGTCGTGTGTGATCATCGACAAACTTCCCTTTGCGGTGCCCACCGATCCGATAGTTGCGGCTCGCCAGCGATACATTGAAGATGAAGGTGGGTCGAGTTTCTTTGAGTACAGTGTCCCGCAGGCAATCATCAGTTTGAAGCAGGGACTCGGACGTCTGATTCGCAGCACGACCGATAAGGGCATCCTTGCGGTGTTGGATCCTCGCTTGCGCACGAAGGCGTACGGCCGAACGTTTCTTCAAAGCGTGCCTCCTTGCCGGGTGACGTCGGAGATTGATGAGCTAAGCCGGATTTTTGATTCAGACCCCAACGGCGAGAGTCCAGAGTCCAGTGTTCAAAGTCCAGAGACCAAATTCGGAATCGCGTAACCGGGTTGAGTCAAATACTATAACTGGCTCAATCTTGCTTGGGCTGAGCAGTTAGACGTTGGACTTTCGACTTTGCCGTGTGCCAGACTTTCTCCGATCAAATGTAGGAGGGTGAGATTGGTATAGAAGAAGAGGATTTGATCCAGGATGCCGGGACAATTTGAAGTGATGATTGAACGCAACTTCTCGAGCGCGCACCAACTGCGCGGCTACAAAGGGAAGTGTGAGAACCTGCACGGTCACAACTACCGCATCGAGATCTACGCTCGCGGGCGCGAGTTAGACAATATTGGTCTGCTCGTAGATTTTGTAGAATTGAAGGCCGCGGCCGACGAAGTGGTTCAATACCTGGATCATCGAAATATCAATGAGCTGGCGCCATTTGATGAGCTGCAGCCCTCAGCTGAAAACCTGGCCAAATACATTCTCGAGCGCGTGGGATCAAAGGTCACTGACGAACGTGTTCAGATTTACAAGGTAAGGTGCTTCGAGACTCCGACCAGCGTGGCGACTTACCAGGTGGATTAATTGAAAGGAGGCAGTGGGCAGTCTGCAGTCGGCAGGCTAGTCGTTCAAACGCGAACACTGGGACCGCGGGCGTCTCGCCCGC
>JBOGOU010000467.1:0-24732 GCA_050748205.1 Pyrinomonadaceae bacterium | reverse complement strand
CCCATGAGGTCAGTACCACCACGCGGTAGCGGGTGTGTCTCGCTACGCAATCGCTCAAGCCGCGGTCCAACGAGTCAGTACCACCACACAGTCTCTATAGCGGGTGGGTCTCCGCTACGCAATCGGTCAAGCCGCGGTCCAACGAGTCAGTACCACCATGCGGTAGCGGGTGGGTCTCGCGACGCAATCACTGAAGCCGCGGTCCTATGAGGTCAGTACCACCACGCGGTAGCGGGTGGGTCTCGCTACGCAATCACTCAAGCCGCGGTCCAACGAGTCAGTACCACCACGCGGTAGCGGGTGGGTCTCGCTACGCAGTCACTCAAGCCGCGGTCTAACGAGTCAGTACCACCACGCGGTCGCGGGTGGGTTGTCTCGCGTGCTTCTCAATCATCGAGGTAATGAGCGGAGACCCACCCGCTACCGCGAGGTGGTACTGACCCGTTGAGTCGCAGCGAGCCGGATTGCAGCAGTAGGCCGCGGTGCATTGAAATCGATTCCAACATACCTCAGACTTAAGTCGATCAAACCCAACAAGATACAAGCATTGAACCGTTCAGGGACTACTCAGTGTAATCTACTAACAGACTCATGCCGCTACCGGAACTGATAACGAACCAGGTCGAATCGGTTCTCACGCTGTTTTGCAAGCAGCGTGTCCCCGATCATGCGAAAGATCAGTTCCGCCTGACATTCGATACGAGAGGGAATAACGTAACGCTATGCTCAGAGCGGCTCTTGTCTTCGGATTTGTCGCGGTGGACAAATATGCCCATCGCCCAGTTGCGCTTTGATCCGAAATCTAAGAAGTGGTCGCTCTATTGCAAGCATCGAGACGAGCGCTGGCGCCGGTACATCAACAGCATTCCCACAACAAACTTTGAGGAATTGGTGCACGAAGTCGACGAAGATCCGACCGGCTACACGAAATGGAAGGGCCCAAGTCCCACCGACTGCCATGACTTGGAACTTACTAAAACATCACCTCGAAAAAAAGCCTGGCAATGTTACCACGCTGCAGAACGGAAGGGATACGTCTTCGAAATTGAGAAAGCGCGTTACCTTTCCGCAGCTCACATAGGGCTAATCAAGGAACTAATCAAGCGCGCACAACCGATCATGGTTGATAGATGCTTCTTCGTGTTACTTGCTAGCATTTGTGACCGCCCAGATATTTTTCTGGCGTCGGTGCCTCCGCCAGCCGTTTGTGCTATTCTTCGTGCAGATATGAACGTCAAGGTAATCATCGAGCGGGGCGAAGATGAATACTTTGTAGCTCACGTACCGGCTTGGCGGCAAAGCCGCTTTGACCCGCCTGGGTTTCGTCGAAGTGCTGATTAGCATTTGCCGGCGGGTTTCCTTCGTATGTCAGAAGAGAGAACGGAAGACTATTACGAAGTGCTGCAGGTGAGCGCGTCCGCCGAGCCGGAGACAATCAATCGTGTCTACCGGATGCTCGCGCAGCGGTACCACCCGGATAATAAGCAAACTGGAAACGAGAGCCGCTTCCGCACGATCCTCGAGGCCTACACCATCCTGAGCGATCCGGAAAAGCGGGCGCGATATGACGTCTTCCACCAGCAGCAGCGGCAGGATCGCTGGCGGCTCGTGGCCAGCGGCGCGCAGGCTGAAAACGACTTCGAGATGGAGCAAATCATCCGGCTTACCTTACTCGAGGCCCTCTACACCAAGCGGCGCTTAGAGCCGACGAACCCCGGAATCTTTTATGGGGATTTTGAAGCACTGACCGGCAGGCCGCGGGAACACCTCGAGTTCACCGTTTGGTTTCTCCTGCAGAAGAAGTTGGTGACGTTCGACGACAAATCACGCCTGCTTCTGACGGTCGAAGGCGCCGAATACTTAGAGGAGAGCTACCGCAGCAACCTGCAGCAGAAGCGGCTGCCAGCAGCCTCCACAGAGAAACCCTAATTTCATTTTCTTCAGCTACCTATCCTTGAGCCCGGCCACGGAAGTCAAAAGCGATCCACGAATTACCAAGGCTGCCCTTGCTCACGGTTCGTTGCTATAATTCGCGCCCAGTCTAAATTCCCCCAAGGAGGCCCCTTCAATGCTTCGCTCACGCTATCTCTTCATCCTTGTTCTAACAATTATCTGTGGCGCTCTGCTCATTGCCCCGTCTCGCAGTCGGGCCATCACGTATGGTTTTGTGGATTCCAGCAACACTTTCAGCAATGCGGGTGCGTTCATTGTTAAATCGGCGACCACGGGAAATATCTTTCCCATTTGTTCCGGCTCGCTGATCACACCCAACGTTTTCCTGACCGCATCTCACTGCACGGCCTTCTACACAAACGAGCTTGCGCCGCAAGGCTTCACCGCCTATGTCAGTTTCGACAGTTCAATACCTTTTGGCAGTTTGACAAGCAACAAAACGAAACTCCTGGCCGTGAGTTTCGTCGTCACCAATCCCAATTTCAATCAGAGCCAGAGCGACTCAGGCGACATCGGCGCGTTGATACTACAGTCAAATGTGAGAAACGTGACTCCCACGACGCTGCCGTCGTGTGGTCTGCTTGATCAGCTCGCCGCGCAGAATGGCTTGAAGAATGCGGCGACCACTAACGCAGGTTATGGCTTGCAGAACCGCGTGGTGGGTGGGGGAGTGCCGTTCTTCCAGGACATAAACCCGATTCCCCGAATGTTTTCCTTTTCGAGCTTTAATTCGCTGAATGGAGGTTACCTGCGACTATCGCAAAACCCATCAACTGGAAACGGCGGCACATGTTTCGGCGATTCGGGCGGGCCAAACTTCCTGACAGTAAACGGTCAGCAGATCCAGGTTTCCATCACCATCACCGGTGATAGCGTGTGTCGCTCGACGAACGTCGCTTACCGTCTCGACATCGCCTCGGCCCAGGGCTTCTTCGCCTATGTGAACGCAGCCTTCGGCACGCAGATTCCGATTCTGTGTTAGGGAAGGCGCTCCATGGTTAGCCGCAGGGAAACAGTCTAGAAAAAGGACCAGTTGTTTAGTTAACTCCCTGATGGCTGGTTTGTATTTATCTGACCTGGCCGCTGGACGTGGACCATTGGACCAGACGAGTCGGTCAAGTTGTTGTACCGATCCTTCAGACTGACCGCTCACGAAAAATACTGGTTGACACCTTATCCGGGTTTTGTTTTTATAAGTGGGAGAAGTGGGAAGGTTACGCGCTCACGTCCATCCAAGACCTGCGTAGGCACGGTGTTTGCTGATACAATCCGCAGCCCCCTGAACCTCAACTTAATCCGGTCCGATTTATTCTTACCGGAAACCTCTCCCAGAAATCCCCTAGTCAAGTGGAGTGCTTCGACTACCAGAGGTGACCTATGAAAAAACTTGATATCTCAACCCTGACATCAAATCTGCTGGTGTTATCCTCCGTTTTACTCGCGGCCGTTCCTGCGCTGCTGGGTGACAAACTTGTCCTCGTGGCCGGAAATGTCGCAAGAGAGGGAGCCAGCGTGATTCAGGGGTTTGCCTCCTCTCTGATGGGGTTGCTTAGTTAGACCGGCTGGTCCAAAAGCCTAACGTCCTTCATCCCAATCTTCAAAGTGAACTCTGTCACCGGGACCGCATCAGGCGTCTCGTCCGCAGTGGCGGCGCGCAAGGTCCAACGCCATCCATTTACCTCGTAATCACATTCCTCTGCTAAATCGTTTTGTCTTTCGCGAGTTTCAGTTCGCTTTCGGGGAAGGCGGGATGCTGCAGAATTTGTTGGTGGCCTAACTTGAGATTTGGCTTAAGGAAACGACGATCCACGAAACCACACGAACCCTTTGAGATCTGAAATTTGAGATCTCAGATCCCAAAGTGGCATTTCGTGGATCGTTTTTGATTTTGGCCCTACCTCACACAAAGGCGGAAAAGAAACAGAAATTAGGACACTACACAGAATTTGCCAAATAGGAAATCTCCCGACTCTTCCGCTAGAATAGAGCACTACAGAGATCACTCGAAACGGAACACAATAAAATGACTGCAAAGGTGGCGAGAAGATTTGTGATACGCGGAGACGTTCAGGGTGTGGGTTATCGCTTCTTCGCCCAACGGGCCGCCGCGCGCCATCAAGTTGTCGGTTATGTTCGAAATCTACCCGACGGGAGCGTCGAGGCGCTGGCGGAAGGTCCCGCGAACTGCGTGGAGTTGTTCAAGCACGATCTTGCAACTGGTCCGCAATGGGCAACCGTGGCCCAAGTCGAAGAAATAAGTTTGGATCCGAGCGGGCTATACCCGTCGTTTAGGATTGAAAGGTAATGAATCTAAAGAAGCTGATTCGTGAAGTGCCGGATTTTCCCAAACCCGGCATTAATTTTTATGACATTACGACATTGCTTAAGCATCCGGATGGATTGCGTGCGACTGTCGATGCCCTTGCGGGGGAATTTGACGGCACAAAAGTTGACGCTGTGATTGGTGTCGAAGCGCGCGGTTTTATCTTTGCGCCAGCCGTTGCGTACCACCTCCGCGCCGGCTTCGTGCCAGTGCGTAAACCACGCAAGCTTCCCGCCGAGTGTGCATCTATTTCTTACGATCTGGAATACGGTCAGGACACTCTGGAGATTCATCGTGATGCGATTGGCGATGGGCATCGAGTGATCATCGCAGACGACCTGCTAGCCACTGGAGGCACAGCAAAAGCGGTCGTCAACCTGGTCGAAGGGTTAGGTGGCAAGGTGGTGGGCCTGGTCTTTGTCGTCGAGCTGGAGTTCTTGCGTGGACGCAAAAGACTAGACGGTTATGACGTGCGATCGCTGATCAAGTATCAGTCTTAGCTGTGGTTAAGGGTTTTTTGGTGTGACGGTTCTTGGTCGTTGTGCGCCGCCCGTTACGGTATGGCTCGTTGATGCAGGTTTTGGCCGCTCTGCCGGCGCGTCTGTCGAAATGGACGACGATTCTCGGCTAGCCTCCACAGTCTGAGGGCGAGGCTTGTTGACGCCAACGCTCTCCGTGCGAGCCGCTCTTTTGCTACCTTCCGATTCTTTCGCGTTTGACCGCCGTTGTTGGGTAGTCAGCCCACGCTTGCCGCTCTCGCCAGCAGCAGCCGAATTTCTCGTCGCGGATTTAGCCTCCGGCCGAGGAGCCTTACCGGGTATTGTTAGTTTGATTTCCTTGGAAGCGGCTTTCTGTGACCTTTCGGAATTTGACGCCACGGGAGACTTGTTGGGGGCCACTTCGACTGCTGCTTCACGCTTCGCGACATTCGGTGCAGCTGAAGCCATGGGCTCATTTACTTGTGTCTGCCGGTTCGAAACCGCGGCCGGCACCGGCGGCTTGGAAGTTGGCAACTCCGCGTGAGTAGCGGTAGGTTCCGTTTGTGACCGGGGCGTCTCGGCAGCGTTGTTTTCTGTCTGGTGCGAGCTCAAAACACTTTGCTCGGCAATCTTCCAAACAAAGATTGTTATCCCGGCGAAGATTGAAACGAGAAGCAGGGTTACCACCGTCAGGCTTCGCCAATTCAAATTGGATTTGGCAAAAAACTCTTTTAGCGGCGAGTAAGCGCGATCAGGGGATTGCTCATTCAACATTACGGTCGCAAACGATGCCTCACCTGGTAAAGCATCCGACTCATCGAGAATGCGTTTTCGCGAGTTGGCTGAATTTGCAGTCGCCTCCTCGAACGTACTGGCCGTGAGTCGCGCATGCGCATCGAGAACGCTTGACTCAAGTTCTTGGTTCATCTTTATCGTAGCAAATGATGCCTCACTCGGAAGAACCTGCGACTCATCGAGTATGCGTACTCGCGGACTGGCCTCGTGCACACTCTCCTTGACTGTACCAGGCGCCACTTGCTTGAGCCGCTTCGTAGCGGCTCGAGCGGTTTGGACAGTGGTTTCATCTTCATCGTCGAGAGCCCAAACAGACGCAGGCGAGATTTCAACGCGGTCTGGGAACTCTATCCATTCGGAGTCATTAACCGGCGTTTGATGGCTTCTTGGCGCTAGAGCAGACATGACACTCCTCCCCACCTTGCTAACGGCGCAAACGACCCGTTGAAAGGTTAGCTGGCGAACCAACGCCAACTTACGCTATTGAATAATGATCAGTTCAGAGGAGAGAACGGTGCGCAGTCGCACGTTTGACCGAACTGCGTTTTGACTAACCGCCTCAGTCAGCGGCCGTAGGGGAGAGCACGGACACTCCAGTCTGTGCTCTACTCATTCATTAGATCCGGCGGAGAGCAAAAACTTTCAAGCAACTTTGTTTGCGGTTGGTTGTACTCTAGCGATAAACCAAAGTTCGGTCAACCCTCCATTGGCGAATCGGTAAAGGGTCATCCCTGTAATCCGCGGCTGCTTTGTTTTCGATGCTGAGGGGGACGGGCGGCGCGGAGAGATTCACGGGTTGTTTACGGGAGTCAGCGCATCCTTCATGGGAGTTTCACCGACCGGCCGACATGATTGCACTTTCTCATATCGCTGCAAGTCTACCCTAAGTTTTGCGAGCAAATCCTCGTTGCGCTGCCGCTCTGCTGCGGCGATTATCTTTCGCTGCCACTCTGCTGCTTCGCTGCAGCGACCGAGTTCAGCCAGGGCCAAGCCTACAAGCGCCCCGTGCTGTAATGAGCCAGTTGCCCCATAGACGGGTTGGGCCAGTTTGAGCGCTCTGGCCCCATCGCGCAAATCGTACCGCGGCGACGCAGCGAGCAGGTAGGCTAGCATTATCGCCGTCTGCGCTTTTTCCGGGTATTGCGCGTGCCCTTTCTCCAAGCCGTCCAGCGCCTCTTTGTATTGCCTCTTCCGCTGCAGGAGTTTCACACGCTCGAGCAATGCCTTTTCGTTGTTGGGATCTGCTTGAACGACGCGCGAGAACTCATCGAGCGCCTCCTCCAGGCGACTGGCCTTCAAGAGTTGCTGGGCCAGAAGAAATCGAGCACCGAGATCGTTCGGGTTAATGTTGCACACGGCTAGCAGGTGGGCGATCGCCTGCTGATGCTTGGTTTCGTTAGCCAACAGAACGGCAAGATTATAATGCGCGCTGGTGTTATCTGGATCGATGCGAAGAGTCGTTTCAAACTGCTCAGCGGCTCCCTTTAGATCCCCTGTCTGAGTAAGCGCCGCTCCCAGGTTGACGTGAGCGGGAACACTGTGGGGCTCTGCCGCAATGGCTCTGCGAAACTCACCAGCAGCTTCCGCATACCTTTTCGCTTCGAGCGCCAGCCTGCCACGAATCAAATGCACCCGCGCTCCCTTAACCAGCTCCTGCAAACTATCCACGAGTGGATCTGCCACTCGCACACCGACGGAGCCCTGTTGGGCCAAATGAGCCTTTGCTTTCTCCGGTTCTATCAAGCCGCGATAGGCCATAGCTAATGAGTAATGGATCCGATTCCCTTCGGGCGCCAGCGCCAGCGCTTTTTCGAAATAGTCGACCGCTTCGGCATAGCTTCGTCCCGACAGCGCCACCTGTCCGAGTCCGTAGTAGGCTGCAGGATTACTTCTCTCGATCTTCAGCGCAGCCGCAAAGCTTGCCTTGGCGTCTTCCCGGCGGTTTAGTTCCAAGTAAATGTTTCCGAGATTTACTGGCACAGCCACGTACTCGGGACGCAACGAGCCGGCGATTCGGTAGCGGCGAATCGCCTCGTCAACGCGGCCTTCCTGCTGGTCCAATTTTGCTAGTAGATAGATCCAGCGAAAATCCTTCGGCACGAGGCGGCTCGCATTCAGGTAACACTCGTGGGCCGGTGCGGTCAAAGAGTAAGCCTGGTAGATTTCTCCCAGGGTGCCATAAGCCTCGCTGAGTTTTGCTTCCGTCGAGCCGGGATTATTCACTGCAGCCGCAAGGGCGTCTTGTTGCGACTTGATTTGGTCGCGCACATCGCTCTCCAACTGGCCTAGATCCGGCCTGTGCACTGGCACTAGCGTAGATTTTGGTGGTAGCAGAAGATCGTCTCTTTGAATGTTCTTTTGCGCGCGTACACCGACCTGCGCTGACGAGGCGATTACCAGGATTACGCAGATCCCAAACCGCCAAAGGATTTGGCCAAGCCTTTCTTGAACCTCGAGCTTCATCATTTTCCCGCGGATGTTCCCTCCTTGAGCGTAATGTATCGATCCACCAACGGTGGTTTCCATTCTGCGACGCTGCCATTCGGCCAATGCACTCGCACAGCCTCCACCTGTGCGGCGCTCCCCAGGCCCACGAGTACTCGCGGGTCATTTGCTGATAGATAACTGCCGTCAGTTCTCGCTCGCCGCCACAAGACATTATTCTTAGTGATGACGATCTCCACTCGTGTGCCGGGCATGTCTCCGCCGGATTTTTTGCCGACGAGTCGCAATCCCAACCAACGATTTCGGTTGCCCACCTGATTCAGGAAGAGCCTTACCGGCCCGTTGTTGTTTGTAATGACCACGTCCGTGTCGCCGTCGTTGTCGATGTCACCGAAGGCGGCGCCGCGACTGACCTCCAGAAGCTGAAAGCCCAGGCCCGATTGATCGACTACTTCGACGAAGTTCCCTTTTCCGGTATTGTGAAAGAGCTGATTCGGCTGGCCCAGCGGATAAGGATCGCCCTTTCTTAGCAACTCCGGTAACAGTTGCACAGCTCCATTCACGACGAGCAGGTCAAGCCAGCCATCATTGTCATAGTCGAAGAACAGAGTGCCGAAACCGGTGAAGCGACGCCCAGGCATTCCCAGACCTGCCTCGCGCGTGCGGTCCTCAAACAGCGCCTTGCCGAGATTCGTAAAGAGCGTATTGGTCTCGTCCATCAAATGAGTCACGAAAATGTCATCCGTGCCATTTCCGTCAAAATCTCCAGCATCCACGCCCATGCCGGCCTCCGCCTTGCCATCTCTGTTCACAGCGGCGCCGGCCAAAAGTGCTTCGTTCTTAAACGTGCCGTCCTTTTGGTTAATCCAGAGTTGATTGGGATCGCCGTCGTTGGCGACGTAGATGTCTATCCAGCCGTCCTTGTCGAAATCGGCCACGACCACTCCCAAACCGTGCCCGAACTCTTTGTCCACACCTGCTGTTACAGTTGCGTCTTCAAAAGTACCGTCACCTTTGTTATGAAAGAGGCGGTTGCCGGGAGCGCGGAAGACGCGCGGCGTGCAATAGTCTTTCGCGCTCGTGGGGGCGTAACAAGTGGGACTGTTGTTAACGGAAAAATCGGCGTAATTCACAACAATCAAATCCAGCCAGCCATCACGGTCGTAGTCAACGAAGGAAGCGCTGGTGCTCCAGCGTGGATCGTCTGTCCCGGTTTTCTTAGTTACATCGACAAACGTGCCGTCGCCTTTGTTGAGATACATTTGGTTAGAACCGAGGTTTGTAATATACAGATCGGCCCAGCCATCGTTGTTTATGTCGCCGACGGACACACCCATCCCGTAACCGATAGCCACGATGCCACTCTTTTCAGTTACATCGGTGAACCGAAGCGTACGGCCGCCGTCTTTGCCAACCTCGAGATCGTTTCGGAACAGTCTACTGCGCGGTGACCCTGATCCGCGCCACGGAAACAGCGTGCTGCCTGGCTTGCTACCTGGTTCAAGCGCACTGCCTTGCACGAGAAAGACGTCCGTGTCGCCATCGTTGTCGTAATCAAACAGGGACGCGCCTGCACCCATGATCTCCGGCAGAAAGAGCTTACCCGTCATGCCGTTGTAGTGCTGGAACTTCAGCCCCACCTCTTCTGCGACTTCGACGAAGATCGGTGGCGACGCGTGTTCTCCCGTCCTCTTCCCGATTGACTGACTGTTTGCCGGAGGGTGAATCGGAGCAAGGCAGAGCACGGCCACGGCGACGGGGGCGAACAGCTTTAACACCACAGGTCTAAGATCCATGACGCTGCTTTTCCGGAGTATCTCAGAGACGGGCGGCCCTGTGAAGAGGCGTAATGTTCCTTGACACATCACCTGATGGTTGTTATACCCAACTCTTCAGATTTCCTCGCAGCATGAGTCCTCTTTCTGAATCGTCTTTCAGAAAATCAGGCCTTAATCACTCTTGACAATACTCGGCAACCCATGCCGATTAAAGGAGGCCCCAATGAAAAACTTAAAGTATTTACCGGCTGTGCTTGGCATGGTGTTCGTCGCTGCCTGCTCACAGGTTTCCGTGTCGGGCCAGTCGCCGGATGATAGAAACAAATTTGCCACTATGACCGCCAACGGACTCAATGTTAGGTGGGACGTGGCCGCTCCGCATTCTGGGACGACCGTGACGGTCTCGGCCCCCGACGGCAGGGTGTTTCGCAAAGAGTTTAAGGCGGGCGTCTCGCCCGAATTCACGCTTACCGATAAAGAGGGTGAGAAGCTGCCCGATGGGCAGTATGTTTATGAGCTGCGCCTGACGCCCGTATTCTCGCCTGGAGTCAAAGAAGCGCTGGCGGCGGCGCGCGGCAAGGACGATGAGGCGGAGGCTCTGCGAGCAGAGCGCAAACGCGGAGTGCTGCCATCCCAGCCGCTTGTCCAGTCGGGAGGTTTCTCAATTCTGAACGGGGCGGTTATCGTCGCCGGGGCCGTCGAAGAAGCAAGGCCGCGGGCCAGCAAAATCATGGGGCCGCTGCGGCTTCCAGATGCTACCACCGGCACCGCCGTAACTAGACTAATGCAGCATCATGCACGTTTGGCCGCAATGCCTGATCAGGTTATCCCCGACGATCTAATCGTACAGGGAAGCGCGTGCGTCGGGCTCGATTGCGTCAACGGCGAAGTGTTCGGCTTTGACACAATCAGGATGAAGGAGAACAACACGCGACTTCAGTTTGACGACACAAGTGTCACGGCCGGTTTCCCAACCAATAACTGGCAGATAAGGGCCAACAGCTCAGCTAATGGTGGTGGGAGTTTTTTGGCGTTTGTGGATCAAGGCGGTACCGGCAATTCGGAGACTGGAACCATAGTGTTTGAAGTCGATGCCGGCGCACCTGCCAACTCTCTTAGGGTGAGTAGCCTGGGCAGGATCGGGCTCAGGACGACCACGCCGGTGTTAGATGTACACGCGAACACCACTGACACTCCGGCCATTAGGCTCGAACAAAATTCCGGCGGTGGATTTACGGCCCAAACTTGGGACATAGCCGGCAACGAAGCTAACTTCTTCATCCGCGATGTCACCGGCGGCTCACGGCTGCCCTTACGCATCCGGCCTGGAGCGCCAACGAGCAGCGTGGACATCGCCGCGAGCGGCAACGTCGGAATTGGCACAGCTGCGCCTCAAAGAAATCTTCATGTTCACTCGGCGGGAAATACAGTTGTGCAATTAACTGATACTGCCAGCGGTTCGGCCTCCAGCGATGGCTTCCAGATCATTCAAGGGGGAGCAAACTCTTTTCTTGAAAACCAGGAAGCGGGCTCACTGACTCTCCGGACGAGCGCTACAGATCGGGTGACTATTACCTCGGGCGGCAACGTGGGCATCGGGACGGCCGCACCCACCGATCTTCTGTCGGTCAATGGAAATGCCAGCAAGCCCGGTGGTGGAACCTGGGCAATATTTTCGGATGAGCGCTTGAAAGCGATCAAGGGGCGCTTCAACAGCGGACTCAAAGCAGTCATGCAGTTGCAGCCGCTCCGCTACGAGTATTTGCCGAACAATGCTCTCGGCATCAAGTCAAAGGGAGAACACGTCGGCTTCGGAGCTCAAACATTGCAGAGGGTCATCCCCGAAGCCGTAACCCAAAGCAGTAACGGCTACCTGATGGTCAACAACGACCCAATCATCTGGACGATGCTCAACGCGATCAAAGAGCAGCAAAAGGAGATCGAACAACTAAAAGGACAAATCAGACAGTTGCGAGTAGCTTCGCGCAAGCGGAGGTAATGAGCACGGTAGATTGAGTGGTAGGGGCGTCCCTCGGTGGGCGCCCCTTTTTTGCCATTGAACCCGGGCGCCCACGGACCGCCGCTCCTACAGAACGCTTTACCATTCACCATTTCCCATTTACCATTTACGGCGTTCGTGCTCCCGTAGCTCAGTTGCATAGAGCGTCCGCCTCCTAAGCGGAAGGTCGCGCGTTGGAATCGCGCCGGGGGCACCAAATTCCTTAGTAAAATCTCCATTAGGATTCAGTCCAGACTGCTCAATTTAGCTTTGTCCCTCAATTGTCCCTCAAAGAGGGTTGATTGTGCCTCAGATTTGCATATACACATCGTGGAGGTCTTACGAATGAGAAATTACTCTGCCACCGTCAAGAGGCGAAAGCGCGGGAAGCGAACTGAATACATAGCCAGGCTTCAATACTATGACCGGAATGGTCAGCGCCGTGAAGTATCCCGCAGCGCGGACAATTCGGGCGATGCCAAAGAACGTTTGGAAGAGCTGAAAGACAAATACGTAACGGGTGGCGAGGCTCTTTTGGATGCTAGGAATTTGACCTTTTCCGCACTCGCGGATCACTGCAAGAAGACGCGCTATTGTGAGGCGGTCTACGATGATAAAGGGCGAAAACTGTTTGGCGTTCGCAATCCCAAAAAGTTTGAGTCAATCATCAATAAACTCGTGAATGAGTTTGGACATTTGAAGCTCAGCCAGATTACGGTAACTGATCTACAGAACTATCGGAAGACGCGCCTCACCACCACAACAAAAAGAGGCACCCTCACCGACGTTGCCACAGTCAATCGTGAACTATCGACTTGCCGTGCCATGTTGAACGACGCGATCTGCAACGATTGGCTTAGTCGCTCGCCGTTCAGCAAAGCCAAGAGAGGCGAGCTCATTCCAGTAGCGCACGAAACAATGCGAACGACAGTGCTCTCTTTGGACGACGAAAAGAAACTTTTGGCTCAATGCGGCACGAGTAAGCGCAGGCACTTGAAGGCCTTGATCATAGCCGCATTGGATTCAGGATGCCGCCAAGGCGAACTGCTGAGGCTAAAATGGTCGGATATTGATTTCCAAGGAAATAGCTTTCAAGTCATAAGCTACAAGGGCAAGACTGTTAAATCTCGCGTTGTGCCAATGACCAAGAGATTGCGCGAGGTACTTTTGGATCTTCGCGCTAAACCATCAACGGCAGCGTTCAGAAAATTGAAAACCGGAGATATCCCGGAGCAAACTTTAGTCTTTGGTGTCGTAGACAACGTAAAGAAATCATTTGACGCGACGCGCCGAGACGCGGGAATGCCGCACCTTCGATTCCATGATCTCCGTCACTCAGCCGGGACCACATTGACTGAAGCCGGAATGAGTCTAGCCCTTGTGGGCGAGATCCTGGGCCATAGCGATCCCAAGACCACCTATCGCTATATCAATCGAACAACCGCAACGGTAGATCGGGCGGCAGAGATTCTTAACAAACGTCAGCAGGCGTAGCAAAAACTTGCCGCTGAATTCCTTTCACCGTTTTTGCATGCCGCATAGGAGAAGGGTGGGATGACTTCCTCGCTCTTAGCGGGTAGAAGTTGTTTTAGCTTGGCGCTCGGCGAGTGACAGATATTCTTGCAGGTGACTTTCGCCTACTATTCGGCGGCGGCCAATCTGATAGTAACCGAGTTTGTAACTATCCATCAGCCGTGAAACAGTCGAAACATGCACACCGATTAGCTCCGCGACGCTTTCCATTGAGAATTTCCGCTCAGTAGCTTTGGCCACGTCTGTGTGCTCCGTTTTGGTCGGTCTTTTCATAAGGAGGTAGGTCCAATAAGAATACTTCAAGCCGTCTACTTGCGGCTTCGACTTCCACTTGCACTCTTTGCATGTATTGTGCCGAGATTTTGTGAACTGGATAGTTACAAGAAAGGAGCGGTTTGGCCCAGCGTTTGGCTGGCCGCTTATTTGGAGTGTTTTTGGTGTTCGCGTTTGCCGGCAGCAACGGCCATGATGGTGTTCGCGATTGCAGACACTGCCAGTGATGGTATTAGCAACGAGAGAGGGGATCGAAAACCCTGAACCTTGGGGTTATAAATCCGGCAACCTGACAGTGTGCCTGTTACGTTGTAGTTGCCTTTACTAACATTTACCGCGGATCGCAGCCGTTACATCTGCACCAGTTTACGCCTGTTACTGCCTCTTTCCGTTTAAGACCGACACAGTTTTCCCCGCAGTCCTAAGCGCATACCACGGCCTCTAGGAGTTTTTGGCCTCCGCATTGCGAACGCGCCAAATCGTCCACTGCATTCTTTTGACACGGAGTCACATGCAGTGACACAAATTACAATTCTTCAACAGGTTGCAGCCGTTATAGGAGCAATTTCTTTAGCAGCTTTTGACATCGATTTTCATCGATTTGCATTGAGTCGAGTGACGAATCGGTGACATTTTTTAGGCCATCTCTCTCTTCTTCTTCTAAGATCAAGAAAGCCCGCGCGTGCGGGCTTTAGAAGTTCTGTTAGGAAAAGCAAAGCAGTGACCCGAGCTATTCTTTTTCCGTATTCGCTACTTTCGCCACGTGTTTTACGTGCCCAGGGCGTGCGGTCGCCGGAAGAAGCCTTCCAAACGTGGGTCCGCAGTAGCATCGAACGAATCCGATTACGCCCCAAAAAAGAACCGAGCCGTTGAAGGCTCGCTTCATCTACTTGCTTATAAGTGACTCCAACAAGAATTTGATTTCTGTTGAGGTGGACTTAATCGAAGTTGACGTGGATACGAATTGGGAATTTCACCCGCTTTAACATCCGAGAGGCTCTCGAAAAGAGTTGGATTAAGCGCGGTGCTGCATAGGTCAGAAAACGCCAGATTATGCGGGACCCTACTTGGATTCCCAACATTACGAGAACCCAGGCTATAGAGATGTTCTCCATATCTAATCTCCAAGCCCAAGTCAACTGCTTCACTTTTCAAAGAAGTAGCATCAGCTACCATTCGCATCATACATGGATTGTTTGCCCTCGTAAAGATGTAGGCAAACGGGCCATTGGGTAACATGCAATCAATCTCAACCTCCCTATTTTACCCATTGAACGCCAGCTCTTGCGCCCTAGAGACTCTTGCAAGCTCTTCTCTTGAAAGGAGCGCAATCGGACAATCCTGATTGCCCAACAAGGCCGGTAGATGTGGCGCAGATAATGAAATTAGCTTCTCAACCTGAGAAACGCCCCACCTCGGTTTTCCGCCAAGTCCAAAGACCTGACGTTCAAATTCCTTCTTAGATTCGTAGGCAATGATGTCAGCAATCTGAAGCGGGAGAACGACGCGCATGTCCCGAAAGGTTGGAGGCGGAATCTTTCCCTTGAATCGATGATTTAGTGCACCATGGATCTTTAGAGCCTCTCCTTTGAATCCTTCTTTATTGTCAAAAAAGGTTACGACATTCTTAACCGAGTCAAAATCTGTGTATTGCGCTAGAAACCTCAGACATTGGAGATAGCACAAGAAATAGGCATCTCTAAAAATGTGATAGTCCTGCCCTTGGAGCTCTTGTTTGTAGCCCGCTAATTGCACAAAGCCACCAAGAGGATTCAGCTTTGCCCCTAAAATGATTTCCCACAGTGCGCTGTAGATTTTGCGCCTGCGAGCTTCATCGTTCTTCCAAGACTTAAAAGGACCAGTCGAAAAGGCGTACTCCCTCATGTGGAAGTACGGTAAGCCTTCTGACTTCAGCGCCTCACTCCATCTATGTTCGACTTTCTTCCATGCCTCTGTTCCCGTCAAACAACCTGCTATGCCTAGAATTCTTGTGGTCGGGTCATCGCCGTGTCCTGTCTCATCAAAATAGGCGTTAAGCATCAACATATGTGATTACACATTTAACACGTCAGCCTTCACGAGATATCTCCCGTTTCCGATCTGGGATGGATCACCCGCCAGGCATGAAACTCGGAAGGCCGCAAACGGAAACGCGCAAAATTACCTTCGTGAAGCTTCTCCAACTCTTTTATTGCCATTCGAACGAAATCATCCAGATGGTCAGCCGGCACGCGTTCACGCGCTTGCCGTGTGACTTCTTCTAATGTTGGAGCGACTCCGCCTCTTACAATTTCACCAACTATTTCTGTTAGTTCATTTCGAAACCTAAGTCTGAATTTATCCGGCTCGCCGAGCGATTGTCGGACGGCAACGTAACGTTTGGCTGAACGCTCGTATGCCCATAGAAAAACATCGCGCAGCAGGTCAACGCGGTTGAGTTCGTAAACGCCTAATAGTCCTTCTACGTAAGCGCGTTCAGGAACATCAATAAACGAGAGTGGTGAAAGATTCTGACGAACGAACGGAATGTTTGCCGCCAATCGCGATACTCGCTTATTTACATCCTCGAACGGTTGCAAGTACGGCAGATGGACCATAGCAAAGAATGCTTGCTCGAATGGATTGCGGATCGCAGCCGCTGTACCCACTATTTGCTGAAAGCATTCCTCGATCAACTGCGGTACTTCTAGAGGATGATAAACCGACTCGCGAATGCCGACGCCAATCCGGCGCAGCCGACCACCGGCGCTTGGATCGGGCAATAGATTATCCGAGAGCAGCGCGTGAAGATTCAAAACAGTTTGGCGGTTGAAAGCTAATTCATCACCCTGGTCCACGATGAACTCAATCGCGGCCTTGTGATTCAAGATCATCTGCGTCTCGAGCGCGTCTTTTCCTTCCGCCGCTTCCCCCAATTCGATCAGCCGCTCGGTGTCGAGCAACGAGTAAGTATTACCTTCGAGTCGAGACGAAGCCCAGGACAAGTCCACCAGCAGCCGACTAAGAATGTGACGAGCGTATGTCCCCCCTTGTCGTTCGGCATCGGGCGTCACGCCGATCCGAGTGAGGATTGCGATTGTTTCTGGGGTGAGGTAACTGCTTTCATTCGGTCTGTATTGATCCAGGAACTCGCGGTTGTAACTAACTGGAGTGCGCTCGATCAGGGGCCGTCGCACCAACCGTCGAACATCTGCACCCGAGGGAGACAGTCGAACATAATCTTCTTCAACGTCGCCACTCTTTGGTAGGAGATAACGGGTTGAGCGCCCGGCCCCTTCAGTTGCAAGCCTTCTCGCTTCGACGAGCACTGACAATCGTCGTTGGAGCGTCCGGCGACTGACCTCGCCATCAAGCAAGCGCAGCAACTCATCAATGCCAATTCCATCGGTTTCGTTTCCGATGTGCTTCAGCAGTTCTTCATCAATGTTCGTGGGTGGTTTTCTGGCCATCCTTTCTTCTGAGCCGCCCGCTCCTCTTCGTGTTCGCGCCACTAAGGCGAGAGTATTCTGGCGCGATTAAGCCTATTCGCGCCACAAAACTCTAGCACATTTGGCGCGATTAGAGTTACTCGCGCCATCAATCCGGCAAGTGTTTGGCGCGATTACAGTATTCGCGCCAATGAATCTGTACAGGATATCGACAGCTCCTCAACTCGATTATGGCCAGCTCTCTTGCCCCAAGGCCTAAAATAATGCTAGACAGCATTCGTAATACGTGCAATAGTAAGTTCACTGCGACCAGCTCTCTTCGTTGAAGCCCCGAGCTGGCTGCGTAGATTCAGTTTCTCAGGCTCTTGGAGGAGGACGATATGGTGAGTAATGCTGCGGGATTTGAGGTCGATTTCCTGCCAGTGGGAAACGGGAGCAGGAGTGGTGATGCCATTGCTCTCCGGTACGGCTCCGCTGGTGAATACAAGACACTCGTATTCGATGGTGGCACCAAAGAGGCGGGTCTCGCCCTTGTAGATCACATTAAGAAATACTACGCCACAACACGGGTTGATTATGTAGTCAACTCGCATCCGGACACAGACCATGCGTCTGGTTTATTGGCTGTTCTGGAACATCTCGAGGTTGGCGAGCTATGGATGCACCAACCTTGGAACCACTCGTCGCTAATACGCGGCTATTTCCGAGACGGTCGTATTACCGACGATAGCCTCTCAGAGCGCTTAAGAGACAGCATGGCTGCAGCTTTTGCTTTAGAGCAACTCGCGGAGCAGCGTGGTATTCCAATCTACGAGCCGTTTCGCGGGGCCATGATCGACAATCACTTCCTTGTTCTATCGCCAGAGGAAAACTGGTATGTGCATGAACTGATCTGTGAGTTCCAGAAATCGCCGGAGCAGAAGAAGGCGGACGCAGCTGCTAGACTGGGTCTTTCTGGAATGTACAAGGCTGTTGCTGAGGTAGGACGCAAGGCGGTTGCCTGGGTCGCCGAAGAGTGGGGGATCGAAACCCTACGAGAAGACGGAAAAACCTCATCGGAGAACGAGAGCAGCGTTGTTCTGTACGGCCAGATTGACGGCAAGGGCATTTTGTTGACAGGTGATGCAGGCATTCGAGCACTCACGGCAACAGCGGACTTTGCCGAAGCTAACGGCCTCTCGTTACCAAACAGTATTCAATTTGCGCAAGTCCCGCATCACGGCGGTCGGCGAAACGTGTCGCCTTCGGTGTTGGATCGAATCATCGGTCAGCGAAGAGCAACACCGGGCCTAACCGATAAGGTTGCTTTTGTATCAGCAAGCAAAGAATCCACCACCCACCCACGTAAGGCAGTAGTAAATGCCTTCATTCGCCGAGGCGCGAATGTTATAGCTACGCAAGGCGAGGCGAAGTGCTTCCGTCACAACATGGATGCTCGTGCAGGCTGGTTTCCCGCCGTGCCGTTGACGTTCTCGAATCAGGTAGAAGCATGGGAGTAAATGATCTAATAACCCAAATTAGCGACCCGTACGAACGCAAGGCACGCTTGTGGCCGGCTCTGTTAGTTATTTTTCCGCCGATCGTGACGCTAGAGTTACTGTACGGGTCCCGGATCTCTACTTGGACCAACGTCGTGATGCTTGCAGCCTCGTGCGGCGGATTCTATCTCTTGGCTAGTGTTTGCCGAGAGCGGGGCAAGCGGCTGGAACCCAAACTCTACGAAGCTTGGGGCGGTAAGCCAACAACACAATTGCTTCGTCATCGCAATCCATTTATGGATCGGGTAACCAAGCAACGGTACCACGGCGTGCTGGAAGCCAAAATCAAGAAGCAATTTCCAGATCAAGATCAGGAGACTAGCGAGCCCGGAAATGCGGACGAGATCTATCAGTCCGCAGTTTCTTGGCTGCTACGCCACACGCGTGATACCACTCAGTCCGAGTTTCGCCTACTGTTCCGCGAGAATATATCCTACGGATTTCGCCGAAACGCGTTGGGCCTAAAGCCGTTTGGATTAACAATTTGCTCCTGCACGATCTTGTGGATACTGGTGGCGTATGGTGTTGTAAACGGCAGTGCCTCGCATCTCCTCAGCCCAGGAGCTTTGGTGAAATTCCCAGTAACAGGAGTAGTGTCCGTAGGAGTTTCATTATTTATGCTGACAATGTGGATGACTTTTTTCACCAAGGCAAGTGTTCGCACCGCAGCCTTCACTTATGCGGACACATTGCTGAGATGCTGTGAAGTATTCGATCAAGGCTAATCGATAAAAGACATTAGGGACCCCAGATTTAATCCAAGCCATTGATTTCGAGATCGGGTCTCTAGAGGTCAAAAATCATCAGATCGATAAAACCATTTGGAGGTAGACATGAGTGACATCAGCGAAAACTCCGAATTTGATCCTACCGTTGCGGCAAGCCTGGAGCAGGAATTGAAGAATTGCTCGGTAGGCAAGTCTCCATCCGGGTTTCCCAAAATTCATGTTGAGATGCTACCAGGGGATCTTGTCAAGTTGGTCGCTTATGATCCTCGGAGCATTCCACCCTCGCCCCGCCCGGGACAACAAGACCCACACCACGTCTCAGAAGATCTCGTTGACTTGGTCCGTGAAGTCCAGAGGACGATCGATCCACAGAAGGTAGACGAGATGGTTAACTATTTAGAGGACGCGCTGTCGAACGGAAAATATGCTGATTGGGCTGAATTGGACGTTGTGACCGCCGCTAAGCCAGACATGAGCAGATGGACTGACAAGCACTGCGTTTACATTCCAAGTTCAGCGGAATATTTTATTACTGACGGCCAGCACCGTTTCTGCGCATTGATGGATTTCGCGCGCAAGTATCCAAATCACGCCGGAAGATTCACGCAGGCGGTTTCCATATCCGTATTGCCTCATGATCGACTGAGGGAGTGGGCTGGCCAAAGCTTCCACGATAAGAACTACCTTCGTACACCCGTGAAGGTAACGAAGGCACTTGCGGTCGATAGTCGCGATCTCCATAACATACTCGCCAAGGAGTTGAGGGATCATCCAGTAATCAAGGATGGCGGTGGGATAAATGAGGTTAAAGATTCCCTCGCCGCTACAGCTAAGGAGTTTGCAACTCATTCGGTAATGTATCGCTTCACGAGGGGGTTCTGCGAAGGCCAAAGAGGACTTAACAAGGGACCAATTAAGGGGCCAAAGTTGACGCCCGATTCATACAACGAACTTAAGGATCAGCTTTTCGAGTATATGAGCGAGCTTAATGAAGTATTCCCGCATTGGACAGTGGTACCAGGTCGGGAAGAGTATCTCTTTCGGGCGAGCGCTGCGCTTCAAGCGTTAGGAGTGATCGGGCAACTGCTCTTCACGAAGGTTCCAGAGTCGATCGATCGTAAGGCGATGATCAATGGTATTGGTGAAGCGAAGCTCGATTGGCGACGAACCAACGTTAAGGATTGGGGGTCCGTCATTGGTGGAATAGTTGAGAAAAAAGACGAAGCTGGAAACCTAATCGCTCGAGAGATCAGTCCGCGGTCAAATCGACAGGCTTTTGACGGAACGATCAAATTCTTACGAGATCGATCTGGTTTGACTGACTACATAAATAAGTTAGCTGGTCGCGAAGAAATAGTCACAGCGTAGAGCCCGCGTGGAAGACTTTTGCTGTTATGAGTCGAGGTGAAAATTCAACTTGGAGTGAGCTAGTTGTCGAGAGCGGCGCGCATCCCATCCCCCTCTCTGAGGAACGTTTTAGAGCGTGGATGGCAGGACGTCACATTTTTGTCAGTTCGCTTATGGATCCAGAGATGACGCCTTTTCGCGAGGCTGTGCGGGCCTACGCCCATAGCATGGGCGCGACACCGGTCATGTGGGAAGAGATTACGCCGAGAGACGAAGGTCCACAGCACGCATACCTCAGTGGTGTCGATCGGTCTATGGTTTTCGTTTTGATTCTCGGTACTCGCTACGGAGTTACCGACCCAAGCGGTTACTCCCCAGCGCACCAAGAAGGAAATCGCGCGGCGGAGAGGAGAATTCCACGGTTACTCTTTACCCTCAGTGCGGTTGATGACTCTGTCCGCGACGGCAGACTCAACGATTGGTTGCGCTCTCTTCAAAGCGAAGTTTCAGGAGCGTCCTTTGCAAGTCAGATCGATCTGATAGCGCAGTTCGATGCTAGGCTCCGGGAAATGGCGGCTCAAAGTGAACGGCTATGGATAAAGCTTGGCGAGCTTGTCTTTCCAGGAACTGTCAAGAGCCGCTTCACCAGCAGTGGCGAGGGTGAAATCACGGTCGCAGCGAGAGTTAGTGATGGAGAAGTACGACGTGCGCTGCTACGGCTGGGGCAACCCTTCGGATCTAGGTCGCGGGCAGAGCGCATCACCTGGTCAAACAACAGTTTTCCAATCCAGATTGAGTCAGTATATGTGGAGGCTGAGTACTCAGGCGAGGATGAAGTGAAGATTTCATGCAAGAGCTCTCAAAGCTGGGGCTCAGGATCAAGCTCCGTTCATATGCTGGCTTCATTCGGATCGGTTAGCGCTGTCGAGATGGCGGGAATGTGGGCCCGTCGCGCAATTCTTGGCGAATCATACAAAGAAGGCAAGCAAGTCGCCTTCGACATGACGGAATCTTTTAGTCAGCCTGAAGCGGCTACGCTCCCGGAGATTCTACAGACCTATCACGCCGGCGGCTGGATGGCAGAAGGGTTGACTAGGCTCTACGCAGTTGAAGAAGTCAGTCGTCGCTACGACGGTCACTTTCTACAGTTGGATGTGGGTCCCTCTACGGCTGTGAGTGTTCGTGTCAGCGGCTCATTTACATTCGGAGCCTCAATGGGTGCCCGTGGAGAGTATGTTGTAATTGAGGGAGTTGTTCCGTTAGGCAGGTGATTGCCAACATCAACCTGAACAGGGATTACCGATCGGAACGGTCTGATCCCCTAACGTCGTAGGCGCTTGCACGAGTTATTTCACTCTTTTTCAGAATTGTGGACTCATGGGTATAAGAATCAATTGGGAGAGGCTTGGGCCGCAAAGCAAAGCATGGAACTACCGACATGTCCTGTATGCTTATCTAGATTCTCATGACAAAGAGATTGTGTACATCGGTTTGGCATGGCATAGGACCGTTCTTCAAAGATTCAACGACCCTGACAAGCGCAATCTTTTTGAATTCCTTCGCGATGAACTCGGAATCGAATCCGTAACCATTCTTGTTGGCGATGTGGAGATGGATGGAAGACTCACAAGGCAATTACTTTCAGATGTCGAGAGTTTGCTGATAAGAAGACTTCAACCCGCCGGCAATATTATGGGCAGAAAATCGCGGATTGCTAGACCGGGTATGAGACTGCAGTGTGAGAAGCAATGGCCTCATAAGCGGCTACGATTCATAGATCGATGACGCTTTGCCTCCGGCGCAATGGCCCGCTACTTCGTTGTGTTTCGGGTTGAAGGCTTACTTTGGGCTTTTCCGGCCTCTAGGCTTCCACATTTATGCGGGCGAGTTAGATCTGGGCGGCCGTCTAAAGCAGAGGACGCGACTCAACTATTCTGAAAGGCACTCTCAATCATGGCTGGAAATAGGCAACACATCCTCCCTAGATTCTTATTGAAGGGCTTTGCCAGTCGTATCGAAAGAGAAAAGATATTTACGTGGGTATCCCGCAAAGGCACGAAGCCATTTGAGACTACCGTCGAAAACGTTAGCGTCGAAAAATACTTTTACGGTAAGCAGGGTGAGTTAAGCGCTGACGGTAAAATCACAGAGTTAGAAGCCGGTTACGCTCGCTTGATTAATGAGATTCGAGGCATGGGAGACTCTAATCAAGTTATCGATCCCGCGTTACCGGACTTCGTTGCACACTTAGTGGTTAGAACCAAGCAGCTTCGACAGTTCTTTCGTGAATCAGCAGACTATTTACTTGATGAACTGACCAATTACTTATCTGAGCCCGCCAACCTCAAAAGACTGTTGTTAAGCAGGCCCACCACAATTGAGGAAGAGCTTGGAAGACTTATGAAGAACATCGACCTACCAGAAGAGCTAAAAGAAATGTTACCGGCCCTCGTAGAGCACTATGCTCCGACGCTTCTGGATGAAGGGATGCCAGAGTTTCGCAGTACGTTGAAAGGGCTAATGGCGGATATGAAACAGATGCTCCCTAAGGCTATTAAAGAAGGTCACATCAAATCCTTGGCTAATCACCCCGTACCAGAAACCAGGTCTGACAGTTATCGAACCTTGAAATGGTTTGTTCTCCGCAGTCAGAGTCCTTTGATTCTTGGCGATACGGGCTGTCTCTTCGAGATTGAAGGACAGAGAAGATTCAAACCGTCCGACGATAAAGGGGATCAAATCGTAAACATCTATTTACCGATCGCTTCACATAGGCTATTAGTGGGCACCTCCCATGCGAGTGTTCCACTTGTAGATGTAACCGAAGTAAATAACGCCATCGCAAAGTGCGCATATGAGTACTTCGTTTCCTCGACGTCGTGTGAGACGGTAGACGACCTCACTGCCTCGATTGGCCTTTGGTCGGGACTCTTAACCAAGAACGAAATGGAAACTCTGCTGGCCGAGATTGTTGAGGATATTGACCGGGTTCCAGGTTCGCTCGGTGGTTGATTCCTTGAGACTCGATCAGATCCTGCGGCCTGGAATACTCGGCTAGAAACGTCAGAGCAGGAACCTAGGGCGTCTGAGTACGAAGAATTTGTATGATGGTCGGCTTCCATTCTCTTGAAGCTTTGCACGATGCTTTTACGCTAAGTATCGCTTAAGGGACTTACGGGATTTGATCTGCAATTTTGGTAGTGCTGTTAGAGAATCGCTCAGGCACGTCCCAAGCTTGTGGAATCTCACTCCTAGTCTTAGCATTCGCTCATGAGTTCAACCAATCCCAAAGACCCGATCATCGAAAAGATCGAACGGGCACGAGAACAAAAGAAGGCTGAAGCTGATGCGACTGCCGGTGAACGTGAACTAATGGCTGACTTTCAACGGCAAGCCAACAAGAATGGCAAAGCAGAGGTGGAAAAGATTGAAGCGTTACTTGTGGCTCGTTGCGAAGATATGAATAGAAAAAAAGCAGGGGACATACCCGATTTTCTGTACGACAAACAAAGCCACGAACTTCGAGCTGGAAACTTCGCTCTGATCTTAGGGCTGACAGAAGGATTCTCTCCTTACCGCCTTGACATGACAAGCGGGCTGCGTCGAGATGCTAACCAGGTGTTCATCGCTGGCATGGAGCCTGAATACGAACCCACCAACTGGAAACTTTTTGCAGGGATGGACGATAACGGATTTTATTGGAACTGTGAGGGCGAGCATTGGTCCAGCGAGGAGGTCGTCGCAGAGGGTATTAAAGCCCTGTCAGATAACATAGCTCGTTAGCTTCAGGCTGTTATCAATTCTCGCAACGCCTAAACGGTATTGGTGATTCCTGCTCCCACATTCCCTGGGTGCATTGAATCATAGGTTGAATCCGACAAATCCAAGAACTCGTCGGAAGCCCACTCGCCAAGTAATCATCGATTCTCTCGCAATTCAAGTTAGACCGATCACTGAGTTTGTAATCTATTCAAAACGACGACGAGTGTCATTTCCAGAAGTCAATGCGAATAGACCGTCTCCGATCGGCGGTTTCTTACAGAAGAGGATGCGAATACATACAAGAGTGGATGCGAACGATTCCAGAATTTACAGAAGACGATGCGAACGGTT
>JBOGOU010000466.1:0-9085 GCA_050748205.1 Pyrinomonadaceae bacterium | reverse complement strand
CGTCAATCCTGGCGATGTAGGTATTGGTGAGTTTCTGGACCTCGTCCAGTCCATCCCGCTCGGCATCTTCCGAAATCTGCTTGTCCTTTAGCATCTTCTTGAGACGCTCGTTAGCATCGCGCCGGATGTTGCGAGTGGCAGTCCGATGATCCTCGGCAATCTCATGGACCTGTTTGGCGAGTTGTTTGCGGCGCTCTTCGGTGAGTGGCGGGATGGGAATGCGCACGAGCTTACCGTCATTTGAAGGGTTCAAGCCAAGGTCAGACGCCCGCACAGCCTTCTCGACGGCAACGAGTTGGGTTTGATCCCAGGGCTGTACAGTTAACATCTGCGGTTCCGGGGCATGCACTGAAGCCATCTGGTTAAGCGGTGTCATCGTGCCGTAATAGTCGACCAGAATATTGTCGAGCAGGCTGACAGCGGCGCGGCCGGTGCGCACTGTTGAGAGTTTCCGGCGAAAATCTTCGATGACCGTTTCCATCCGAGGCCTTGTCTCTTTGATTACGTCGTTCTCACTCATAAACTGATCCTCGCTCAATGGCTACGATTTCATCAACTCCTGCTCGTGAAGTCTGACGGAAAGGCCGCTTAGGGGCGAGAAGTTTATAGAAGCTATTTCCCGAGGCATACCTTTGTACCAACTTCCTCGCCTGCAACAACGCGCCTGATGTTTCCCGGCTGGCGCATGTTGAAAACCACTATGGGTAGATTGTTGTCCATGCACAGCGAGATTGCCGATGCATCCATTACTTTCAGTTGCCGCTCCAACACCTCCTGGTAGGTAATGCAATCATAGCGAGTAGCTGATGCGTCGAGCATCGGATCAGCGGAGTAAACACCTTCGACTTTAGTCGCCTTGAGAATTACATCGGCTTTGATTTCGAGGGCGCGAAGCGCAGCAGCCGAGTCGGTTGTAAAATAGGGGTTACCAGTGCCCGCTGCAAAGATTACGACGCGGTCTTTTTCAAGATGGCGAACGGCGCGTCTGCGGATGAACGACTCCGCCAGTTGAGGAATGTCGATGGCGGACATTACGCGCGTATGGACGTCAAGCTTCTCCAGTGCATCCTGCAGGACAACGGCATTCATGACCGTAGCCAGCATGCCGATGTAATCGGCGGCCGCCCGGTCCATATTGCCTGCGCTCTTGGAGACCCCGCGAAAGATATTGCCGCCGCCGACAACTACCGCCACCTGCACGCCCAGGGCATGGACGGCCTTCAATTCCTCTGCCACGGTGCGGGCGACATCGACGTCGATGCCATAGTTTTGCTCTCCCATCAGAGCTTCGCCCGAAATCTTCAGCAGAACACGCTTGTAGACCAGTTCGGTGACGTCAGTTTTAGGCCGTTCGGCGATCATTGTTTTCTCCGACGAGCGAAAAGATGCTGGGATAAGGCCTGGAGGTGCGCAGCCGTTTAACGTATGAGCGATGCTACTTCACCGCCAAAGTCCTCGTCGCGCCGTTCGAGACCTTCGCCCATCTTGTAACGCATGAACCTGCGAATTGTAATCTTCTCGCCGGTTTTTGCCACCTTTTCGGTCACCAGCTCGTTTACCGTCTTTGCGGGATCCTTTACGAACGGTTGGGCCATCAGCACAGTCTCCTCGTAGAACTTATGAAGACGTCCTTCCACGATCTTGTCAATGACCTGGTCTGGCTTGTTAGCGTTCTTTGGATCGTTGCGAGCCAACGCCCGCGCGATCTCCCGTTCCTTTTCCAATGCATCGGCTGGAACGTCGCTTTGCGAAACGTAGCGCGGTTCCGCTGCGGCGATATGCATCGCAATGTCTTTGACCAGTTGCTGAAACTCCTCCCCGCGCGCGACAAAGTCCGTTTCGCAATTCACCTCAACGAGCACACCCACCTTGCCGCCCATATGGATATAAGAACCGACAATTCCTTCAGCGGCGATACGTCCCTCCCGCTTTTTTGCCGAAGCCAGTCCGCGCTTACGCAAAAATTCAATTGCGCGCTCTTCATTACCCTCGGCTTCAACCAGAGCGTTCTTACACTCCATCATTCCTGCGCCGGTCTTTTCCCGCAACTGCTTGACCGCGCCCGCTGTTACTTCTGCCATAATTGCGAATCTCTCCAATGATTACTGGACAGACTTTAGTCTGCTTTTGTTAACCGCCTAAAACACAGACTGAAGTCTGTGCCACTTAACGAAAAACGCAGCCCGGCGGAACTCCCGCTTAAAGGCTGCGCTCGCCGATGAATCCAAATCTAACTATCTGCTAGTTCGCCGCCACGACTGACTCGGCGCTTTCATCCGGGGCAGCGCCTGCCTCGCTTGCTTCTTCAGCCTGAGGCACGGTCGATTGACCATCTTGCGTGCCATCACTTGATTCTGGCGCGGCTGCAGCAGGTGTTTCGGTTACCAGGCCTTCCGGTCCTTTAGACGCCCCCGCTTCCGGAGACTCCGCCGATTCTCCTTCAGCAGCAACCGCAACACCACCTTCCGTTGCTATTTGCTGGCCTTCAAGAATTGAATCGGCGATGCGGGAAGCAAACAGGCGGACCGCGCGGAGTGCGTCATCGTTGCCGGGAATAACGTAATCAATTCCCTCAGGCGAACAATTCGTGTCAACCACTGCCACGATGGGTATGCCCAACCGGTTGGCCTCGGCTACAGCGATTTCTTCCTTGCGCACGTCAATAATAAAGATGGCGTCAGGCAACCGGCCCATCGTCTTGATGCCGGAAAGGTTCTTGTTGAGGCTCTCGCGCTCACGGTCGAGTTTAATTCGTTCTTTCTTGGTTAGCTTCTCGTAGCGACCGTCTGTTTGCATCGCTTCCAGATCTCGCAGGCGCTTAATGGACTTCTGGACGGTCTGGAAGTTGGTTAAGAGACCTCCCAACCAGCGCTGATTAACGTAATACTGGCCGCAGCGTTCCGACTCTTCCCGAATGGCGTCCTGGGCCTGGCGCTTTGTACCCACGAAAAGAACTGTCTTTCCGCGATCCTCCGCGATCAGGTTCGTGACGAAGTTGATTGCCTCCCGAAACATACGCTGGGTTTTCTGGAGGTCGATAATGTAAATGCCATTGCGCTCGCCGAAAATGTATTCCTTCATCTTCGGATTCCAGCGCCGTACCTGGTGGCCAAAGTGGACGCCGGCCTCCAGAAGTTCTTTCATCGTAACCGAAACCAAACTCAATCTCCTTTGTGAACTGGTTTAATGTACTCGCCGTGGCTCTGGACTCTCACTATTGGAGAGCAACCAATCGGAACCCCGACAATGGTATCTAAGAATTTCGGATTTCGGATTAAGGAATTTCGGATTTCGGATTGCGGATTTCGAATTTCGTGTTCCGCAACTTGGATCCAAAAGCCTAAATCAAAACCATCTGATAGCAAAGAACTTCAAATCCGAAATTCGCAATCCGCAATCCGAAATTTTCTAGCGTTTCGAGAACTGGAACCGTTTCCGCGCACCCTTCTGCCCATACTTCTTGCGCTCTTTGATACGCGGATCGCGGGTGATCAAACCCGCCTGCTTCAGTGTAGGACGAAGATCGGCGTTGAATTCAATAAGTGCCCGAGTGATGCCGTGGCGAATCGCCCCAGCCTGGCCCGAAGGACCACCCCCCGTTACATTAATCAGGACGTCAAACTTACTGGTCGTTTCAGTGAGCTGCAGAGGCTGACGAATGATCATGCGCAATGTTTCGTTCGGGAAGTATTTATCAAAAGCCTTGCGATTGACTTGAACCTCGCCAGCGCCAGGCCGTAGGTAAACTCGCGCCGTTGATGTTTTGCGTCGTCCTGTTCCGTAGTATTGAATTTCAGCCACAGTTATATCGTCCTCTTATTCTAATCTTGCCTTATTTACTTTGATTTGAACTGGAAGTTAATGGGTAGGGTTGCGGGCGTTGGGCCGTGTGCGGGTGCTCGGCATCGGGGTAAATCTTCAGCTTCTTCCCCATGGCCTTGCCGAGTTTGTTCTTCGGCAACATGCCCTTAATTGCCAACTCGAGCACTCGCTCGGGGCGTTTGGCGAACATATTCCTTGCAGAGACCTCGCGCATGCCGCCGGGATAGAGCGTGTGGTGCCGGTAGACTTTCTGATCAATCTTCGCGCCTTTAAGGACGGCCTGGCGCGCGTTGATGATGATCACGTGATCGCCCATGTCCAAAAAAGGTGTCCATTGAGGATTGCGTTTACCCGATAGGATCGAAGCAACCTCCGAGGCAAGGTGGCCGACCGTTTGGCCTGCCGCATCCACCACAATCCATTTTCGTTTGCCAGCCAGATCCTTACCGCTGGGGAAGTATGTCGACATAGTTAACTATCTCTGTTTTCAGTCAATAAAACGCGAACGGCTAGAATACAGAAGGCCTAAGAATGTTGTCAAGTTGGGGACTTTTGGACTGGTAGCACCGGTGGAGTAGCCCGACTGTTAAGGAGGGGTCATCGATCGGAGAGAATGAAGCACTGTTGTTATCGGAAGAGCCCTCGTTAACGGTCGGGCTACTGCCCCGACGTAGCCAAAAAGGCTTCCCGGTAGCCTTACCGGGGAGCCTTTTTAAGATCAGGCTATGGTCAGCGCCTATGGTTGTGGCGGGGGAGTAGTCGTAGAGCCGTCATTCCGCTTCAGTTTGGGCGGTTCCTGCTTGTCAGCGGGTTTCTGCTCACCGGTGTCCGGGCTAGTCGTAGAGTCGTCCGGCGTTTGCTGCCGGCGCTTCAGTGTTGGTCGTCCTGGTGCGCCTTCTTCCGCGCCAGCTATTGCTCCGGCCGTCGACGCCCGCGCGTTGGAGAGTCTCAATAGTCGAGCCTTTACCTTTTGAAACTCGGAGCTGCTGATTATGTACTCTTCTCGCTCTGGGAATCTGGCGGCCAGCGCCAATGATGCGGCCCGCCTCTCCGGTGGCGCCGGATGCGTGGCAAAGAGCTTCGAGATGAAACCGGGCTTCTTCTTGTTCTTGGCCTCCAGCTTTTCAAACATCGTGGCCATGGCGGTCGGGTCGTAACCGGCGGCGTACATATATTGAACGCCCAGTTTGTCAGCCTCTTCCTCCGCGCCGCGGCTAAACTTCATGAAACCCAACAAGGCCGCAAACCCGCCACCCTGGTAAATCAGCTGGCCCAGACCTCCGCCAAAGATAATGGCCGGGATCAGGATTGCATACTGCGTGAGTTCGGCCTTCTTACTGTTCTCGATAGCATGACGGGCAGCCACATGGGCAATTTCGTGGGCCATCACGCCCGCAAGTTCCGCTTCATTGTCAGCGGCCAGCACCAGACCCTTGTTGACATAAAAGAAGCCACCTGGCAGAGCGAAGGCATTCACTTCGTCAGAATCAATAACCTTTATCGTAAAAGGCACCTTTGCGTCAGAATGTAAGACTATGTTCTGTCCCACCCGATTGACGTATTCGGTAATGACCGGGTCATCGATGAACTTCGCCTGCCGATCAACCTCGGCGGCCAGCTCGCGTCCGAGGCGAACCTCTTTCTCAGTGGAGCCGCTCATTCCCGCGATGATGCCCTTATTGATATTGCGTTTCCCGATCATGTTCGGGTTTTCGTTCGTGGACAGGGTTTTGCCGGAATTGGTGGATGTGGCGGGAGCTTTCTGCTGATCCTTCTTTGGATCCTGCTTTGGATCCTGAGTTGAAGTCTGACTTTTCGCTGAGTCTTGCGGCTGGGTCGTTTGGGTCATAACCCGGACCGAGCTTGCCAGTAGCGACGAGGCCAGCAGGAGAGCGGTTACCATGCGGGAGAAGCTGTTCATCTCGAAAACCTCCAGATACTTCAAAACCGGCCAAGAAGAAAGAAGCCCGGCTGGACTGTCATTCAAGGGCCGCGGGTTTAGTCTAATGCGCGGCGAAGCATTCGTTAAAGGAACATGCGAAGGACTGCTGCGGTTGTTTTCGCTATTTTCAGACGCGCAGTCTATGATGCCAGAGGTAAGCAGCAAGGTTGCGCGCAGAAAAAGCTCACTTCTTTGGCAATGCCTTCGCCAATTTAGTCTCTAAGGGGCATCCGCTTTGGTCATTGCGGATGGCAGCCATTATAGTCCAGCGTTGCAGAAAAAACCTAAGAAATTGGGTTTTTGCCAGGGGTGGTTGTTAGGATGCGTTGACAACCCTGCAACCACAACCGGTAAGGCATTCATGCCCAAGGCATCTTCGAGAAGAATTTCGCAGCCTTCGGTTTCGATAGTGGGGTCAGGCCGGCTCGGTACAGCCCTGGCAATGGCCTTATCTGAAGCCGGTTATCGGGTTGACGCGGTGGCCACCAGGCGCCGCGCGAGCGCCAGGAAGGCAGCAGCACTGGTTGATCGCGTCATGTTGGTTCTGACGGCGAATCAACTCGAAGACTTGCCGCCGAGCAAGATCTTGCTGATTGCTACGCCTGATGACGAAATTCCCCGGACGGTAAAAAGCCTGGCAAAATCTCAGAATAGTCCCGTTCGGGGGCGTTTTGTCCTGCACACGAGTGGTGCGCTGTCTTCGGCCGTCCTGGAGCCATTAGCTCGAATGGGATTCCACACTGGATCGCTTCATCCGCTGGTGTCCATTAGCGATCCCCGAACCGGTTATCAGAACTTGCGCGGAGCATATTACTGCGTCGAGGGCGACGCCGCGGCGACCAGATTGGCGCGGGGAATTGTCCGCGACCTTAAGGGCCAGAGTTTTTTCATCTCCTCTCGCAACAAGCCTCTCTATCACGCTGCTGCAGTCATGGCCTCCGGTCATGTTGTTGCGCTTTTCGATCTGGCCATTGAGATGCTGGTTCAATGCGGTTTGGCGCGAAAGCAGGCCCGGCGCGTGTTGCTGCCACTCCTACAAAGCACGGTACGAAACCTTCTAACTTCCGAACCAACTCATGCTTTGACCGGCACGTTTGCCCGTGGAGATATCGCAACAGTGCAAAGGCATTTGCAAGTGCTTTCCGCTGATGGACTTTCAGAAGCGCTTCAGGCTTATAAGTTACTCGGTGCTCGCTCCCTGGAATTGGCGTCGAAGAACGCCATTGATCCGAAGCTCTTGAGTCGAATAAAGCAAGCCTTGGTTCCTGGAGCCACAAAGAAATAGTTCGCGGTGAATGCCGGTTCAATTCAGGGTAATGGTCGAGTTTCAAATCCCACCCACCGTAAGTGGGTGGATTTTTCAGGCCCAGCCTACGAAAAACAGCGCAGTCAAAAAATGGAAAATCCCCCAATGGCAGAAGCTGTGAAAAAAGGAAGTTTAGCCACAGATTAACGCCGATTACACGGATCAGAACAGAAGAGTAGTTAAGAATCCCAATGAAACTCTCGCTTCTACGTTCATGTTCTGATCAGTTTCATCCGGTTAATCTGTGGCTGATTTTAGGTTTTCTTTTTTCACAGCTTCAGCAGTTGGGGGGATAGTTCAGATCCAATTCCGGCAGCTAGCGCGACCTGATAAAAGCAGCCGGCTTGCGCGCAACTCGTCGCGAGGCTAGAGTTTGAGTAAAAGAAAGTTAATAGAATTCGGCCCGAAAAAGGATCCTTTTGCTCATGCAAAGCACTCCAAGTGCCAGCTACAGTTTGACCCTACGCGTTAAGTTGTCGAGTCGCGCCGGAACACTTGGTCAATTGACTACCGCGATCGGGCGAGCCGGCGGAGACATCGGGGCGATTGACATTGTGAATGTCGGCAACGACTACATCACTCGCGACATCACCGTCAACGCTGCCTCAAACGAACACGGTGCCAAGATTGTCGACGCCGTCAAAGACATCGATGGCATAGAGGTGGTGAATGTCTCTGATCGAACCTTCCTGATGCATCTCGGCGGGAAGATTGAGGTTGTGTCAAAAACGCCGCTTAAAACTCGCGCCGATCTTTCCATGGCCTACACGCCTGGCGTCGCGCGTGTGTGCGAGGCAATCAATCAGGATCCGGAAAAGGCTTTTACTCTAACAATCAAAAAGAACTGCGTTGCGGTGGTTACGGATGGCACAGCGGTCCTCGGCCTCGGAGATATCGGTCCAGCTGCGGCGATGCCTGTGATGGAAGGAAAGGCAATGCTCTTCAAAGAATTCGCGGGTGTCGATGCCTTTCCGATTTGCCTGAGCACCAAAGATCCTGACGAGATTGTGCGCACTGTGAAGGCCATTTCTACTGCCTTCGGCGGGATTAACCTCGAAGATATTTCCGCACCCCGGTGTTTTGAGATCGAGGATCGACTCAAGGAAGAACTCGACATCCCGGTTTTTCATGACGATCAGCACGGAACAGCCGTGGTGGTACTGGCAGCTCTAATCAACGCGCTTAAGATCGTCCAAAAGGATATGACCCAGATCAAAGTGGTTGTTAACGGCGTGGGCGCCGCAGGGGTCGCCTGTACAAAGATCATCATGGCTGCAGGAGTCAGGAATGTCATCGGCTGTGATCAAGCAGGGGCACTGTATCCAGGTCGCACAGAAAACATGAACTGGGTAAAGGACTGGTATGCGCGCAATACGAATCCAAACCGGGAACAGGGCTCGGTTCACGATGTGATTAAGGGCGCAGATGTGTTCCTTGGGCTTTCAGTTCCGGGAGTGATAGATGAAAAGGATGTGCAGCAGATGGCAGAAAAGCCAATAGTTTTTGCCATGGCTAATCCGACACCCGAGATCATGCCCGAGGAGGCAGCTCCTTACGTTGCCGTGATGGCCACCGGGCGCTCCGACTATCCAAACCAGATCAATAACGTGCTTTGCTTTCCGGGAATATTTCGTGGGGCGCTGGCTTGTCGCGCCTCGCGGATTAATGAAGAAATGAAACTTGCCGCCGCTCATGCCATCGCCGGAATCATTAGCGAGAATGAACTTCATCCCGAATACATCGTCCCTTCGGTCTTCGACAAACGAGTGGCGGAGGCTGTGGCGCGAGAAGTGGAAGAGGCTGCACACAAAACGAGCGTCGCCCGGCGTGATCGCTCAAGTCCTGAGACGAGCGCTTAAGAGGTGCACAGATACATGAAATCCCAATTCTGCCGATTACACAGATTCAGCGTCGAACCCATAAAACGACAAGCTCTTAACTGGGACCGCGGACGTCCCGTCCGCAATGCGCGCGACGCGCGAAACGAAAGGCAACCAGAGGCGTGCGCTTCCTTT
>JBOGOU010000464.1:0-37258 GCA_050748205.1 Pyrinomonadaceae bacterium | reverse complement strand
CTCCATGGCTCATACCAGTGATAACCAATGCCCCAAACATACTGTGCGGCTTTAGGGTCAGTCAGGATAGTGCTGACTCTCTGGTAAATGAGGTCACGATTGTGATCCCAGACAATTATTTTCTTATCACCCAGCCGCTCCCGTTTAATCGTGGGGCCGAGATAGTTTTTCAGAAAATCTCTCTCTTCCTCGGCGGAATAAATACACGATTCCCATCTTTGCGTCGCCATGGGTTCGTTTTGAATAGTAATGCCCCAGATCGGTATGCCTTCTCCCTCATAGGCTTTGATGAACTTCGTGAAGTAGTTGGCCCAGGATTGATAAAACTCCGGCTTCAATTTTCCACCATGAAGCATATTGTTGTTGTCCTTCATGAAGGCCGGTGGACTCCAGGGGCTGCCAAAAACGGTGAGTTTCCCCCCGGCCGCTGCCAGCGCTTGTTTCAAAAAGGGAATCCGAAATTGCTTGTCATGGTTGATGTTGAACGACTTCAACTCCTTGTCGCCTTCGTTTACATAGGTATAGCTGCCACTCGAGAAATCGCAGCTGTGGATGTTGGTTCTTGCAAGCGTGTAACCGATGCCGGTGCTGACATCAAAATAAGCATTCAAGAATTCCTGCTGTTTCGCTTTCGGCAGTTTTGCAAAGGTCTCGGCAGCGGCATCGGTGAGTGCGCCGCCAACGCCTAAAATCGTTTGAAATGTCTTAGAGGGATCGACGAAGACACAGATCTGTGTTTCCAGCGGCTGGCCCAGATGTTTGAATGTCAGAGTATCAGTAGCGGAGAGCCGGTAATTACTCTGGTCAGCGGTGGTATAGACCGCAACCTCTCTTCCTTCGATTCTTCCCTCAATCTCAAGCGGCTCTGAGGTTTCAAAAGGTTGAACATCTTCCGCAGACGATAATTGGCTTTTGGCCAACACCAATGCCGAAGCCGAAGCTGCCAGGAAACCACGACGATCGATTTTCATAATGGATGAATTTAACATAACTGTTCGCTTGTCAGGCAATTCCCGGCGCTTTCCCCTCCAGGCGGCAGCCAACGGGGACGCGGAGATGCGGGGACGCGGAGATGCGGGGACACGGGGACGCGGGAGGGGTCGGCGCCTCTTTGTCGCTTGCCCGGGCCTTTACACTCCGCGCTTTTGGCCCTGGTCGATTCGTGATAACAAGCAAAAAAAATTCCTGGCTATGTCGATCTCGTTATCTCTCGTTCGACTTACAAGTAGAGCTTGGGATGAAACAGTTTAATGATCGGAAACCCTGGCCACTAATACATACTAAAAGGAGATGTAATGATGCGATTTATGACCCTGGTAAGAGCCGCCGAGAACTCGGGCCCTCCGCCCCCAGAACTTATGGAGGCCATTGCGAAGCTTAGCGAAGAGGCATCGAAAGGCGGCACGATGTTGGAGGCCGGAGGACTGGCCCCAACTGCGATGAGTAACCGCGTCCGGCTCTCTAAGGGAAAGGTTACGGTGATCGATGGCCCTTTCGCAGAGACCAAAGAGGTCATCGGGGGCTACGCAGTCTTTGAGGTGAAGTCGAAGCAAGAGATGATCGACGCCACGGTGCAGTTCATGGAGCTTCACAGGGAACACTGGCCCGGTTGGGAGGGCGAGACGGAAATTCGTCAGATGTTCGGGCCGAGCGACTGCACTCCTTAGGGTTAGGAGCAACTGCGCGGGTAAGACTCTCTTCCCGTAGCCCTAAACCGTGCTCTCGCGCGAAGCGCTCCGCATTAGTGGTCAGAGGGGCGTAGCCCGAAAAACATCGGGCCGCTTACGGCGGGGTAGAGCCCGCGCTTCACATCCGGCGGCAAAGCCGTATCGGCGATGCAGTGGCCACTGGCTCGGCTGGGTGATGGCGAGTCACAACAATGACACTTGGTTCAGGCTTAGGTGCTCACCGACGACTTTCAATGCGAGTCAAGCTAAGGTTTCGTGATCGTTAGGCCGGTCACGAGGGCCTCTGTGTTATGTGCGAAGCGGATGCCGTACACGCCGTCGGTTGACTTGAGTTTACCTGCAGTTACCAGCGCAGACTTGTCGTAGCTCGCGACGACTTTGTTGTTGATCGCGCACTCAACCTTGTCACCCTTCACTGAAATCGCAATCTCCTGGGTTACCGGTTCGCCCACGCCGGCCGCCTTGTTCACCGCCGGATCGGCACTACCGCGCGGTCCGTTCATTTGAAATGGAGTTGGTCCGAAACCGCGAACGATGAAGTTCCCGTTACCATAAGCCGCACAGTACAAGTAACTCTGCCGGTCCGTTCCCAGATCATTACCCGCAATCACGAGCCCGTAAGGGTGGGGGTGGTTATTCAGGTTCATGTACTTCGGTTCCTTGAACGTCGCTTTTACCGTGTAATCTCCGGACGCTTTGTTGGCCGTGTTCCAGTACGTCACTGCCGGACCAGTGGTAACGTGAAAGGCATCGCCGTCTTTGACCAACTTCGCGCTGTTGAGGGTCATCCCGGCTGCCTCCTCTTTGGCGTCGATCTTTCCGGTCCAGCCGGGAACCGACACTTCGCCTCCAGTAACTCCGCGGGAAGCCTCCATCTGACCACTCGGCTGACCACCTTGGGAGAAGTTCGCTGTTGGGACTAATACGACTGCAAGAAGAGCTAGCGCGAAAACGGAAGTGCGTAGCATGTTTTACGGATCCTCCTGATTGAATTTCTGACTATTGCTGACGGGGGGATGATAACTCTCATAGTCGATATCGCGCCATCAAAGATTGATTGCGTCATCTATGTTACGGCTCTGCCGCCTCACATCCGGCGGCAAAGCCGTACCGATGATTCGACAACCTTCAAGGCGCTGAGGGTTCTAAAGAAGAGATCACATTCATCTTTTGTTACGGCTTCGCCGCCGGATGTGAAGCGGGGGCTCTGCCCCGCCGGTGAGGCAGGTTTAGATCCGGGCTATGCCCCTGGTTCGGGCTGCGCCCTTACGCCAATTTTGAAAGCGAGTAGCTTTTCAGGCAGTTCTAATACCTCACGCAAAAGGAGAGCAGCCTCATGGCTCACCGTTTTCTAGTCTCCCAAGACTCACCGATCCTCTATATAACTGTTGTTACCAAAGATCGACTTCCTGTTTTTCGAACTGACCTACTTCTCAAGCAACCGCGCCGGCGGTCTCGGCCTGCAAGACATCTACTTCAGCGTCGATTCCGGCCTGGCGCGGCTCGCTCCCGGACTCAGTACGGCATTCAACGATGTTCGACCGTACGTCCGAAAAGACGGACGTGAAATCGTCTTTGACTCAAACCGGCCCGGCAGCTTCGGCCTGCAAGACATCTATACGGCAAGCCGCGAGACCACCGCCGATGACTGGTCGACACCAACCAATCTGGGCCCCCTGGTCAACAGCTCGGCAATGGAGGCTCGGGCGACGCTGTCGCGGGACGGCTTGACCATGTTCTTCGGCTCAAACCGCGCCGGCTCCGACGGGCTGTCAGACATCTACATGACAAGTCGCGAGAAACGTGCCGACCCTTGCTGTTGTAATTCAAGGCCTTGCCGTCTAGATAGGGACGGCCCCTGTAAGTAAGCAACAATCACTGAGACTAGAAGGTGCGCCACGGGTCAGGCTGATTCTGCCGAACTATGCTTTTGGCCTGACGGAATTCATCTGCTCCGCCGGCCTCACTTTGGAAACAAGGGAGATTGCCTTCGGCACATCACACCGACAGGTAATCTCCGCGTTCCAGAGTCAATTGCAAATCGCGGGGCCTTCATGGATGACCGGCCAGCCCGATGCAGTTAGCAAACCAAAAGCAATCACTTCTTGAAGAGGAGACTATTTCAATGAAAGACGTGATACGTGCATCGCAAATTTTTACGGCAATGGCGGACGAAGAAGTGCGTAGCCGCGTCTATCGCGGAGTCGATTTCACGTTTACCAATACCGCCGGTCAATCAGTCGGGCGCAATGTTGGAGTTGAAAAGAGGTAACCAAAATTTTAAGCAAAATTTCGACTCCCGTTTTGACGTTTCTCGAGCTGATTCTTTTCGGCGCAAGTTTAGCGGGAAGGGCTTCGGTCGCATGAAGGCGGGAACTTTTGAGCTAGCATGCGGAGAGGACCACGAGATTTCCGAGCGAGGCGTCTGATCCCGCTGGCTGCGGCATAAAGCAAAGACAACGAAGGGGTCCCTGTCGCACCGATGTATCGGTGAGCACGAAGGCGTCGGAGCGGTACACATAGACCTTCGCACGCAGTTGAGTGGCCAATGCGCATGTGAGGGCAATATCTGGAACATCCTTTTAGTCACCATAGAGTAACTCCCTTTCCGCGCCCTTGGAACAGGTAAATCCTTATTACCGCTTCCGGATGTTGGCAATTACGAAACCGCTCGCTTCCGCGAGGCAAATTGCGGGAGCAGCCACGCCTAGAAGTCGAACTCGAACTTGCCGCGCACGGACGCGCCGAGGCTGTTGAAAAACTGGCCGAGTCGCGGGCTGGTGATGTTATTTTGCACCTCACTGGGGTTGAAGTGGTTAGTGGTGTTAAGTACCGCCACGCCGATGCGCGCTCGGCGTCCTCCAATCCTGGGGACCTGCTTTGGTATCTCGAAACCTTTCGTAACTTGCAGGGCAAGCGACAGAAATGTTGGGAAGCGTCCCGCCCGGTTGCGTGGGCCGACAAAATCCAGGCGCTCATTAACGAAGGAGAACGGGAAGCCCGATCGAATCTCGACCAGGGGCGCGATGTTGATATCGTAGCGCATTCGGAACTGGCCATAGGCGAGGAATCGGTGCGTCGCGTCAAAGGGCTGTGGCCCGTACTCGTTCGGCCGCACTACGAACGCTGGAAAATCGCCGAGAAAGTTATCAATAGAGTTAAGATCGCCCCGAGCTTTGGACCACACGTAAGTAGCGTTCAAGGTACCGATGCGCGGGTTGTCATAGATTGCGAGCAGTTGCAACTCGCGGTAGCGCGAACGGCCGAGGTTGCTGAGCACAAGGGCATCCTGACCTGATGCGTCAAGACGATCGACGATGAAATCGTCCCTCGTTGAGCGTTGCAGGTAGCCAATGCGTCCCGTCAGCTTACTCGTGATCGGGAAATCAATTTGCAGGCTCGCCCGCACGCTGCGTGGGTTGCGCAACCGTGCTGCGACTATGTTCGCGAAACGATGCGGGCCCTCAGTTATCGAGATGCCGTCTGCGGCAAACGTGGTCACAGTGCGCTCGGGAAGCTGTGTGAAGTAGCCGACGCTAAGCGGAGTGCGATCATAGAAGAGACCGATTCCGCCGCGTATGACCGTGGCGTGATTCTTGAGCGGCAGGTACAAAAACGAAAGGCGCGGCGAGATGGTGTTCTGCCGGGCCAGCCCGTCACGGTCTAAGCGCAGGCCGGCGTCGACCGTAAGCTTTTTATTGACGACCCACCGATCATGCGCGAAAGCGGTGAATTCGCGGAGACTGCTTGAAACGCTCGCCGCGGCGCCGAAATCTATGCGGCGGGCCAAGGTCCGGTCTTGCCGTCTGATCAGGATCGAGTTTTCGTGGAACACACCCGTCACGCGCGAGTAATCAATTTCGCCGCCGAGCTTCAAGGAATGCTGACCGTGAAATTCAACCCCGTGCGAGTAATAAACTTCCCGCCACTGAAACCGTTGCGACCGCCGGCGGATGTCGGCGAAGTAGTTACCGGTGTTGCCTTCCGGCAACAACTCAAGCAGTTCCGTCCCTTGCCCGAAGACGTCAAAGTCAAAGGTCTTGTAGCTTAATGTCGAAGAGAGAAACGAAGCATCCTTGAAGATTGCCTGCTCGGAGATGGAGACGAGCAAGCCTCGCTGCTTCGTATTCGGTGTGGTCGGCTGCGGATTGAAAGTGTTGAGTCCAGCGAAGCGTACCTTCTGTGGGAAGACGGCCGCGACAAATTTGGCCGTGTTGGTCTTGTTGATGTTGAAATCAAACTGCGTGAATGAGTTGAAGGTCTCGGAGGTTGAGTCGTCCCCTGGAGCTGCGAGGCTCGGCACGCGAGTGCGCGTGAAGCGGTACTCGAGGGACTGCAGGAAGAACAAACGATCGCGGGCTACAGGGCCGCTGAATGTGACGCGCGGGCGAAATGAATCAATCGAACCGGTGAATGTGTTGCGAAAAGTCGGAAAGACGCGCGCGGCGGTGACTTTGAATTTGTTGCTGCCGCCTTTGGTTTCGAGATCCGTCGCACCGCCGGTAAGTCGGCCAAACACCGCCGAGTACGGGTTCTCTTCGGTTCTTACGTTTGCTGCCGCTTCGAGCGGGATGTCGAAGGCGAGGTTTCCAGTAACGGGATCCGTGATGTCCACACCGTTGAGTGTGTAGGCGCTCTGGCCGGCGCGGGCGCCTTTCTGGTGGTCTACTCCGTCCATTCCGCGCACCACACCGGGATTCAGCAACGGCGCGCTCTGATAGTTCTCTGCCGGCAGTGGCACATCCGTCAGTGTTTGGGAGTGAACGGTATTGCTGGTGGTTGTTTCGGCCGTACTGAGCAGGCCCTCTTCCTCACGAATGGTAACCGTTTCGGAAATCGTAGCTTTCATCACGATTTCAACGGTCAGCCCTACACCCGACGTCAGACTGATTTCACGCCTCACTGTGACCAATCCATCGGCTTCGACCGTCAGCACAAACGTCGCCGCTGGCAGATCGTTGAAGATAAAAATGCCCACATCGTCAGTGACTACCTTGAAAACTTGCTCCGTCAGGTCACGATTGACGAGCGTAAGCCGTGCCCCGACAAGTGAAGCCGGAGGCGCATCTGTGGCTTCAGTGGTGACCCTAACTGTACCCTTGATGCGGCCCGTCAAGTGTTGGGCCAGTGCGCTGGGAGGTAGGACCAGCAGACTGAATATCGCGGTGCACAGCAGGCTCGAGTAGAAGAATTTGCAATCAGCCCAGGTAGCAGAGGGAGTCGAGGGAATCGAGGCGCGACTTGTCAGTTTTGTGTTCATTCCAACTTCTTCGAACTGACCTAAGGGGAGGTTTTGGGCACAACGAGTTGTTTGGCGTGGCTAAGCGCGCACTAATGAGTCGTAACAGCTTCAGCATTATCCGACGTTGCGATCTCGACGACTGGGTTTCCAAATCTGGAGCAGAACGGCAAGAGTGAAACGCAATGCCGTAGCGGAGTGCCTGCTACCTCCAGTTCCCGATCAGAATGAATGGCGACCAAAAGTAGGGATGTGCGAACGGGGCGTCTTCGTCGCAACGGAAATTCGGGCGTTTTTGTCCGCTGACGAGCTCAGCACGGCAGCCAGACGCCGTTCCGCTTGCTTTGAGCTTCCCGGCGATCATCGCCTGTTGAGCCTTCTGCATTGCCTCGGACTTGGCCATCCGCGGGTTCTGCTCTTTCAAGCGGTAGAACTCGCCCATCAGAAGGGAAGTGCTTTCGTCTGCTACTGGCCAGAGCGTCGCCATGACTGCCCTAGCCCCCCGCAGTTCGATGAAGGTCGCCAGGCTATCGACCTCAACTCCATTGTTTTTCTCCATCGTCTTGCGTTCTTGGTCGTGGCTTGCGGCGACCTTGTTCTCTGTGGCGGTTCCAAAACCGGTGTTGCACGCTGACAGCGTCACCAGTTCCACATCGCCGAAGTTCAGAGCCGTCGAGTCGCTTACTCTCTCGTGCGTAAGAGTCTGGTTCTTTCCCAGGTGGAGGAATGCCCTCGCGGAATCGCTAACCAGTCGAAAATGCGTTGCCAGGTGGATCACGTTATACTTCGGTTTCCTGCCGATCCGGCTGCTCATAGAGTTTTCTAGCGCAACAAGATCAAAATCGTCGTCGACCAACCTCATTCCCTTGGTTCCATTCTTTTCCGCGCCTTGCATTTCATTGCCCCTGACAACTGCCTGAAGTTCGCTCGCCACTCCCGGCAACGCACTGAAGAGGATCTCCGCGATCCCATTCGGTTCGATGACCCGGCTCGGCTTGGTAACACCGGCCCCCAGCACCTGCCAATTCGGATCGATTTCCGACATCAGGTTCGGTCTGATTGTGGAAGTGACGACGACCGATTGATACTTCTCGGCAAGGTAATGCACGCCATCGGGTGAAAGTGCTGCTACTGGAATGTAGCGCAATGTGCCGTCGAGCGACCAAAGTAATGTTTTGGCTTCCGCTGCGGCGAGATCCCTTTCGATCGGCTTGATGAGAATGTCGTAGAGTTCCTTACCCAGCGGCCGCGGATCAACCGATGGACTCTGCAAGGCGGCTCGAAATTCGAAGATCTTCTTGTTGAGATCGGCCGCCTTGATCTCGGTCTTACCGTCGATCTGGACCTTAGGCGTCGTCAGGATCACGCGGTACCGCTCTTCGCCGGCGATCGTGTAGACGGCAACTGTGCCGCTGCCCCAGTCCTGAAGTTTGGCCTGGAGGGCGCGGTCGAGCTCGATCTCCTTTTTCACCGGTTTACCAAGTTCCGAGACCAGGTCCTTTTCCACGAAAAGGCGGAAAGCTGCGTTGGCTGTGTCGAGTTTGTTTTTCAGATCGTCATACTCGGGCTGTTTTTCAAAGGCCGTGCCTTGCTTGTTCCTTAGTTCATCGAGTTTGCCAAACTCCAAGCCGTATTCGGTGACCTTGCCGGCAAGTTGCTCATACCTGGTGAGGGCAGCCCGCTCATCGGGGCGCAAATCGGTACGGGTTGACAGCTTCTTGATCTCTTCAACATCGCGTCGCACGTAGCCGAAGTACTCTTCTTCCTTCAGCAGGGAGAGAACCTGCCCGGCCTCAAACAGGCGTCCTTCTTTAATGAGTGTCTCTGCCAGCCTGCGATATGTGCTCTCAACGGTTTTTAGATACTTTCGTTGAGTTTCTAATTCCAATCCCTGAATCGCCTGCCGCAGTTCCTGATAACGGTTGACCGATTGCTTGCCGTAAAAAATAGCCAGACGCGGATTACCCAATGAAACCCAAACGTTTTGAAGCCAGTCCAATGCGTTGGCTTCACCTCTTCTATCACCAACTTGTCTGAGTTTCAGCAGGGCCTCATTAAAGACGGTCAGCGAACGCTCCGAATCACCCAGGGAAGCAACCGATGAGCCGATGTTGCTGGTCGTTGTGGCTTCACCCCCGCGGTCGCCAGCTTCGATTTGAATATCCAAGGCGCGATAGTAATAGTCCAACGCAGTTTTATCGTCATTAAGGGAAGCATAAACAAGCCCTATGTTATTGAGTGTCGAGGCTTCTCCTCGCCTATACCCGGCAGCTCTGGTTAGCGTTAGCGCCTGATTGTAATACTCCAGTGCCTTTTCATTCTCACTTAAGGAAGAGTAGAGCCGGCCAATGTTGTTGAGCGTGGCTACGCCGCCGCGTCGATCGCCTACAAATCTGCGAAGCGGCAAGGCCTGAGTGAAATACTCAAGCGCTTTATGGTTCTCCCCTAAAGACGCGTGGACCAAACCGATGTTGTCGAGCGTGGCGGCCTCAACGATTTTCGTATCGTTAACCTGACTCGGTTCGTAGACTTGTTTCAAGACAGCAATCGCTTGAAAGTAATATTCGAGTGCCTTTTGCTTCTCGCCTAATGAACTGACGACGGTACCGATGTTATTTAACGTAATGGCCTCCGCACGTTTATCGTTACTTTGCCTGCGGAGCGAGAGCGCCTGATCATGATATTCGAGAGCTTTTTTCTTCTCGCCCATTTCATCATAGACCAAGGCGATATTTGCAACGGCGAGGGCCTCAGAACGGATAGTGTCCGAAACCTGAAACCGCACCCTGGCTTCCGCGAATAACCGGCTTGCTTCCTGGTACTTCTTAAGGGCGGCAGCGAGGGAAGCCGCGGTTCCTTGCTCGAATAAATGCCATCCCTCGTCAAAAATCGCCTGAGCTTTGACCCCAAGCAATAGTCCGATCTGTTTTTTCGTCAGTTGAACCCAATACTCATCATGCAACTCCTGCCAGCCTGCAAGCGCCCCTTCCAGTTTGCTGATAGCTGTCTCGTTCTGACCGTGCGCAGTTCGTGCGGCCAAACCCTCGACAAATAACCTCTCAACCTCAACTCTACGTTTGTCAGATTCATTGGCGTTCCGGAATGGCGTACGTCGTATCGAGTACTTGCCTTCTTTGGCCTTTGGGTCTAAGCAGGAGATTTCCAGCCGAAGCCTTTCGTCTCTACCGGCGATGTATGAAAGTATTTCAGGACCGTCGTCTGCATTGGGACTGTCCATTGCAGCAAGGACGCTCGCGTTCGTGTCAATGAGTTTGAGAGTGACGTCCACACGTTTTTGGTCAACGCGAACTTGGAGGAACTCGCCTGGGAGCAACGCGAATTCATACGAATGGTCCTTACCGCAGACCATTTTACGTTCAAAACTGCCATTAGGAGGTAAGGGTCGGATGCTTTGCTGGCTGAATGAGGTCACGACACAGCAAAACACCACAATGATCACACAGTGAGCATGGCTAAACCAGTTGACGTGCACAAGACTTCTTCCTGTTAACGAACGGTTGCCTTCGACATATAGGCTAGCCCTCGAAGCATTACGCTCGGCAGAGCTCGCCGGTCTTGCTCGGCGGCCTCACCTAAAGATCAGCTTGAATGAATCAATTGCGTTGACTACAAATTGCCAAGTCGCCTTATCCTCCCCGTAATCGCAATACACCAAATAGATGACGTCAATTTTATTAAAAGGTACTGGCTTGTCTTGTGTGAACTTTTCGACAGTTCGTTCGCCCACCACGACGCCGTTTTCCTCCTTGTAACTGTCGAACCGGCAAAATTCGCCTTTTTCGGCGGGCCAATAGTGCCAACCTTCGTCGGTCAACCATATTTCCTTGGCAGGATTACCCGCAGTTTCCGCCATTCCGGTTCCTTCAGTGCCGAGGATGTTCTCAATCGACTTCGTTTTCTTGGCAGCGATATAGAGCCTGTCATTTTGGCTAAAATTGGCTAAGATTTGCTGTCCCTTTTTCAGAAAAAACCTGATCTTGAATCTCTTCCTTTTCAGGGTATAGGCGTCGCCCTCCCGAGCAATCAGTTTATCGTCTTGTTCAATCTGCAGTCCGAACAAAGGTCCCGTCACCGGCTTCATCTCCGGTCGATCGAGTGCGGCCCAAGAACCGCTTGCAATGGTGAGTAGAAATACTCCCGCAACGAACAAGGCAGTTCGCATTGCTAATTTCATTGTCATATTGTTCCTCACAAGATTGGCTTTACTGCCAGTCATGCTATGCAGGTTTTCGTCATGGCCTTGCCACCCAGGCTATCTCCGGCAGGACTCAAACTATATTCCTACTTAACACCGTCCTGCAATGGAGCGCCGATGGGTCTGAACTTCAATAAAACGCGGTCCGAGAACTTGTCGATGTTGAGAGCTGAGTTGATGGAAGGTGTTGTAAGGTAGGATTGGCGCCGAGGGCGGGACTCGAACCGGCACGGGTTACCCCCAACGGATTTTAGTCCGGTGAAATGGCCGTGACTTAGTCTTACGAACGATACGAGCCAGTATTTATTGGCCTAGCAGTTGTCAAGCTATCCCTGCGGCTTCTTTGTTATCGGAACTCAGCGGGGGACGTCAGTCGAGTAGATCAGCTCCGCCGACGGAACTTGATCGGCATGCCGTTAGCTCGCGGGCTGATCGAGATTCCTACAATGTTCGGTGACATGAATTCTAGTTGATCTCGATAACGTTCCTCAGCGATTCCGGTCATTCCCCCTGTCCCCGTCTATTAACAAAGACGTGATACGTGACGGCGTCCCAGGCGTTGTGAATGCCAACAAACAGGAGTAGCAGCGTCGCAGCGCCAACTACAAACAGGGCCAGCCGCGCATGCGACTGAGCCACGTATGCCGAGACAGCCAACATTGCATACGCCGCAAGTGGAAGGAGAACATGAAACAACCAGTCCTCAAATACTGGCCGGTAGACAGTTTGCACTCGCAGACGCAAAGCAACGACGACGCCGTTCACTATTCCACCAAGGCCCACTAGTCCCCAAAAAACTGCGACGGCGCCGATCGCGCGCCATGGAGCGCTCGCGATGGCTGACAACAAGAGCACGACTGCGAAATGAACAACGCTGGGCGTCGCAAAGGCGGCGCCAGCCTCCGCCGCGCGTAGTGGCGGCCTTTCGGCGATGAGCGTCAGAACGACGAACTGCAATCCGATCAGCGCGCCGGCAGACGAGCCAACGATTACATAGAAGCTGTTCCATTCGGTGAGCTCTGACATGTCGTCAACCAATCTCGATGTTATTGCTCATAATCTTGACTTCTCCTAGCCGTTAGTGCGCTTCACAGACCAGTCCTTCGCTCCAGCTCTTCGGGGTACCTGGCCCCTTGCACTTCGATCTTTGAAGCGGCGCTATCAATCTCGCGGAGATCGTCGGAGGTAAGTTCGACTGAAGCTGCTCCCATGTTCTCGTCCAGGCGATTTAGTTTCGTCGTGCCTGGGATCGGAACAATCCATGGCTTCTGCGCAAGCAGCCAAGCGAGCGCTAACTGGGCCGGTGTCGCCTTCTTGCGCTCTCCGATCGACCTAAGCAGATCAACCAGCGCCTGATTCGCTTTCCGAGCCTCGGGCGTAAAGCGAGGAACGATGTTGCGAAAGTCGGAACTGTCGAACGTAGTGTTTTCATCGATCTTTCCCGTGAGGAAGCCTTTACCAAGAGGACTAAATGGAACGAAGCCGATGCCGAGTTCCTCGAGGGTCGGTAACACTTCCACTTCGGGCTTTCTCCACCACAGCGAGTATTCGCTCTGGAGCGCCGTGACCGGCTGGACGGCGTGTGCGCGACGGATCGTTTCCACACCTGCTTCAGAAAGCCCGAAGTGCTTAACCTTTCCTTCCTGAATCAGGTCCTTCACCGCCCCCGCAACGTCTTCGATCGGCACGGCCGGATCAACACGGTGTTGATAGAACAGATCGATGGTATCGGTCTTGAGTCGCTTGAGCGACGCTTCGGCGACCTCCTTGATGTGCTCCGGCCGGCTATCCGTGCCCAGTTGCTCCCCCTTGGGACCAAGTTTGAAGCCGAATTTGGTTGCGATCACCACTTGACCGCGAAAGGGAGCGAGCGCTTCGCCCACGAGTTCTTCGTTTGTGAACGGGCCGTACACTTCAGCAGTGTCGAAGAACGTTATGCCGCGTTCTACGGCCGTTCGAATCAGTGAGATCATCTCCTGCTTGTCTGCGGCCGGACCGTAGCCATAGCTCATTCCCATGCAGCCCAGCCCGAGAGACGAAACTTCCAAGTTACTATTTCCAAGTTTGCGCTTCTGCATTGTTGTCTCCTCATAGTAGCGTCAGATCTTATTCTGTCACGCCTGATATTGTTCGTCGCTGACCTTTTCCATCCAGTCGACGGTCTTGCCGTTAAGGTGTTCCAAGATGGCTATGTGCGTCATCGCCGTGGTTGAAGTGGCGCCGTGCCAATGCTTCTCACCCGGCGGGCACCAGACCACATCGCCCGGCCGAATTTCTTCTTTCGGGCCACCCTCGCTTTGCACCCACCCAAACCCGGACGTGACGATCAGCGTCTGCCCGAGCGGATGCGTGTGCCACGCTGTCCGAGCGCCGGGCTCGAACGTAACACTGACGCCCAGAACGCGCGCCGGATCGGGTGCCTGGAACAGTGGGTCAATGCGTACCATGCCGGTAAAATACTCGTCCGGTCCTTTGCCGGAGGGCTGTGAGCCACTTCTTTTGAGTTCCATTTCTGAATTACTCCACTTGATTGTCTTCTTATTTGGTCGTCCTATTTCCTAAACCACTCGAATCTGTAAGCCAGTTCCGGCCCGTCTTCTCCTGTGTACGCGAGTTCGGCGACGAGCTGCGCGAACGGCTCGGTGTATCGCGCGATCCGTAGAGGACCTACATCCAGGATCGAAACCCACATCGCGGATCAGCTCAGCGGCGACAGCTTTGCTGCCCTCGTCGTCGCCGCAGTACACCAGGCTCGGTCGGCGGCTCTTGCTCTTGGATTCATATACGCCGAAAAGCACTTCGCTAGGCACAGTGTTGAATGCCGAGACGACCCGAGCCTTCGGAATCATCCTTGCAAGCTCCTCCGCGCCCGATGAGGTGTGCGCTACTACGAGTTCGGTGTTGTCATCATTCATCGGGAGCGAGCAGCTTACGATGACTTTCCCCGACAAATCGCCTGTCTGATTCAGCACGTCCTCTATTCGCGACCAGTGCACGGCGAGCAATAGCGCGTCCGCTTCCTGCGCGGCCTCGCTCGGTGTGCCCGCCCGCGCGTTCCGATGAGCGTCCCGCGCGAGCTTCTTCAGCTTCTTTTCGCTCCGCGCATAGCTGAATACCACTTCGTGTCCGGCACGCGCGAAGATCGTTCCGAGCTTGGCGCCCATCAACCCCGAACCCAAAATGCCAACTCGCATGCCTGCTACTCTCCCTCGATTTTCACTGCCATGAACTCGCCCCGCACGTGTTGCGCTGCTCACTGACAACGCTTCAGCATGTTTTCCTGTCTCTGATACAAAGCTCGGACCGATCTTACTTCGCACGAGCGTGGCCGTCGCAGGTGTTCTTGCTCAAACTGTCGCGATATTGCTCGAAACCCCGGATCGCAGCAGAGGAGAACAATGCTTGTGAATCGTCGCAGAAACCTGCGCGTTTCCTACTGAAAGGATTGGTTTTTCTGAAATCTGGCCGCGAAGCGGAGGTCAACGGTGCCGACGGTAGTCGCTCGGGGACAAGCCGGTTTCTCTGCGGAAGAGCTTTGCGAAATGGCTGGGGTTTGTGTAGCCAACGTCAAGGGCAACATCCACAACGCTCTTCTTCGTTTCACGAAGCAGTCGTCGCGCGACATTCATCCGCAAGTTAATGTTATAGCGAGCAGGTGAGACGGCCATGGCACGCTTGAACAGGCGATGAAAGTGAAATTTGCTCAACCCCACTTGAGCTGCCAGCCGATCAAGGTTGAGGTCTTCAGCGACGTGTTCGGCCATCCAGTCGGTTATTTGTCGAACCTTATAACCAGGAAGTGACGGACTATCGCTAAGCGACTCTTCAAGGGTTAGTGCGTAGTTTCGAGCAAGATGGATAGCGATTGCCTGAGCGATGCCCTGCACTAAAAGAGGACTCGCCTGTCGGGCCATCAGCTCTTCGCGCAACCGTTCCATGAACGAATCCAAAGCAACATCGGTGAACGCTGAGACGTCCCGCAATTGGGCGTGAGCCGCATCGGCTCCGAAGACTTCTTCCAGAGCGCGTTGAAGAAGCGGCAGCTCGACGAACACCAGCATGGCTTCAAACGGTTCCGATGTCACCGCTTTCCAGCGGCATTCATACGGAGCGCCTCCAGAGGTGAGAAAGAAAGACCCTTTCTTAATCCGATTCCTAATCCAAGGCCGTTTGTATTCCCGCTCCTGAAAATCGACCTCGCCCGACATGGTCCATGCGAGGAACGGTTCGCTGACGGAGGGAAGGTGCAACGTATCGACTGTAGGCGGCAGCGCGACGATCCAGGACTTGGTGTCTCGCCATGCTTCGCCGAGACCGACGGCGAGGCATTTCCCGCCAACATAGCGCTCAAAGGCTTCGGCAGACGTTATCTCAGGAATCGACATTTAGTGGTATAGACGCAGAAGCGATTTCCGTGAACCTATCCAGTTCTGGACATCAAACCGGCGCTGGGTTTGCACAGTTGAAGAAGACGCTTTGCATCGGCAGTCGATAGGATCCAGACACGTCAGAATCATCGGTGCTTTGCGGATGATTATCAAGCTCAAACAACATTCATACGGTCATTTGTAACGCAACTCGCCGACTCGAAGTCAGCGGTAGCTTCGCGGAATTTGACACACGGAGCCGCAGTGGACTCACAGCGATTGGTTAGCTTATTCCCATTTACAGAGTGCGTGGAGGTCGCAAGTGAGAATTGGCGCAGTTGATATTTTGGGTTGCTGATGGTGGAGAAGGAATCGAGGCCTGACCTCCGCATTTCATGCGTCGGTACGTCGAACTAGTGCGTTTAATCCCACGAAAATAAGCCCGAACGATTACTGACCTCCGCGTTCGCAAGCTCACGGTCTGTTTTCTTTGATGGTCAGTCGATCACATCAATGTGATTTCAAAGGTGATTTCATAGATCCTCGAAATATTCACCCCCACCGATCGTCACTTCTTTCCTAACGACCTCTCGAAAATGGGTTCACTTTTTTTACACACCTGACCTGATTTGCCGAAATCCATCCATAGTTATTGCTGCCTACGCTAGTCCGTGCGTCGGTGACTTGATACCAGGCAGGGCTGCCGGCATCGTCAAGTTGAATGTAGTAAATCACCAGCCGGGTGCCGGCAGCCGGCGTGTATCTGACTTTCGATTTGGTGTCGGGCTGCTCATAAATTTTGGCGCTTGGTCCGGCAAGGATGACTTCATATTTGCGAAAGGGATACTCGGGCTGGGAGAGACGCGTCAGACTCATCTCTTCGTCTTTGTTTGTATCAGGATTTTTCCAGTGCCCGCTCAGCCTCAAGCCATCATCTGTCATACCCAACCGCAGATCTACTTCATCAGTTTTGTAAGTGTACGGATTCGGGTGCTTGTCGTCCGTTCTCCAGCGGCAGACGTGGATAAGTCCCTCGAATGATTTTGTTGTGTAGGTCCCTTCAAAATCCACCGAAGCAGGTACGGGATTGCCGCCCTCATCGGGTTGGGGACAATTATGAGCCTGGCTGTAATTTGCGATGATATCGTCTGCGGCGCGCTTTGGCGTAATGTCAACTTCTCTATTTGTTTGATCGTCTTTCCAATGCCCAAAGATTGCCGGCACATCTTCTTTGGTGCGACAATCCTGCGCTTTTTGCGCAACAACTAGGACTTGAATTGTTGTGATGATTGTAAAAACCGCTAAGACCTTGGCTATCCGAGTAAGCATCGCTCTACCTCCTTTTGCAAGAACGAGGTTCCAACCGACTTCTTGTAAGTTATGCTTTAGGCTTTAACCAATTCTTCGGCCGGCTCGTGCAGAAATTCAAACGGTTCGATGATCTTGCCGGCAATCGCAGAGGCAGCCACAACGTAAGGCGACGCGAGGTAGAGTTTGCCTGGGCCACTGCGGCCGGGAAAGTTTCTGTTCTATGCGCGGGTTCCGCTTCGAGCCGCTCGCGCTCGTCGCCTACGGCTTCGAGTTGTTGTCGAATTAAAGAAGTGTCTTCGGTCAGGACTAGTATGCGGCCGGTGAACTGGACGTTATCTGATCTCCTGGCAACCCCCGAGCTGGTCATTGAATTGTTCCTTATGATTAGCTACAAACTTTTATTCCGCCGTAATTATAAGCTGGAAATGCGAAGAAGTCGCTCGCACAGATAGGTGGTGCGAGCGACCTTCAAGCGGGGCAAGTTGGCGAGGTTGTTTAGAACTCCACCTTCGCCGACAGCTTCATTCAGTAATATTAAGGATGTCGGTTCTCGGCTTGTGACGGTGAAAAGATAGCCTCGTATTGGTCTTTCCAAAAATGGATAAGATGAATGTCTGGATATAGGAGAAATGTGTGGTTGTAAGTGCTTAACGGTGTAGATCCTAATCAACCGGCTAGAGAGAATCGTGGTAATAGCTCCGGGGTCACTCCCACAATTTTGTTTTGCTAAGACTTACGATCTCGACGCTTATTAAGGCCCCTCTGTTTATCGAGGCCGCACCCCGTCATCTGCAGCAAGGCAATATTCATCGATGCAGTGGAGTGATCCATCGTTACCGATCGTGAGTTGGAGCATGAATGAAATGCGAAGCCAGGAAATATGCCTAGTCGTTCTTAGCTTTGCCTCGTGTCACTAGCAATGACCCATCCAAAGTTGCGTGATTGGTGGACACTTGAACCGCGTTGCTTGACACCTTGCAAACTCTGGGACTACTTTCTACTTGTCGGAACCAAGGAAAAGTGTGAATCTCATGTTAGCGTTTCTGGCTGCCGATCTTCATCGGAAATAATCTCACCCAAGCATGGGAAACTTCATTTTCTAAAACGACGCGCGTGTGTTCAAGTGGCGAAATCGCGTTGAAACAATCGCTCGTGTCGACAGGTAATCATTCAAACGTTTATGGCGATGAATCTTTAATACGGATTCCTCACCTAAAAGAACCCTCAACTGCCAGCCTAAGGAGTAAACCATGAACCTCAAAGATCAAGGTGACAAATTGCGGGACTCATTAAACCTTCAAATGCCGGCTGTCGCAATTTCGTTTAGACCTACCGCGCCGGCGGGGATTCAACACGTTCAAGCTTCCGGGCCCTCCAGTTGTTCCTACTGGAAACTGGCTGCTGAAGGAAATACGTTCTACACAGACGCACCCGATCACCTAAACTGCACGATTGGAGCTTATACCCATGGAGTCGAAATGCCGCCTGAAAAGGTGAAGGAACTTGAATCGATGTTGGGTGAGATGGTTAAACTGAGTTACATACGAATGGAGGAAGTGCCGGGCATTCCCCGTCGGACCACTGCATTCGGCGTAGCAATCTATGCACCGCTGTCGGACGCTCCGTTTGAGCCGGATGTTGTCCTAGTCCGCGGCAATGCCAGACAGATAATGCTTCTCACGGAGGCAGCCAAAGCAGCGAACATCGAACACGACGCAATAACGATGGGCCGACCGACGTGCGCGATGATCCCCGCCGCAATACAATCGGAGCGCGGGGTCTCGAGTTTTGGTTGCGTTGGCAACCGCGTCTATACAGGAATCCCGGATGACGAACTTTATCTCACTATACCCGGCTCAAAGGTTGCAGAAGTGATAGATAAACTTGAAGTGATTTGCAACGCGAATCGCGAATTGGAGACCTTCCATAAGGGACACGCAGCAGCGGTTGCCAGTGGCCGATAACTGAGCGCGTGGAATAATGAAGCGACAAACTCTCTTTGTTTTCGGGAGCCAAGCCTGTGTACCAGGTGACCCGTTGATCGCCGCCAAGGAGTTGGGGTGTCAGACCACAGTGATGAGCCAAAGCATACCCTGCGGCTTGCCTGCGGACCTTATAGATCACTTTGAACGCGTTGACCTGGCTGACACTGAAGAAATCCTGAATACAATTCGTTCGCTTCACCGCTTCCGACCAATACATGCGGTGGTGGGCTACGATGATCAAGCGGTGCCGATCGTCGCCAGGATTGCAGAAGCGTTAGGGCTCTCCGGAAACTCTGTGGAAGCGGCCGATGCTTCTAGAGATAAGGTGCTCATGAAGCAGCGGTTCGAAGCCGCTGGACTACCGATTGCACCTTATCATTTAGCTCGAGACGAAGATGATGCCACGGGTTGGGCCGCTCGCAATGACTATCCTGTCGTCGTCAAGCCCGTGCGCGGCTCGGCAAGTCAGGGGGTGATTCGCGCTGATACCGAGCAGGAGCTGCGGGAAGCGTACCGGCGTCTGCGGCGAATCGTGCGAAGTCAGAGTTTAGACACCGGAGGACGTTCCGATGCCGAGCAACTGGTTGAGGGCTATATTGATGGTAACGAGTATTCGGTGGAGTTCCTTATCAAGGACGGCCAGCCGCATGTCCTCTGTCTCTTTGAAAAACCACAACCTCTTCATGGCCCCTTCTTTGAGGAAACGATTTACATCACGCCTACGCGATTAAGTACCGACCGCCAATCCGAGATACAAGACTTGGCGATACGCGCGGTCCAGGCCCTAGGCCTGCGCAGCGGCCCGGCACATTGCGAAATCAGACTTTCGAATGAGGGACCATTCGTGCTGGAAATTGGAGCTCGAGTTATCGGCGGCGCGTGCTCGCGCGTCTTTCGCTATGTCTTAGACGAGGATATTCACTCATACGTACTGCGTTTGGCACTCGGCGATGACATTCCCTTACCGAAGCAAAGAGCAGGAGCTGCTGGAGCAATGATGCTGCCAATCCCAGGAGATGGGCGGCTGCTGTCGGTTTCGGGCGTGGAGAAGGCCCGCGGTGTACCCTCAATCAAGGATGTGATTGTTACTGCCAGTCCAGGCGAACTCATCATTCCATTTCCCGAGCAAAACTGCTACGTCGGTTTTCTCACTGCAAGTGCGGAGACCCCCGCTGCGGTAGAAGAGGCTCTGCAAGCGGCGGCCGGCATGATCGAAATGGATCTCCAGCCAATTGAATGCGAATGTTGGGCGCGTGAGATCGAAGACCAGCTTTCCTACCAACCACCACCTGAGCATCACATTAGGACTCTTGGTGACCTTGACACAAACGAAGCGCGAAAGGCCGTTCTTCCGATTGTGGCCTCGGCTAATTTCGGAGAGTTACCTCCGCAACTTTCGCTGGATGAAGCCGAGAAGTGCATACGCTGGTTGGAGGAGTGCAACAAAGGAGAGACCTCACCTTCCCTATGGCTGATTGCTGATGGTGGCGCTGCCCTCGGTTCAGTCTGTGATGATACGTGCTATGTTTCTTGCCTGAGTGTTATCCCTGAGCATAGACATACTGGCCTCGGCACAGCTTTAATGCGCACGTTGATGTCCATCTTTGCCCGTCAGGGCCAGACAAGGATGGAAGTCATAGTAGACCCACGGGAGCCGGGCAGCAGCGGGTTGTTCCGACGTCTTGGCTTTACTATGGAGGTCCCAGGTGAACAAACATGCTGCGCATGCTGAAGCTACCATCCAAAGTCTTCTAAATGTAGTAAGCCGGTACGGAACTCCGACCTACGCCTATGACTTTTGTGTAATACGCGATCAAATCGAAAGGCTGAGATCAATCCTTCCCCCGTCGGTTGACCTTCTCTACTCGTTAAAAGCCAACCCGTCTCTGGGGATTTGCAGGCTCATGGCGGCCACTGGGCTGGGCGCTGACGTAGCTTCGTCGGGCGAATTAGTTAGCGTCTTAAAAGCCGGCTTTCCACCAGACGGCATCTTTGTCAGCGGACCTTATAAATCGCCAGAAGTGCTCGCGCACGTGGCGGCTCATCCAGCGGTGACTCTATCGATAGATTCGGTGAGTGAACTGCGAGCGATTGTTAACGGCACCCGGTCATATCGAGCGGTTTTGCGACTACGTCCTGATTATGATTCGTGTGCTGTCGTCAACACAGGAGCAGGCTCTCGGTTTGGCATTTCGTACGGAGAGTTAACGGAGTGCCATGAATACCTTAAGTCTCAAGCGATCGATCTTGTGGGATTTCATGTGTTTTCCGGTTCTCAAATGCTCAGCGCTACGGACGTCATTGAGCACCTTCGTGGAGCCACAGAGCTGTCCTTTCGAGCGTCGGAACTGCTCCGGATAGAACCAAAGGTCCTCAACTTGGGAGGCGGGTTTGGTATTCCTTATGGAGTCGATGACCGAGAGCTGGAACTGGAACCTATAGAAGAAGAACTTTCGGTCTTAGTCGACCGCGCATCTCCGGCAAAAATTGTGATTGAACTGGGCAGATACTTGGTAGCCCAAGCTGGGTGGTACCTGACGACGGTGGTCGCTTGTCAGACTAATGAAGGGCGCCGGGCTGTAGTGGTTGATGGCGGAACGCATCATCGTTCAGATGTGTGTCGCCTCGGCCTGCGCACTAGGTCGTTCCCTCCGCTGGCGCTGAATGGGAAAAGGCAGCCAATCGTCGGTACTGACGTGCTCGGCTGCCTTTGCCTACCAGATGACGTGCTCGCCGAAGCGAGCGCGCTCCCCCCACTTGAAATCGGTGACGTGTTAGCGTTTGCAAATGCCGGCGCTTATGGGTTATCGGCCGCGCCAGCACTTTTTCTCAGCCATCCTATGCCTGCCGAAGTGGCATTCGAAGGAACGGCAATGGAACTATTGAGGACTCGCCAAACCACGGATTCGATCGTGGCCGACCAGAATCTCGTTTCGCTTTCGGGCAAAAACTTCATTCCACACCAGCCGGCAGAGTAATGCCACCTGCGACTGACCTGAGAACAGTTCGGGCTCTAAACCTGAACTCTTAGCAGGCGCAAGTCCTGCAGTTTGCGGTTCTCTGCATGTGCGCCAAGAAATCGTACTTGACCTTCATCCCCGAGACGCAAGCCGCGATGCAAGCCGTTCGAGCCAGTTGCTCGGGAGTCGCACCAGCGTTGCGCGCTTGGATAATGTGTCCGCTCGCGCACGCGCATCTGCTGGTCAAGCAAGCAGCAAGGCTGACTAGATGATGAGTCTTGGGCTCGAGAGTTTTCATGGAGCAACCTTGGAATTTCTCGCCCACGATCAGTTTAGAGACCCCTGGGACTTTTGCAGCCTTCAAGACACTGGCGAAATTGTCTCCCACACTCGAGCATGAGGTACAGGCGGCCAGGCACGCTACCCGGGCCAGTTCCTCGGCAGAGGCCCCCGAATTCTTAACCGCGTCGCTGATCCGGGCGCCCTGTTGACCTGCAGCCAAGCGAGCGGCGAGAGTCACCAGGTAAGTGTCCTTTGGTGACAGGCTGGACTCTTTGCAAGTCCGAAAGACCTCGTTCAGTTCCTTAGTCATTTTGAGTTCCATTTGCGTCTCCTTCATTTCGGCCTTACCGAAAAATCTATTGCTCCGAGAATTGGAGCTCTAATCTTTCACCGTTTTTCTTAGAACGGAACTAACTGCTCCGACGTTGGTTCCGCTCAACAGTACCAGGGTACATTCAGGTAAGGAATCGTGGCCCGCTGCACGCAGCCCATCATATCTGGCAGCAGTTTTTCCTGGTGGTCCAGAGCTTGTTGTACAAGCTTCCATACCTGATGAAAAATGAATCGCCGGTCAGCCCCCGCCGCTAAAGCCTTCTGCACCAGCGCCTCAATGCTGCACTGGAGAGCATCAACGCGCGGGTCAGGATGTTTCCAGCGATAGCTTAAAGCGGTCTCATCAAAAGGCCCTATAATCGCGCTAACATCCGGCAGCTCTAGCAATCTGGAGCCTGCCGGGATGAGCAGCCTAATCGCCAGCTGAATGGACGGCACATGATCTACGAGGTCGAGTTCCGATAGTGTCTCAAGCAAATCCTCATAGCCTTCCAATGTGATCCAGGGAGTGAAGGCGACGAAAGTAGGTACTAGGGCGAGACCAACTTCGCGGCACTGCGCCACGACTCTTACAAAGTCGGCGCGAGTGTGCCCTTTATCAAAGATTTCCAGAATGTTGTCGTCAACAGCTTCGATTGCTGAAATAACAAACGCACATCCAGTCTCCTTTAGAGTTGCCAGATGTTCCGCATGCTTTAGCAGGTGCTCTACCTTGATCGTGACGTCATAGGTAAGGTGCGGAAACTCTTGATGAAGACCGCGAACAAGTTCCGTAGCGTGCTTGATCCCGTTGAAGAAGTCTGGATCTCCAAACGTGATGTGCTGTGCGCCCTGTGCAACCTGACGACGTATATCCTCAAGCACCACATCCCGCTGAACCACTCGAAATTGACCGTTGTAGACGGGCACGATCGGACAATGGCGACATAGATGCTTGCACCCGCGAGTCGCTTCTGTATAGCCGACAGTCCGCCGCGACCCGTCCGGCATGATCAAGCCGGCATATCGATCAAGAACGGGGAGACCACTGCGGTCGGGCACCAAAAATTTAAGTCTTTGGAGTGAGATTAGCGGCTCGGTCTGTGTGTAAACACTTTTTCCTCTTTCATGGCCGCGGAGATTTCGGACCACATTGAGTAAGCCTTCTTCAAACTCTCCGCCCAAGACAGTATGGACTCCCAGGTTCTTCAGCAGATCGGCGTTGAGCGGTGCATATAGGCCATAGGCGCACAGATGGGCATCGACGTTTAGTGTCTTTAGCTTCTTCAACAGGCCTACAGCTATTCGCGTAGCTGTGTGCATCGGTACGTAGATCGCGACCAGATCGGCTTCACGGACTGCTTTCTCGTCGAGCTTTACCTGCGACAGATCGGAACAGGTAACTTGGACTCCTTCTCCCCGCAACCAAGCCGCGGGCGAGGCCAGTCCAAATGGCTGACGACCTAGCTCATAGGTTGAGATCAAAACCGCCTTCATTGTCTTTACCGCCGCCACACTCCTGCTTTGGGAGCATGGTGAGCTTGCCGAATCCTATTATCGCCAGACGAATAGGGGGCGCGCGATGTTGCAAGGGCTTTCTCGCCTCGCCGTCGGCCGATGGGTTAGGCCACAAAGCGTAAAAACTACCATATTACCCAACCCAAATATGTCTGAATCCTACTCGTCCGGAAACATATTTGTCAAGACAAATTTGTTCGTGTTACCATTCTGTCCAAATGAGCGAACTCAATAAACCCGTCGGAATGGAAGCATTGTTCAAAGCGCTGGCTGACCGTACCCGGCTGAGAATTATTAATCTGATCGCACAAGATGAGATCTGTGTCTGTTTTTTCGTCGAGGTCCTGCAGGTTAAACAGTCCAGGATTTCCCGTCATCTGGCTTACTTGCGGAAGGCTGGGCTGGTTACGGGCAGGAGAGATGGCAAATGGATCCATTACCGGCTCGCGGAATTGCCCGATCCCGACGCGGCCCATGTCTTTAATGAGGTACGGGCGCGTTTAGGCCAAAACGGTGACATGCAACTGGACCGGAAGAGATTCCTGAGCTTGTGCCATTCCGCCCAACCTTCTGTTCAACTGCAGCGTGCGCCACGCCCGACGAGCTTGACGTTATGACCCTGAAGGAATCTCTTTTTGTAACGAGACTTGAGACTTAGATATGAAACGAAGATATGCAGAGGCATCATTCCTAGCACTCATTCTCCTGGCCATTGTTGCCCTGGCTGCATACCCTTATATCCGGAGCCGCCACGATTCATCAGCAGCTATCTCCAACGCCGAGCTAAAACCAGTCGCGACACCGGAACGGCGCGACGCGCAGTATTCCAAAGACGTCAAAGGACTCCGCGACAAATTCAACCAGGATAAGGGCAAGGTGCGGCTGATTTTTTTGCTCTCTCCCACGTGACCGGGTTGTCTTCGGGGGGCCTCCGAAGTCCAGAGCAATGTTCTTGAAAAAGTCAAAGATCCGGATATGCGCATCTACGCAGTCTATCTTCCGATCCTGCGCTCGGATCAAGAGAGTAGCGTACCATCGGCGATGAAGCGCCTTTCTGACTTGCGCGTCAGCTTTTTCTGGGATGGCGAAGGCGATCTAGGGCAAAGCTATGCCCGGGTGCTGAAACTACCAGAGGGACAACCGGCTTGGGACGTATACTTTGCTTTCAACCGGGGCGTTGAGTGGAAGAACGAGCCACCGGCCCCGGACTACTGGATGCACCAACTTCGTGGACAACCGCCGGACCGGTTATTGGATGGCGAAAAATTCGCAGCGGAAACGAACAAACTGCTTCAGATTAAGAGGTGAATCAGAGGTTTCTTAGCCATGTTTAAGGAGAAGGCTGTCATTGCGGGTGCAGTTTCCGCCGGGTTGCTTGCGAGTCTGTGTTGCATAGGGCCACTCCTATTTGTTCTGTTCGGCGTCGGCGCATTCGGGGCGGCTACATACTTCGACAAGGCAAGACCCTTCCTCATGGGCGGCTCCATCCTGCTTTTGGCTGTGGCGTTTTACTGGGTCTACTTCAAGCGGACAAAGGAGCCGTGCGAGCCAGGAGAAGCGTGCGCGGTCAAACCACTGAGCCGTGCGAGCCGGATTGGATTGTGGATCGCCTCTGTTGCGGTGCTCGCATTCGCAGCGCTACCTTACTTCGCTGGACCGCTCGCTGCTAAGATCGACGAGAAGAGAACGATAGGCGAGCAACCCATTAACGAAGAATGTTGCGTAGCTGACATATCTGGGGACACGACAACGATCACACCCGCGGCAGGGATGGATGTGGTCACCTTCAAAGTTGAGGGCATGACCTGCGTCAGTTGCGAAGTCACCATCAACCTGGCGCTCAACCGCACGCGTGGCGTGCGCAGCGCGGTAGTGAGCTATGACCGAGGCGAGGCCGTGGTCGAGTATGATCCGCAAAAGACTACTCGCGACAAGCTTCGCGAGGCCATCAACAGGACCGGCTATACCGTTAAGGAGTAGATAGAACAAGGATGGACTGCTGTACGTTATCGCAGGAAACTGAAATAGCTGACGCGCTTTCGATAGACAAGATCAACGCGCCCGAGCCGCAAGAGAAGTAGGATATGTACCGTAAGCAAATTATCTGTACGATCGTCGTGCTCACTCTTACGTTTTGCGCCGGCATCGCTTTAACGAAAACGAGGTCCGTCACTCTGCGTGTGAAAGGGATGACCTGCGGCGGCTGTGCTACCTCAGTTGAGTCTGCGCTGAAGTCAACAGAAGGAGTCGAAGATGCGCAGGTGAGTTATAAACGCGGCACAGCGATCGTTAAGTACGATGACCAAAAGGTGACTGTCGCCAAACTACGTGAGGTCGTCAACAGCGCAGGCTTCACGTGCGAGCTGCCCGAGTCCGACACCAGATGAACCCAATGAGCCAGAGTGTTACTTCTTCTCTTCGAAATTTAGCGTTCCTACTGTCAATACTCCGCGGAAAAATCTACTTCGACAATCCCATCCTCGACGGACGTGGCGCACTCTGAATGTGTACGGTAGCCTGAGGAGAGCAGCACAGGTTAACTAGGCGCTTTCGATCCTCCGTCATCTTCCGGTCTTCTTTAAACCAAGTTAGCATCAGTTCAAGAACCCGCCTCGCATGAACATCTCTAGGTGGGGTTATCCGGTAGTGCATCCACTTAGCCTGCCGTCGTGCGCTCACCAATCCTGCTCTTCGCAGATAAGCCAGGTGTCGACTGATCTTTGGCTGGCTGGCTTGGAGGACTTCAACAAAGAAACATACGCATACCTCATCCTCGCACATCAAGTTCAATAGCCGAAGCCGTGTGCGATCTGCAAACGCCTTAAAGAAAAGCTCTATATCAAAGCGCTCTTGATGACTCATATCCTCATTGTAGCAGTCAACCTCGCTGGAGGAGCCCCAACACTCAGTACAAGGCTTGAGGCAACGACAAGTGGCAGTCAGTCCAAACATAGTGTGAGCTGCTCCGACGCCTGCGAAAGGGCCCAGGGTTTGTGCGCGCAATATGTCCAGGAACTTCCCTTCAGTTTTGTTAACGCAACTATGTCTGCCTTGGCAGATCTATCCGCATGAATACCTGCATCTTACTATGCCTCACGGAGGATTACTTAAAGTCATTATGTGGTGTAGGTTGGCTAAAGAGGTATCCCAGACGCAATGCTTATGCTTGACCGATTGTTCCTCTAAGAGACGGTCAGCAATCAGGGGGAGTTCCATTCGAATTCCAGACGCCCACGTCGCGAAACTCACCCCCTGTTGATCTGTGACCTGAGCCACTAGCAAATCGCATTGTCATTCGAATCTAGACCTCCGCATTGCAGCTTTCGGGTCTCATGATTTTCTTCGCAGTTCGCTTAGAAGAGGTTGGTTCAACTGAGAGAGTTTCTTCGGATTTTTGCATGTTTCCACCAGCTCGGACCGTCGTTTGCACTCTGCCTCGCACGAGGCATCACAATCGCGTCACAAGAGAAAAAGGAAAGAGATGCGAAGAAAGCAGCAACTATTTGAAGATAGGACGATGATTGGTGGAGCAGAGGGGGATCGAACCCCTGACCTCCGCATTGCGAATGGAAAGACACGCTCACTGCAGATTTTGACATGCAGTTACATGCAGTGACATAACTTACAATTCTTCAACAGGTTGCAGCCGTCACAGGAGCAAAACTCTTTGCAGTTTTTGTCATCGATTTTCATCGATTTGCGGTAAGTCGAGTGACGAATCGGTGACATTTTTAGAGGCCGCTGGCCTCCGCATTTCCACAAAGTGGGTTGGCGAATCGTCCACGTCATTCCTGATCATCATACGTATCGAGAAACTTCTGAAACTTGTCGAACAATATGTCGAGCCGTTTTCGCAGCTTGGCATCACGCGTGTGATTAGCTTCAGCGGCGACATATCCCTGAATCTCCTCAAAGTCGTCAAGCGATAAATCCACGCGCAATCTCTTGCCATCAACGATAGCGTGCGTCGCAAAATCGGGAGCAAGGGTATGCTCGCGGATATCGTCGAGTTCCGCTTGAGAAAAGTGGACTGGCAGTTTGGTTCCGGAGGCAATTCGCTTGCGCTTCATTTAAGAACTCTCAATTCGTTGTCTCAGTTAGTGGATCGTCTTCGTCAATTTCGATTACGCGAATTGGCTCATCGCAGAGATCGAATATGAGACTATGAAACTCGACTTCGAACCATTCCCGAAACATCTTCAAGTTCCGTTTCTGCGGCCAGGCCGCTTCATCCGTCCACCACCCTCCCAGTTGCTCTTCGAAAAGAATGTCGTAAGACGATTCGAGGAGCGCCTGCTGATCTGAGTCCTGCCAAATCTCCGGGATAAGGTACGCGGTCGAGTCATCGTCTAGCTCCTGGAGACTGAGGTCCCTGTCATTATCATCGAGTGTCCGAGCCCACTCAAGAAACGGTTGCCTATGCTTTAGGATTACCAACGAACGATTGATCTCAGACATACTTTCCCTCAATGCAGGCTATGTTATCAGGGTGCTCTTCGCTTGGAGGTCACTGCTGCTCTTATTTTAGAAATGACGAGAATACTAAAATAAACTCTCGCTCGCAGGAGAGTTATTAAAGCGCACTCTAATTAAGTGGGCAGTCGTGCCTCTAATGACTTCCTCTGCGCCAGTCAAGGGCTGTGTCCGGCAACATGATCAAAACTGCCGCTTGACCTAATCGCGCCATTTCGGAGGTGTCATAGTGGCGCGATTAGGGCTATTTGCGCCACAACCTCAGGCTAATCACGCCAAAAAGGCTTGCGTTCCGCTCTGATTTCTGTCAGAAATAATGGGTAGTTTTTCTGACAGAATTTGGAGTCCCGATTACGTGCAAAGCATTGATAGCAAACTAATAAGCCGCATTTACGGCCATGGGAGGGGTGCGGTCCTTACCCCGAATGACTTTTTGGACCTTGGCGGACGGGACGCCGTGGACAAAGCTTTGTCCCGTCTGGCGACCCAGGGAACTATTCGCCGGCTCGCACGCGGCCTCTATGAGTATCCCCAAGCGCATCCAGAATTGGGGACATTATCCCCTGACATTCAGAAGATAGCCAAAGCGTTGGCTGGAAAAGATCGACTTCGACTCCAACCCGCCGGGGCTTACGCTACAAACCTTTTGGGTCTCTCCGAACAAGTGCCAGCGAAGGCAGTGTTTTTGACCGACGGCCCCTCGCGTACCGTGAAGATCGGCAAGCAGGAAATCCAATTGCGTCGCACTACACCGCGCAATATGGCGGCGGCTGGACGACTCGCTGGTTTATTGATGCAGGCGTTTCGTCATTTAGGTCGCGAGCACATTACGCCACAACGGATCACACACCTAAAACGAACGCTACCCGCAAAGGAGCGCGGACTACTATTGAAAGACTTATCGCTTACTCCGGCGTGGATGCATTCGCTTTTCCGCGATTTGGCTGAGAGCTAAATCGAGCCTTGCGGCCCCGGCGGTTAGCCGTTGTATTCGCGCCATTAAAACCCTCGCATTGTGGCGCGATTAGGCTCATTCGCGCCACAATATTGACTAATTTCCTAAAAGCACGTATTTTCTTAATTAGGAAAAAGCGTTGGTTTGAGAAAGTTTCCTGATTTCGCTGTTTTCCTGAACAAGAAAATGGTCGGTTTTAAGAAAATGCTAAGCGAGTCACAAATATTGAGCCGCATAGCGGAAAAGCCGGATTTTCCGCCGCTCCGAGGAACCATCGAGGAATTCAACCCTAGTTTGTTTCTGAACGGCGGTGAGAAGTCAGCCGATTTGGTTCTGGCCTTAGAGTGGGAGAATCAGCGCCGCAAGTTCGTGGTTGAGTTTAAGAGCCAATCGGCACCGAGCTACTTAGCTGGCGCCATAGAACAGGTGCGGGCCTACAGCGCCGCCAGGCCGGATCTCTTACCTTTGGTGATTGTGCCTTACCTTGGTCCAAAGTCTCTTGAACGACTCATCGGGGCAGGAGTTAGCGGCTTGGACCTGTGCGGCAACGGAGTAATTAATGTACCCGGAGAGTGGTTTGTCTTTCGCACGGGTGAGAAGAATCAATTTCCGAATTCGCAGCCAATCAAAAATATTTACCGAGGCGCAAGTTCAATCGTCGCGCGAGTGTTCCTGTTGCGTTCGAATTACGCCACAGTAACTGAGGTGCGAGCAGAGATTCTTAAGCGCAAAGCTGATGTCAGTCTTTCTACGGTGTCAAAAGTTCTCAAAGCCCTGCAGGAGGACCTAATCATCAGCCGAGATGAAGAGATCCGTCTCTTGCAGCCAGAACGATTACTTGAGGAATTACAAAATAGTTACCGTCGCCCTTGGACGAAGCCACGCTTGCAAGGAAAAATCGGGAATGTAGAGAACTTGATCAGGAAAGCGAAAGAAGTCGCGGACAATAATAAGGCCCTCATCGCTCGCCGCTCACAAACTCCTTACGTTGTCTTACCAAGCAGTAACGAACTGATCAGTCTCTATGTCTCATCGTCCGCCCCATTCTTGAAAGAGTTCGAATTCGAAGAGACGAGCCGCTTTCCAAATGTGGAATTTCTCGAGACGGATGATCCTACTGTTTACTTCGATCGTCGGGAGACTGCCGCCATTCCCCTCATCTCACCCCTTGAGGCATATCTCGAACTTTCCAAAGGAGGCAAGCGCGAGCAAGAAGCCGCTGTGCCGCTACGTGCCGACATTCTTGCGCGGAGGTATGAGAAGGAATGAACGGCGATCCATTACTAAGTCAACTCGGTCAGTTCGCGGAGAAGTTAGCTAAGAACAATATCCGCCTGATTATCGGTGGCGGATATGGATTGTTGCTCAAAGCTAATCATATTCGGCGCATCGGAGCCCGCACCCGCTTGGAACAGATTCCCATCGCAAGATCGACCGGGGATATTGATGTCTTCCTTACCACCGAAGTGATAACTGATAAGAACAATATGGCCGCAATTCGACAGGCACTTGACGAACTGGGTTATTTACCGGTGCCTGGTGCAGAGTTCTATCAGTTCTTCCGCGAGGTCACCATCGGAGGAGCACCGCGAAATCTTAAGTTTGATTTTCTTGCCGCACCTGTACTAGGCGAACAAGCGAAAAACGTCCGTGCTGATGTCCGCCGCATCAGACCGCGTGGGACAACCGAAACGCCGATGCATGCTCATACGACGCCAGAAGCAGTGACTATCGAAGAACATTTGCTCTCGGTTGACATCGGTGATGGCGATAAGCCGATTGAAGTATTCCTACCGCATCCCTTTTCCTACGCGTTGTTGAAGTTATTTGCTTTGAGAGATCAAGTAAATAGCGAGGCGAAGGAATTTGGCCGTCATCATGCCTTCGATATCTACATGACTTGGGCAATGATGACGGAAGAGGAGTTTGCCCAAGCAGAGGAGCTTCGGAGACAGTACGCCGAGGTTGGCGTGATGCCGGAGGCAGTGGACATCGCAAACACGCTCTTCGCCGACGAGAATGCCAAAGGCATGATTCGGCTTCGAGAGCACGCTCGAATTGAGAAAGTAGAATTGGTTGAGATTGCCGAATTCATAAGAGATGTTCGGACACTGTTTCTGGAGGGTGTTTAAGATCATGGCGCGTCAGCTGTTCGCGCAGCCACTCGACAATACCTCGATGGACCCAATATTTAACTCGCATTTTCTAAATTAATACCTTGCAATCCATTCTATTCGCCAAGTCAGCATTATGAGTCATGAAGAACACCGTTTTAGTAAATAATCGATTTCTAATACTCGTTACTAAACTGTCCGCTGCACCTTCGTCCAGAGCACTAGTAATCTCATCGAAAATGAAAATCTTCGCTTCCTTTTTTAGAAGGGCTCGAGCGATAGCTATTCTCTGTTTCTGACCACTGCTTAAATTACCGCCTCGTTCACTAACCAGTGTTTCATAGCCCTTTTCCAAGCTAGAGATAAACCTCTGTATCTGAGCGCACTCGCAAGCAGAATCAATTTGTTCTTGAGAGGCATCTGGCGAATATAGAATAATATTTTCTCGAATCGTTCTGTGAAATAAAATGGGTTGGGAGGGTACATACGATAGCGACTCCCTAAGATATTTAACGTCATAATCTCGTATATCGATTCCTCCGATTAGAATCTTGCCGTTAGTCACATCATCAAAACGCATAAGCAGATGTGCGATAGTACTTTTCCCCACCCCGCTCTCGCCCATAACTGCGCAATGAGTTCCAGCTTTGACCTCAAGATCAAAATTCTCAAAAACTTTTTTGGCCGTCTTCTCCGCATGGCGATATGTATAGCCAACATTATCAAACCTCACCTCGGGGGTTAGAATCTGATCGGTTCTAGATACACCCTGATTAAGACTTTCCCACTATGAAGTCAGAATAGGAAGTGTTGAATACACTACATCAATATGTTCATGAAACGATTTGAACAAGTCGGGAAAATTGCTTATTGCCAGGTTAATTTGTAACAAATACAAAATTGAGATGACAATTAGTTCCGTGGTTTCTTTGGTGCTCGTGTTTTCTTTTGTAATAAGCAAAAGCGTGAGCCCCAAACCAACGGCAACTAGTGTAGCTTTAAACAACTCCGAAGCCGCTTCAAATTTATGTCTGTGCGTAAAAAGTTTTTCCTCTTTCTGAGCAAGATCAACAACTGATTGCTTGAAAGAATCTTCCCGCCCACTTGCCTTTACAACCGTAATGTTCAATAACTGGTCTGTCACTTCTCCAGTGAGAGTGTCGTATACAGCGCGAGCATCCTTTCTCTGCAATTTAACTTTGTTAGCCGTCCAATTCGTCACCCACAATTCAATTATTCCTATGATTAAAACTGCAACGGCAATTTTTAGATCGTAAAAAACCAAAGCTATTACTGGAAAAAATAAAGCAGATAAGAATGAAAGGACATTTCCTCTCAGCAACCGTATTACCTTTATTGTGCCATCCAAATGGTTTCTAAAAAGAGATTCTAATTTACCAACGCTTTCTTGCTCGAAGTAGGCGACATCCTTAGCAAGTAACTTGGAATGAAACTCTCCAGCTAAAACCTTATATCTCTCATCGGTGTATTTTACGAAGAAATGGTCTCCTATAGAGTTTATGATCGCAGTAGCTATCAATACGCCGATCGTTATTAGAATGAGTGTGGTCGCGAATCCGCGATCTCCCTCCACCAGCGCTTTAATGAGTTTGGCAAGAAGTATTGATAATAAACACTTGCTGGTAAAGTTTTCTATAAGCTTCGAGAGAAAACCAAGCCAAACAGAATGTACCTCTTTGTAGGACACGTAAACGTGCTTGAATACCTGATAAATGGTCGATAGGAATTGCATGTTTTATTAATTTCGGCGAGGAAAATGACGTGCTTCAAAATCTTGACGATCACGCGCTTTTTGGAAAGTCCTCGCGTTTAATGATTGTCATTTATGGACTTTTCAATCGCATCTATCGCTTGATAGATTTCCACTTCGTCTTGGAAAGATGGATGAACAAGATTAAGGTTATTTGAGGCTGCTTCAATAGCATGAAAGAATACTTCGAGCTCGGTTTGATAACCGGCAAATCGAAATCCTGTTTCCAACATCCTTGGGCTCCACAGTTTATGCCATCGTTTATCTAAATCTTTCTCGCCGGTCGTCACGACTTCTCGCAAACCGTTCATTTCGGCTACACATCCTTTATCGCTAAGAACCGACGTGTTAACTTGAAAGTATGGCGCATATGATGAAGCAAGAAGGTTTCCTACCGCACCAGATTCGAAAATGAACTGGACCGTAATAGCGACTCCGCCATTTACGTCTGGCCATACCCTTGCGGCGACTGTATGTTTTATCTTTCCCATTTGATAAATCATTAGATCAATCGCGTGATTTGCGTGAGAGAGCAGAAAACTGCGAAGAGGACTCGTCAGCCCCCAACGGGTGCCACGGGGTTTCGAGGCCATATAACGCATTTCCATTGCCACGGGCTTGCCAAAATTCTTGTGTCTGATAGTCCGCTGAAACTCGTGAGCGGCATCCGAATGTCTCAGATTGTGGCCTACACATGTGACCACTTGGTTTTCTATAGCAATCGCGGCAAGCTTTTCCAGGCCATCGCTATAAAGCGTCGGTGGCTTCTCAACAAAAATTGGTATTTTTAAGGGGATAGCTAGTTCGCTAATTTCCTGATGTAATTGCGGTGGTCCTGCAACTACAACTGAATTATGTCCACTCAAGTCATCTGAGGAGTATTTATCTTTGGAAATTTGTTGTGCGGAAGGGAACCAGGCTTGAGCTTTTTTTAGGTTCTCAGGGTCAATATCGCACAACGTGACGACATTAACCGAAGGAATAGCAACCAAACTTGGAATTAGAACTTCAAGGGAGTGTTCTCCACACCCAATTAGAATGACATCATGTTGCATAAAATATTTTGACTGCGTCTAGTTATTCTGAATCTCATTTAAATCCCGCTTTGCGGAACGACCTTTAAGTTTTTCCAATTCAGACTCAAACCATTTGAATACACTTTGAGCCGAGTCTCTAAAAAGCACTATTGCGGGAGTTTCGTTCAAAGAATATTTATGATGGGAATAAAGGGAGAGAACCAGAACATCCCGGCTCTCGGTGCCCTGCGACTTAAATTGAGCTGCAAAGTACCAATTGATTTCGTTAAGACAAAACACCTCAAGAATTCTTTTAGAAGAAGGGTCCCCACTTTCATTAAATTTATCCGTAATGTTAGAAATGGTATTGGTTATTTCAGCTTCTACTAGGGCCTTCGTTTTATCTAGCCGCCTCTCCATCAGTTTTCTGACATATTCCGCATCGTTTCCTTGATCGTTGACAACAAGCAAGCTAAATTTACCACCCCGGCTAAAGAAGTCTCTAAGTTCGGTAGCCTGAGTTTCCATCCAACCGTCCCACCCTTGAACAAGAAAATTGATTTCATCCGCATGTTTAATTAGTGACTTCCACTTGATATCTCTAAGAACAGTCGGTGGCTTCATTTGCGACGTTAGTTCGTCAACTTTTAGAACCAAACTTTTAGAATCTATCGACGCTTGCTGTATGGCTTGCGATAGATTCGTCAATGCGCTTGTAGAACTCTCAAAGTGCGTATTTTGAGTTTGCAAGGTTGCATTTTGGTTCTCAAGCGTTTCCTCGATCTTGTCAAAGTCAAATAGCCTCTCAAATCCCAAAACCAAACAAAGCAGACCTACACATGACGTAAACAATATTCTTGTAAACTCGTGGATTTGATCTTTGTATTGGGCGAATGAGGCGAAGGCTCCTAGTTCGAGAATTGTTCCGACGACAATGCCCACAGTCAGGAGGGTACCCAAGACTATTAGAGTAAGCGTAAGGACAAGCCGAATACGACCGCGTCTTTTCTTCCTTAGGAGATCCCTTTCTGCTTTCTTAGTGTCGTTCGCTTGTACCATAGAGGAATCAAGGTATCAGGAGTAAATTCTACTGAAAAGCTGGTACCGGGCGAGGTGCAAACTGCGCAGGCTCTGAGGACCAGCCTGATGTCTTGCAAAGCGCTCGAACGTTAAGCCACCTATGGCTATAAAGTCAATCACTTTTCGATTATGGGCCAAACAGAGACCTCGAAGCCGCTTTGTGCCCGTGCAGAGGGATCTGGAAGCGAAGCCCGCGCGAAGAGCGCGATACTTACGACTGCTGTGGCCATCGAGAATCACGACAGTCTACTCCTTGCTCTCGAAATTTCGAGGGACTTCGGGTGTTTCTTAGCGATCGCAAGTTATGTTAGGTCAGCGTCACTAGGTGTAGTGCACCCCTGAAATGACACAGAAAGTTAAGAAAGTATTTGTGGTGAAAAGCGAGGCTTCAAACTCAGCCGGCGGCAAGTAGCCGATGGCCGAATGAAGTCGCTTTCGATTATAGACTGCTTCGATGAAATGCTGGATTGAGGCAAGGACCTCGGCCAGCGTTTCGTAGTCGTTCATGTAAACCTCTTCGTACTTGAGCGTGCGCATGAACCTTTCGGCTTTGGCATTATCGTACGGATTGCCGGTGCGGCTCATGCTGATCTGGATCTGATGTTCTTGTAAAAGGGCGACGTAATCTGCGGCCGCATACTGCACGCCGCGATCGGAGTGATGCATCAGCCCCGGTTGAATAGTACGCGTTTGCAAAGCCATGCGTAAGGCCGCCAGTGTCAGTTGCGTATCGATGTGACGAGAAAGCGCCCACCCGATGCAGCGGCGACTATAAGCATCCAGGATCACGGCGAGATAGACGAACTCACGTCGCAGTCGAATGTAGGTAATGTCGGACACCCAGAGTTGATTGATGTTTGAAAGTTCCAACTCGCGCGCCAGGTTGGGATAGACCGTCAGCTGGTGATTAGAGTCGGTCGTACGCACGAAGGCCTGCCGCCGTAAACAAAGCAGATTGTCTTCACGCAGTAGACGCAAAACGCGCTTATGATTGACTATCACGCCACGCCGGTGCAGTTCTGCCGTAATCGGCCGATAACCGTAAGAGCGCATCTCCAAAGCTATGCTCTGAATCTGTGCCCGCATTTCGACGTCGTCGGTGGACCAGCAGGTACCAGGCGAATACAAATGGCGAAAGATGGTTGACCGCGAGAGCCCGACCGCCTCGCCGAGCGATCTAATGGCTCGCTCAGCGGTCGGTCTCTCTGCTAGTTCTTTTTGCAGTAGTTCCATGATTAATTGCTGTGCTTGCCGCGGGCTGCTTAGCTCTCGGTTTCCAGCCTCTGCAAAAGCTTTTTTAAAAAGTCGTTCTCCATGGTGAGCCTGCCCACCATGCGCTCCAGCTCGTTGGCCCGGGCTTCGTCGCTGTAAGCGTGACCACGACCGGCGAACGCGCGATCTTTATACTGTCGCAGTTCGCGGCGCCACTTTGAGATCGTGTTGTCGCTGATTTGATATTCGCGAGCTACTTGCGCCTGGCTCTTGCCGGCCTCGACCTCGCGGATGACCTGGAGCTTGAACTCACGGGTGAATGTGCGGCGTTTGAGCACCGCCGTCTTGGCGGCTACTGCGCCTTTGGTCATTGTTAAGCCTCCTTCCCCGTAGGGATATGTGCTTAACTTTTTGTGTCAGTCAAGGGTGCAGTTCAAGGCTTCCGCTAAACCTTGCGCCGAAGCTTGAACTGTCTTCGGATTGATATGGACCATAAGCGCAAACTCCGACTGGTATTACTGAGGCTTTGTCCAACGTGGGCATGTCCGTAGGTATCATCGCTTCGTCTGGGGTAATAGGCATTCGTACCCCTCTTTTGGATATTCGCATCCTCTTCTGGAATTCACACGAGATGTCATTTCCAGAAGTCAATGCGAATAGACCGTCTCCGATCGGCGGTTTCTTACAGAAGAGGATGCGAATACATACAAGAGTGGATGCGAACGATTCCAGAATTTACAGAAGACGATGCGAACGGTT
>JBOGOU010000463.1:0-2938 GCA_050748205.1 Pyrinomonadaceae bacterium | reverse complement strand
TACTGAGTGCTGAGTACTGAGTGCTGAGTACTGAGTGCTGAGTAAAACCTTTAACCTCACCAAGAAGGAGAACCTCATGAAGAAGAAAATTGAAAAGTTTGAACAGTTAATTGCCTGGCAGAAGGCTCGGAAGATCACTTCTCAGATTTATAGAGCTACCAACAAAGGGAAATTTGCCACTGACTACGGTCTTAGAGACCAGGTGCGGCGCGCTGCCGTTTCGAGCATGTCGAATATGGCCGAGGGATTCGAGCGCGGTAGCCTTGCGGAGTTTCACCGGTTTCTTTCGATCTCTAAAGGCTCATGCGCCGAATTGCGGACGCAACTATACATCGCGCTCGATGTTGGATATTTGGACGAGGAGGCGTTCGAAGTGCTCATGGCCCAGGCAGTCGAGGTTGGTCAGATTATTGGCGGCCTGCGAGCGGCAGTAGAACGCCGGCGCAAAAAAGAAAAGGCTGGAATTACCGCCAAATAGGACCATTTGCTAATCACTCAGTACTCAGCACTCAGTACTCAGCATCAGCACTCAGTACTCAGCACTAAAAAATGCCAAAAAAAGCCCTAATCACAGGTATCACAGGTCAGGATGGCAGTTATCTAGCCGAAGAACTGCTTTCCTACGGCTACGAAGTCCACGGACTGGTGCGTCGCGTCGCGCTGGAAGCGCCTGAGCGCAGAACCGAGCGCATCGCGCACCTGCTCGATAGGATAACGTTGCATCCGGCCAGCCTGGAAAGTTATCCCAGCATCTTCCATATCGTCAGCCGATACGATTTCGACGAGTGTTATCACCTCGCCGCCCAGAGTTTCGTGGCCGAAAGTTTTGCGGATGGCTTCTCGACGATGAATACGAATATCAACGGCACTCATTACATGCTTGCTGCTTTGCGTGAGCTGCGGCCAAAGTGTCGCTTCTATTTCGCAGGCTCGAGCGAGATGTTTGGAAAAGTGCACGAGGTGCCGCAACGCGAGTCAACGCCCTTTCATCCGCGCAGTCCTTATGGAATTAGCAAGGTAGCCGGCTTTGATCTCACACGCAATTACCGCGAAGCCTACAATATGTTTTGCGTCAATGGCATTCTCTTTAATCATGAGGGACCACGTCGTGGCTTCGAGTTCGTGACGCGGAAAATTAGTCATACCGTGGCGCGCATTAAACTCGGCCTGGCGTCGGAGCTACGACTTGGCAATCTCGAAGCTCGGCGCGATTGGGGTCACGCGAAGGACTATGTGCATGCAATGTACCTGATGCTGCAACAGCCCGAGCCTGACGACTACGTGGTTGCGACCGGTGAGTCGCACAGCGTAGGCGAGTTCTGCGAGCGCGCATTTGCCGAAGTTGGTCTCGATTACCGGAAGTATGTCACCACTGACGAGCGATTTCGCCGCCCGGCCGAAGTTGATCAGCTTGTAGGCGACGCCACCAAGGCGCGTAAGGTTTTGGGCTGGACTCCGCGGTATACCTTCGACGAGTTGATCAAAGAGATGGTCCAATCCGATATGGAGGCCACGGCCAGAACGAGCCAGGCGGCCACGCGAGCTCTGAGCGATCACGCCTGAAGTATCCTATGGAGTGCGGTGGCAAGCGCAGCGCGACACCGCTTTGGATCTTGTTGGGGCAGCGAGTGGATCCAAAGCGCCGTCGCCGCTTCGCTCTGCCGGCGCACTCCAAAGTTTAGCCCTCTGATTTCCCCATTTGAGACAAGAAACAATATGAGAATCCTTGTTACGGGCGGTGCGGGTTTTATTGGCTCGCATCTATGCGAGAGGCTTATCGCCGAAGGCCATGATGTTATCTGCCTGGACAACTTCTTCACGGGCCGGCGCGAAAATATCTTCCCTCTGATCGATAACCGTCGCTTCGAGTTACTACGCCACGACGTGATCGAGCCCGTTCTGCTTGAGGTTGATCAAATTTACAATCTTGCCTGCCCGGCTTCGCCGATCCACTACCAATACAATCCCGTCAAGACCGTGAAAACGAGCGTGATGGGAATGATAAACATGCTGGGACTGGCCAAGCGGGTGCGGGCCCGTATTCTGCAAGCGTCCACCTCAGAGATTTATGGCGATCCTTTGGTGCACCCGCAGCCGGAGGAATACTGGGGCAACGTCAATCCGATAGGGTCTCGATCCTGCTACGACGAAGGTAAGCGCATTGCCGAGACGCTGATGATGGACTATCACCGGCAAAATCGAGTCGACACCCGGATCGCACGAATATTCAATACTTATGGTCCACGCATGCTGGAAAACGATGGACGCGTTGTTTCGAACTTTATTGTACAGGCGCTGCGGGGTGAACCGTTGACCTTGTACGGAAAGGGAGACCAAACGCGCTCCTTCTGTTATGTCGATGATCTCGTTGAAGCGCTGATCAAGCTGATGAACACGGACGAACTTCATGAGCCAGTTAACCTTGGTAATCCGAATGAATTCACTATCAAAGAGCTGGCCGCTAAAGTGCTCGATATTTGTCGATCGAAGTCAGACGTTAAGTATCTGCCGTTACCTGAGGATGATCCCAGGCAGCGCAAGCCAGACATCACCCGCGCTGAAACTCTGTTAGGCTGGCGTCCCACGATTCAATTGCGAGAAGGCCTGGAGCGCACGACCGCTTACTTCCGCGAGAAGATCGATCAAAAGGAGGTATTGAGTGCGGAGTATTGAGTGCTGAGTACTCAGCACTCAGTACTCCGTCCCGATTCAATGCGAGTTCTTCTGCTTAATCAATGCTTCTATCCTGATGTGGTTTCCACAGCACAGCATCTCACTGATTTAGCCGTCGAGCTCGCCAAACAAGGCCACGCGGTCACGGTGCTCGCGAGCGACCGAGGTTACGACGATCCCGCGAATCGTTTTCCGAGACGCGAAACATGGAAGGGCGTAACGATCGTCCGTATTGCCTCGCTGGCTTTGGGGAAAGGGTCAAAGT
>JBOGOU010000462.1:0-10920 GCA_050748205.1 Pyrinomonadaceae bacterium | reverse complement strand
CAGGAAATACTCTATCGGGCCCCATTGGTATCTATAACGCCGTCGCGGCATCCGTGGATCAACTCGGCTGGGACGGATTTTTTAAGATGCTCGCTTTCTTGAGTCTTAATCTGGGCATCTTTAATTTGCTGCCTATTCCAGTCCTCGATGGCGGCGCTATTTTCCTCCTGTTGCTCGAAGGTTTGCTCGCGATTATTGGTCTCAAGTTGTCGATGACCGTGCGCGAGCGGATACAGCAAGTCGGTTTCGTTGTAGTCATTCTGCTAATGGTGTTTGTAATTTCCAATGACGTCATTAAGTTGTTTTCTCGCCGCGCAGAAAGCAATAAGCCTGCGGTGACTCAGCCGGCTAAATGAGTCCAAAGTCCAAAGTCCAATGTCCAATGCCCAATGTCATATTTGATTTGAGGAGACGTTGGACCTTGGACGTTGGACCTGGGCAAACTAACGATGCGTAAATCCAAAGCCGTTCAAGTTAAGAACGTTCAAATCGGTGGCGGCGCTCCCGTAGTTGTGCAGTCAATGACGAAGACTGACACGGCGGACGTGGGCGCGACCGTGGCCCAGATTGAGGAGATGGTTCGCGCCGGGTGTGAAATTGTGCGTCTTGCCGTGCCGGACAACGATGCAGCCATTGCCCTGAAAGAGATTCGTAAACGCGTGCCCGATGTACCGATCGTTGCGGACATTCATTTCCATTACAAGCTGGCGCTCATGGCGCTCGAGGCAGGCATCGACAAACTGAGGTTGAACCCGGGCAACATCGGCAAACATGAACGCATCGTCGAGGTTGTGCGCGCGGCGCAGGTGCAAAAAGTGCCCATTCGGATTGGTGTAAATGGCGGCTCGCTGGAAAAGGATTTGCTCAAGAAATATGGCACTGCGACGCCTGAAGCCATGGTTGAATCGGCGTTGCGCCATATTAAGATCCTCGAAGACCTTGATTTCACTGACATCATCATTTCGCTCAAGGCGTCAGACGTTCACCGGACCGTTGCTGCCTACAGATTATTAGCGCAGAAAGTTGACTATCCATTTCACCTGGGAGTCACTGAGGCAGGCACGTCCTTCACCGGCACGGTCAAATCTTCGATCGGCTTGGGTATTCTCCTTCACGAGGGCATCGGAGATACGATTCGCGTATCGCTTGCTGCCGAGCCACAAGAAGAGGTGCGCGTAGCCTGGGAGATCCTGAAGTCTCTCGAGTTGCGTACACGAGGGGTAACCGTGGTTGCCTGTCCCACCTGTGGACGGCTTGACGTGGACAACTTCGTAGAAATTGTTACCGAGATCGAACGTCGTCTGGCACATGTCAAAGAGCCACTGCATCTTTCGATTATGGGTTGTGCCGTGAATGGACCAGGTGAGGCTCACGACTCGCAGCTTGGTGTGACGTTCGGCCGTGGTGTCGGCATGATTTTCAAGAATGGCGTTCCCATGCGTAAGGTTGCGGGCGAGAACATCGTCGAAGCTTTCGTTATGGAAACCGAGAAGCTTCTCGCCGAAGGCGCGGCGGCAAAACCGGTCGAGCAAAAGGAGCTGGTTACAGTCGATTAGTGAGCCCGTCATCAATCGTAAAGGTGCAGGCCGCTCACGCGGCCTTTTGCTTTTCCGGGGAGGATGTAGGGGCGTCCCTCCGTGGGGTTGCAATGCCAACGCGCGAATCGGAGTGGCGGATGACGGTGATCACGCGCACTGGAAGGTGATACGCCGGCAGCGTAACGGCGGAACACGGTGATCACGCAAAGACGCAAAGGGGCAAAGACGCAAAGATGATCAAGCTATTCCCAGATTAGTTGATTTCATATCTAAGCTTTCTTTGCGTCTTTGCCCCTTTGCGTCTTTGCGTGAACTACAACGTGAACCACCGCGTCAACTACCACGAGAACCCCTACGTGAACAACCACGTCAACTACTACGCACCGGGAGTTGCACCCCTACAAGTTTGGTGATAGGTGTTACTTCCGTCGAATCGCAGGTATCGTCCTGCAGTAGTCCAGCCGAGGGTCAATCCACAACAAGCGGGACCAGCGTATTTTGTTCGCATATTCCGCCATGCACCTTTATTAAGTATCAACCGGCTTTTGAGAGAGGAGATTCTTATGAAAACACTCGGCAAATCCGTTCATGGCGTGAAACGAAATTTGTTGATTGAGACACTGTTCACCTGCCTTATCTTGGGAGCCTTCAGTGTTGCCGCGCTGCCTACCTGGGCCGGGGACGCTGAAGACGACGCGAGAGAAGCGTTTGAGACTTGGAAAGCCGCAACTGGGGCTGTGGCTGCGGCAAAAGAAAGCTCGACTCGGCGAATAAGGCGTTGCAGACAGCGCTGGCGAGGGTCGCGCAAAGTAGCGAGGCAACAACCTCAGTTGCGGCTGCCAACGGCCTGCAAACCGTTACCTTCGATACGCTTTACGCTAGAGTCATCGTCCATCTGCCGGATGACATGGCGGCCGGCGATACGATTTCGGGAACTGTGTTCGCTGAACCGAAGGGAAGCACTCCCGAGGAGCGGGCGAAGAGTCTCGGTCTACTGAAGGGCCTGGTTGTTGAAATCGGCGATAAACCAATCGAGCCTTTCAGTGTAATCTGCAAAGAAGATGATGCTATCCGGCCTTGTCCAGCGACGTTCTTTCTTTATCACACGGACGAGAAGAGGCCGAAGACTCCGGTCGTCTTGAAGACCAAAGAAGGGACGACGGTTGCTGAAACCGGGATCCCGGTTTTTGACCCCACTCAGTTGAAGCCGACGATAACGTTCGACCCTCCAAAGACAGAAAGCGCCCCGCCTCAGAACGTTAAGGCGACGGCGCCAGAAGTCCCTCAGAGTGATGCGGCGAGGACCCAGCCAAACGCTTTCCGAGAGTTCCGGCTCCCGAAGATCGGCCAGCAGGGAAGGGCTGTTGAAATCACTGGTTCCTTCGACGGCAATTCATCAAATACCACATTAACCTTCAAACCGATCAGCGGCACGTCTAAGGATTTTGAGAAGACTACACAGAACGTTTCCGGTGGCTTTGGGCTGATTCGCCCGCTTGCCGAGTCTCCGCGCAAAATCGTCTTCCGTAGCCCAAGTGACTTTACAGGACCTGTTGAGATTTCACTCAGGGAAGGCAATAAGGAGACGAAAGGCACTTACCGCAACGTCGGTGTCCGCCTGAGTGCTCCGAAGACCAATCTAATGAAAGGCGAGAGTACAGAACTTACGGTAGAAGTGAGCGGGTTGGAAGGAATTCAAAAAGACGTGCCACTCCAACTCGACTCCAAAGGCGTAATTGCCATGGAGGGAGGGAATTTTCAGAACCTGCGGATCAGTCCATCAGAAGTGAATCGAGATGGAGTCTACAATACAACCCGGGCGATTACTGGTCAGGAAGCAGGTGCTTTTAACGTCACGGCTACAGTTGTAGTCGGCCCGTTCGACGTCTGTCTACAAGACGACAGCACTCCCGCGAGAGTTGTTCTTTGGAATTCTTCTACGGGCGATTATATCTTCAACTGTGGTGGCTGTTTGCCTCCGCCCGGTCCGAAGGGAACGACTGGTCCGGCGGGAACTCCCGGTCAGGGTGGCAAGAAGACTGCCGGCGGTACGATTCAGCCTCGCGGAACCACCGCCGGCCCGTCGGGGGCGGCTGGTATTCTCAGTGTCGGATATTCAAGTAGTTTGACCGGCACAGGCCAGGTGACTATGAAGGGTTGCATCATCACGCTCCAGCACAACGCACCAGATCGGCGAGTGATGGGAACGATCGACGCGTGTAATAAGACCGGAAACGCTTCGGTGCAGATTCCGGCGCGGAAGTGGACTTTCACAATTACTGACAGCACACCCGCGGATAACTGTTCAGTGCCGCAATCGTGGCTCCTTTATGGCAGCGATCCGGAATTTCACAACATGCGGACAAACAAGCAACCAGACCGGCCAGCAATCCGACCGTGATTCGGTTGAGCCGGCGGGGCAGTAGCCCGACTGTTAAGGAGGGCTCACGATCGGCAAGGACCAATGCTCGAGGCAACTCGCTAGTTAGGGAGCCCTCCTTAACAGTCGGGCTACTGCCCCGGCAGCCCGAAAGACCCCGGACTCAGTTTGCTGCCATCGAGAGAAACAGCGCGTCGGTGGCTGGTTTGCGGTTGATATTCACCGCAAGTTGCTCGCGGAGGTCCTCAATCTGAGCAATCCATTTTGTGGCGCGGTGACTATCGATTTTCTCGCCGATTTTTGCCAGCCTCGGTCGCAGGTCTTCATTGACTAAGAGTTCTTCACCTTCACCCAGCGAAAGCAGCCACGCATCACGAATCAGCGTTTCCAGCAGCTCGAGTCGCGCTTCAAACTCATCCTTGTACCTGGCGTCATTCAACAATTCAGACGAACGCAACAACTGACTGCGATCCACGTCTAGCACTAGTGCGTCGAGGACCGCAAGCATTGCTTCGCGTTGCTCTTTGTAGGTTTCCACGTCACGCGTCAGGGCGCGCCCGATGCTACCGGCGGCAGCACGAGCGCGGAGGCGGAGGTCGGCGCCGGTGGCAACTTCTTTTTGCTTCAGGTGTTTCTCGATCTCTTCTACCGATGGCGGAGCAAACCTGATTGCCTGACAGCGCGAACGTATTGTGGGCAGTAACATTGCCGGGCGTGCCGTGATGAGCACGATGTGAGAAGTCTTTGGGGGTTCTTCGAGGACCTTCAACAGCGCGTTTGCAGATGGCTCGTTGAGTTTCTCGGCGTCGTCGATCAGGAATACACGCGCGGCGCCTTCGAAGGGACGGAAGTTCGCCTCGCGCTCAATAAGGCGCATCTGATCGACAAGCAAGACTCGCTTCGGCGCCACGACCATCCCTACGTCCGGATGATCGGTCCAGATGATCGTCTTCCAGTCGTCACTATCTTCACTTTGCGGGTAATTCACCTTGGAAATGCGAATGCAAGATGAACATTTTCCGCAACCTTCAACTCCTTGAGGCGTGCGACAGTTGAGTGCCTTTGCCAACTCGAGAGCAAAGAGCTTTTTGCCTATGGCTTCTTCGCCGGAAAAAAGCAGGGCTCCCGGTACGCGGCGCGATTCCAGCATCCGCGTAAGAAGAGACTTCACACGATCATTTCCAGTTAGTTGGTCAAACATGTGTTAGAGCGGTTGTGATGGGGCCGAGCCGGCCGTTGCCGGCTCTCTCAAAACGAGGTGGCCGCGTTCTTCCAAAAACGGAACCACAATCTCTTTCACACGTACATGAGTGTCTTCAACCGACCCGCTCGTGTCTACGATCCGAAAGCGTTCAGGTTCTTGCGCAGCCATACGCAAGTAAGCGTAGCGAACTCGCATGTGAAACTCTGCATCCTCCGCATCCAGTCGATCACCTTTTTCGGCCTTGTTTCTGACTTCTGACCTCCGCCGCGTTCGCGCCACGGATTCGCCAACCGGAAGGTCGAAGAGCAACGTGAGATCTGGTTTAAGTCCCTCAGTGGCCAGCTCGACGATCTCGGAAATTAGCTTCGAGGAAAAGCCCCGGCCAGCGCCCTGATACGCTTTGGTGGCATCCGCGTAGCGGTCTGAGAGCACTACTTGTCCGGATGCGAGTGCGGGCCGCAACACCCGGCGCACGTGCTGGGCCCTGTCCGCGGCGAAGACCAGCAATTCAGTAAGCGGGTCAACCTGTTCCTGTGCGTCGAGCAATGCGGCTCTCAGCCGCAAACCAACCGGCGTTCCTCCCGGCTCGCGAGTCGCTAGAACGCGGCAGCCTTGCTGGCGCAGAAAGTTGGCCAGCAAACGCAACTGAGTAGATTTTCCGCTGCCGTCTATGCCTTCGAAGGTAAGAAAAGTTCCTGCCACGAGACCTCTTGGTGATGGAAGCTTTGTTCGCTTGAGTTTAAACGCGAGTGAGGCGAATGTCACGAATGGCGCGAGTCAGCGGTTTCCTGCGCAGACTCCTCGACTTCGGCTGGACCACGAGATTCGGCAGCGAAACGCCTTGCATGTGAGATTGTGGAGATGGCGTGCTTGAAGATCAATTGTTCCTGCGAGCCAGATTCGAGTAGTACCGAGAACTTGTCGAAACTCTTAATTTTTCCGAGCAACTTAGCGCCGTTCAGCAGATAGATTGTTACGGTAGACTTCTCACGACGGACCGTGTTGAGAAATGCATCCTGTATATTTTGTGGGGTCGGTTTTCCGTCTGACATGGATCCCACCTTGATTAGAAGGCTGGCGCTAGATAGTTGCGATTTCTCAGATTACAACAGTGACAATTCCACTGACAAGAGAAGACCATCCGCCGGTGGTGACCTAACTTGAGATCTGGCTTGGTGAAAAACAAACGATCCACGCGCACCACACGAACGAACACGAAAATTTGTTGGTGATATTTCGTGTTATTTCGTGGATCGTTCCTTCCGCCAGGCCCACTCTTAGGATATTTCGGTTCTCAAAACGTTGAATAATTCGTCCTGCAGGGCCCGGTCGTTGCCGAACCCATTGAACCATTTAACTCCAGGTTCGTGGCGAAACCATGTCAATTGCCTTTTTGCGTAGTGACGAACGTCAAGTTTGGTTTGCTCGAGGGCGCTGGCCAAGTCCCGTCGCGCTTCCAGGTACTCTACAACCCGGCGGTATCCGTGCGCGCCAAGAGCGTTCGAGTTTGGTGGAACGCCTTCGGCCAGTAGCTTCCTTACCTCCTCAACCAAGCCGGCCGCAAAGTGCTGTTCAGTTCTCTTGTTGATCCGCTCGTAAAGCTCAGGACGCGGGGGATTGACAGCAAGAATGCGTAGCCGGCGCACACTCTCCGGTGGCTCTGGGCGGAAGTCTCTTTGCTCCGACATTGGCTGGCCAGTTTGAAGACGGACTTCCAGGGCCCGTTGGACGCGAGGCCAGTCGCGCGGGTACAGCTCCTCCGCGGTCTCAGCATCGAGACGTTCCAATACGCGGTAAAGATACTCTGGGCCGTGCCGCTCGCGAATCTCAGTCAGGCGCCGTCGCAATTTCTCATCAGTCGGTGGACTGGGGAAGAAAGGTCGCCTTAGCGCGCGCAAGTAGAGACCAGTACCCCCAACGAGAAGAGGCAGACGCCCGCGGCTTTCGATCTCTTGAATGGTCTTGGCTGCTTCGCGCGCCCATTCTCCCGCCGTGTAATTGATTTCAGGAGAGACGAAGTCGATCAAATGATGCGGAACGCCACGTTGTTCTTCGGGAGAAACTTTTGCCGTGGCAATCTGAATCCCACGGTAGACCTGGACGGAGTCGCAATTAATAATCTCGCCATTGAGTTTTAGAGCGAGTTCAGTTCCCAGCGCACTCTTGCCGGAAGCAGTGGGACCGACAATGGCTATGACAGGAGTTTCGTGCCTGGGGTCGCTCACGCCGGAGAGGATAGCATGCGAAAAAGAATAACCAGCCAAACGATAGCCAGAAGAATAAGAGCGCCGATTACCTGGTTACGTGAGAAGCGCATGGTTGGGAATTTGTGAGAGCGAACCAGGTCGGCATTAGAGCTTAAAGATGGCGGCTACTTTTAACCCAAAGCCTGGAAGCAGAGGTGAGGCGACCTCATCATCCTCTTTGAACACGGCGGACTCTTCGAGAGTTCCTTCCTGAAGGCGGAAGACAATTACATTCCGATTATCAGTGTCAACGATCCAGTATTCAGCTACGCCGTATTTTGAATAGAGTTGACGCTTCACCCGGAGATCGCGTTCGCGGTTTTCTTTGCCCGGCGACAGTATCTCAATGACCAGATCTGGCGCCCCAACAAATCTCTCATGGGCCACGATTCGATTCCACCGCTCATTGGTGACGAAAACCAGATCCGGTATGACGGCATCGTAATCGCTAAACACAGCACCGGGGCCGGGTACGACCGTTCCGATGTGGTTATTTCTGAGGTAGTTAGCGATTGGGACGACAAGGTTTCTAAGGACGAGTTGGTGAGGTAAACCGGGGGCGCGAGACACGAATAGTTCTCCTTCAATCAATTCATACCGGTTTCCGTCGTCGGGACATGAGTCGAGTTGGGCGACGGTCATGAGGGGTTGAATTCTTGAGGTCATGGTAATTCCTTTGTTGTCGATTTCGGGAAATCTAGCATAGCCATCCGCCGGACACTACTCCTGCGCCACATTGTAGGGGGCGTCCCTCGTGGGCGCCCCGGGTTGCGGTGGCGACGGTTTTCATGGACGGTCCGGACGTGTTCCGATGGCAGTAGAGTGTTCCGCTGACAACGGGCGCCCACGGAGGGACGCCCCTACAACTAGTAGAGCCGGGTGAGGTCGATCCCGCTGTAGTAGGTTTTGAGAATTTGCTCATAACTGAAGCCCTGGCGCGCAAGGCCGTAGGCGCCTACCTGGCACATCCCCACGCCGTGGCCCCAGCCGCGTCCGGTAAAGCTGAAGCCTATGAGTTGGCCGTCAGAGTCGTATTTCCGATCGATAACAAATAGTTGTTCTCGCAAACCCAGCACGGAACGAATTCGTCCCCCGCGAACGTGTGCAGTTCCCTGCGTGCCGCTGACTTCCAGATCGATTGCCCGCCGTGACGATCCTCGTGCCGCCACGCGCAAGTCCGTGATTGGGCCAATTCCTCTGGTGTAGCGCGCGAGACGACCCTGCACGACGCCGAGCGGCAACTCCGTGGTCCAGTTTGTAAATGGCGAAAACCTTTCCGCTGCCGCTCCATTTGGCGCGGGACGAACTTCAAGATAGTCGACCTGACCGCTCGAGTTTAAGTGAAACGTTACGCTCTCACCGCCCACCAAAACAACCGAGCTTACCGGATACATGTTCTCACCGATTTGACGGAAGAGATACGCATCTGGGGTTATGCTAATGGACTGGTCCTTTCCTTTCGTTGACCGCAACACGAGAGCAGCAGCAGTTGCCGGTCGCGTCGTACTTTTCTGCAACTGTATGAAGGTCCGCGCTTCAAGAATGCGTGAGATCGCGTGCAGAACACGGCTGCGCGACATTGTTTCACGCGGTCGCAGACTGGCGTCGGGGAAAACTAATAAGTAGCCATCTCGCACGAGCAACGCCACATCGGCACGATTCACCATGGGTACATCAGCTGCATCACGAATCGCGAGGAAGTACTCGGTGTCGGCATTGTTGAAAAGGGTGTCGGCGCGGCTTTCGCCAAACACAGCCACATTCAGGGCTGTCGCAAAAGCTGCCGGCCGGTTTACCTCTTCCGTTACGATCGGCGCCACCTGACGCGACAAGCGCGCAACTGAAGCAAGCCAGTCACGAACTTCGGTTACTGTCGCCGGGGAAGTCAGCCAGTTATCGCTCAAGCGCGCGGGCAGCAAGGCAAATGCATGAAGTGACAGCAGGGCGACGTCGCGGGCCAAAGGAAGGTTTTTCTCTTCCCGCAATTCAGGCGGCTCACGCGTTGATCTTATCGTGAATGAGGCGAGCGTAGCGTTGCTTTCAGCTCCGCACTCATGTCCGCGTAGGTAGGGAACGGCCTGATTGAAAATGTTCTCGACATCTTCAGTTCGCCCGCCGCAGGTCGAGGTATAGAGAGCGTTGATGGGCTCGCCATTGTAAGTTGCGACCAACCCCCGCGTTTCCTCAACGGCGCGGCTCGACAACGGATGCTCAGACAAGAGTCCCCTGTAAACCTGCGAGCGAGTGGTGGGTAGAATGTCGAACCCTTGCGACAAGAACTGCCCCCGATTGCGCAAGGCGTAGGTCCGCGCGGCAATAGCCTGGGCCTTCAACGCCTCGAGAGCGGGATAACCACCGGGCGATAGCTCATTGGCGACCACTCCGCGCACATAGTCTTCGAGACCCAGAACGTTGACCACGGTCAGCATGCCACGTGGATTTGTGAACACTTCGATACGTCCTCGATAGGGCCGGTCATTAAAGCGAACAGGGGCCTTTGCTTCGTCGTCTGAAGAGAGCGTGACGGGCGCACTCGAGCTAAAACTCCGCGAGCTTCCAGAAAACGCAACCACCTCACGTGAGGGAACGCTGGTCCGAGCCGCCGGACGAATACCTCCGACCGGGATCCGCGCTTGTGTTGTTATCGGTGTTGACGAGGTCACATTCGAAGGAGACTGGGAGGGCAACGTCGCGGCTGATTGAAAAACGTTTGCATCGAAGCCGAGTTCGTTGAGTCTGGCGCCAAGTTCTTCCGCTTCCGCCCGAGAGCGTCGGGACCCGACTAGCAAGCCCCAGGCTTTGGTTTCAGAGTCGAAGGTGACCTGTGAATCCTCGCCAACCGCTTCGCGTATCTCGCGTGCCTTTTGCTCGGCCTCAGGGCGCGACGCCGCGCCTGAAACCTGAAGCCGAAAGGCGGCTTCGTTGGAAATGGGTTGGACAGGAGACAAGAGACGAGGTTCGAGTCTTACACGCGCGACATCCAGTGGGACTAGTGTGGTACCGGTTTCGCTACCACTCATCAAATGCCCGATGGTTGAGACCGTCGCGGAACGCGCATCAGTTGCGAGGCCGACGCGGATCCTTGGCTCTTGAGCAGACGTTAGTTGGTCATCAAGTCGAATAAGGGAGACGGGAGTTCCGGCCGGCGGCGCGCGCCACGGGTCTGCCGGGGCGGTAGGAGTAATCTGCCTTTCCGTGTCCACCGCGCGCCGGGGGCGCGTTTCTTGTCGAATTCCTTGTTGGGCGATTGTTAGAACTGAAACCGGTAGCGATTGGGCCAGCAGCGCCGTGAGTGCGATTGCTTTTCGTGCGAGGGGACTGCGCATTACCCGGAAATCCTCTTGCCATCTATTCTGGAGACTAGGTCTCAGGGAGAGCGCCGCGCGGGCATGGTACTACACCTGGGCTTCTTCTTTAACCATCTTTTTTACAAACCTTCGCACAAATCCACAGATTACACCGATTACACAGCGCGGCTAAAGCTGCAAAATCAGGGTAGTCTCACGCAAAGACGCAAAGGTGCAAAGACGCAAAGAGGCAGTCGTATTAGAC